>CAZSUJ010000125.1:0-5961 GCA_964609925.1 uncultured Chthoniobacter sp. | reverse complement strand
AGCTCCTTGCGGCGCGTGTTGTATTTGTCCTCCTCCGGCAGCCACATGGTCGAGCCGAGCGAGGGGCCGCGGGGGATGATGGTGACCTTGTGCAGCGGGGCCGTGTGCTCCAGCAGTTCGAGGAGCAACGCGTGCCCGGCTTCGTGGTAGGCGGTGACTTCCTTCTCCTTCTCGCTGATGGCCATGCTGCGGCGCTCCTTGCCCCAGCGCACCTTGTCGCGCGCCTCCTCGAGTTCGCGGGTGGTGATGGCCTTGAGTCCGCGGCGGGCGGCCAGCAACGCGGCCTCGTTGATCACGTTGGCCAGCTCGGCGCCGGAATAGCCGGGGGTGCCTCGCGCGATCACGCCGAGGTCCACCGAATCGGACACTTTCACCTTTTTGATGTGGACCTTGAGGATCTCCTCGCGGCCGCGCACGTCCGGGAGGTTCACCGTGACTTGGCGGTCGAAGCGGCCCGGGCGCAGCAACGCTGGGTCGAGGACGTCGGGGCGGTTGGTCGCGGCGATGATGATGACGCCGTCCTGCGTGTCGAAGCCGTCCATCTCGACGAGGAGGGCGTTGAGCGTCTGCTCGCGCTCGTCATGTCCGCCACCCATGCCGTGTCCGCGGTGGCGACCCACGGCGTCGATCTCGTCGATGAAAATGAGGCAGGGCGCGTTCTTCTTGCCCTGCTCGAACATGTCGCGAACGCGCGAGGCGCCGACGCCGACGAACATCTCGACGAAGTCCGAGCCGCTGATGCTGAAGAACGGGACATCGGCCTCGCCGGCGATGGCGCGGGCGAGGAGCGTCTTGCCGGTGCCCGGAGGGCCGACCATGAGCACGCCCTTCGGGATGCGTCCGCCGAGTTTCTGGAACTTCTTGGGGTCCTTGAGGAAGTCAACGAGTTCGGAAACCTCCTCCTTGGCCTCCTCGACGCCGGCCACGTCCTTGAAGGTGATGCGGTTCTTCTCCCGCGCCATCATGCGGGCCTTGCTCTTGCCGAAGTTGAGCGCGCCCTTGCCGGCCATCTTTATCTGCGAGCGGAAGATGAAGTAGAGAAGGATCAGGAAGATGGCGATGGGCAGGAAGCCGATGAGCGTGGTGGCGAGGAGGTTTGATTCCGCGCGCACCGAGGGGGTGATGCCGGCTTTGGCAAGCTGCTGGTCGAGCGACTCGCCGTTGAAGGGCATGAAGACCACCGTCTTGAAAGGCACGACCCGTTCCTCGGGTTCCGTCTTCGGGGGAACGGTGACCATCTTCCGGTAGTAGCCCGAGAGGGTCTGGGTGTTGCGCCCCTCCTCGACAACCAGCTCAAGCGGGCGTTCCGCTGTTGAGACGATTTTCCCCTCGGCCAGCAGCGCCGAGAATTTCGGATAGCTCAAATCGTCCGCTTGGGTGAGATTGCCGCCTCGAAAGATGAAGAGACTGCCCAGCAGGGCGAAAGCCACCGCGAACAGCAGAAGGCCTCGCCAGTTGAATTGCGGATCGGGATCCTGGCCGCGCGGCTTCGGATTGTTTGGATTGTTCGGGTCGTTGGGAGTCACCGGGTCTGGAAGATTGAACTGTTAGCATGTGCGGGGGGAAGTGCAAATGAATGCCCCTTCGGGACGAGCCCTCGCCGTCTCAATCCACGACGTCAGTCCGTGGACCCGCCCGGTGGTCGAGTCCATGCTCGCGGATCTCGCCTCCGGGGGCCTCGGGGTCACCTCCCTGCTCGTCGTGCCGGACCACCATCACCGGGGCGCGGTGGCGGACGATCCCGCTTTCCTTGACTGGCTGCGCTCGCTCGAGGTCGACGGCCACGAGATTGTGCTGCACGGGTTCTACCACCGGCGGGAACGCCGTCCGGGCGGCGGCTGGTGGGGGCGGTTGATCACGGAGCACTACACCGCGGGCGAGGGGGAGTTCTTCGATCTCGCCCGCGATGAGGCGCGGCGGCGACTTGACGCGGGCCGGGCCATGCTCGCCGGGGCCGGCCTGGATGTGCCGGGATTCATCGCCCCCGCGTGGCTGCTGGGGGCCGAGGCGGAACAGGCGGCCCGCGAGGCGGCCTTCGCCTACACGACGCGCCTCGGCGGTGTGCTCGATTTGCGCTCGGGCGCCTGGACGCCTTCGCAGTCGCTCGTTTACAGCGTGCGCAGCGGGTGGCGGCGCGCCGTCAGCCTGCGCTGGAATGCGCTGCTCGCGGCGCGGTTGCGAGGCCGCGACCTGGCGCGGCTCGGGCTTCATCCGCCGGACTGGTCGCACGAGGCGATCCGGACGCAGGCCTTGGCGCTGGCGCGTGCGGCGGCGGCCGACCGCGATGTTGTCCGCTACCGCGACTGGGTCGGGGCCTGACCGATCGCCTGGCGGATGGATTCCGCGATGCGGTCCGCCTGCTCGTCGAGCACGGCTGCATCGCGTCCTTCGAGGAGGATGCGCAGCTTCGGCTCGGTGCCGCTGTAACGCACGAGCACCCGGCCGCGCGGGGCGACGGCGGCTTCGGCGTCGGCGATGGCTTGCTGCACGGTCGGAAGTTCCTCCAGCGGAGGCTTCGCGCGCACCATGACGCCGCGTTGGGCCTGCGGATACTTCGACAGCGCGCGGCGCAGCTCGCTGAGCGGTTTGCCGGTGGCGGCCATGATGCGCAGGATTTGCAGGGCGGAGACCAGGCCGTCGCCGGTTGTCCCGTGCTCCGCGAAGATCATGTGGCCGCTCTGCTCGCCGCCGAGGATGTGTCCGCCGGCGCGCATGGCTTCGAGCACGTAGCGGTCGCCGACGGCGGTGCGCACGATGCTGCCCCCCGCATTCTCGACGGCCTCGTCGAGACCGAGGTTGCTCATCACGGTGGCGACGATGGTCGAATTCGCGAGCTTGCCGTCGCGAAGGAGATCGAGCCCGGCGATGGCGAGGAGTTCGTCGCCGTCGAGCGGGTCCCCCGTCTCGTCGCAAAGCAACAGGCGGTCGGCGTCACCGTCGTGCGCGAGGCCCACTTGCGCCCCGGTCTCGCGGACCAGCCGGCCGATTTCGCCGGCCTCGGTGCTGCCGCAGCCGAGGTTGATGTTCGCGCCATCGGGCTCGGCGTGGAAGAGGGCGACATCGGCCCCGAGGGCGCGCAGGGCTTCGGGCGTGGACCGGAACGCGGCCCCGTTCGCGCAGTCCACCGCGATGCGCAGGCCTTTCAGCGACACCCCCTGTGGCCAGGAGGCGAGCGCGTGGCGCACGTATCGCTCGGTGGCGTCGTCCTGCGTGGAGACATTTCCGCGGGTGGTCGTAGCGGGCGGCTCGTCCAAGGCCGCCTCGATGGCGAGTTCCGTCTCGTCCGGGAGCTTGTAACCGTCGCCCGCGAAAAACTTGATGCCGTTGTCGGCCGCCGGATTGTGCGAGGCGGAGATGACCGCGCCGGCGGTCAGGCCGTCGGCCTTGACCAAAGCCGCGACGCCGGGCGTGGGCAGCACGCCGAGCAGCCGGACGTCGCCGCCCGCCGAGGTGATGCCCCTGGCGAGGGCGCGCTCGAGTTCCGGTCCGGAGGCGCGCGTGTCGCGTCCGATGGCCACGACCGTGCCGCTCTTTCCCCCGCCGAGGACCCGCGCCGCGGCACGGCCGAGTTTCTCCGCGAATTCCTCCGTGATGGGATGTTCGCCGGCGCGGCCGCGCACGCCGTCCGTGCCGAAGTAACGCCTCTTCACCGCTGGGCCCTCTTCTCCGCCGCGGCACGTTCGCGCCCTTCCGCCGCCGGGTTCACGCTGTGCTGGATGACATACCAGACCACGGTCGCGAGCAGGAGGCTGGCCAGCTTAACTTTCCAATTGTGAAGGAGGATTTGCCTCATATTTCTCGAGCAGGAGCATCTGGTTAAGGCGCCGCCGGAAGCGGTCGATGTTGAGGTTGCGTTCGAGGATTCCGCGGTGGCAGAGGGAAACGTGGCCGGTTTCCTCGGAAACAAGGATTGCGATGGCGTCCGACTCCTCCGTGATCCCCATGCCCGCGCGGTGGCGCAGGCCGAGGCTGCGGTCGAGGTCCTCGCGCGCGGTCAGCGGGAAAATGCAGCCCGCCGCGGTGACGCGGTCGTCCTGCACGATCATGCCTCCGTCGTGCAGGACGGTCTTGGGATGGAAGATGGTGAGCACCAGTTCGCGCGAGAACACGGCGTCGATGTCCACGCCGGTCGAGGCGAACTGGCGGATGCTGATCTCGCGCTCGATGGCGATGAGGGCGCCGAACTGCCGCCGCGCGAGGTCGAAGACCGTCTCGACGAGCAGGTCGATGGTTTCGCGCTTCTGCAGCCCGCTGCGGAAAAAGTGGTGGCTGCCCAACTCGGTCAGCGCACGCCGCAACTCCGGCTGGAAGATGACCACGAGGGCCACCGCGAGGAAGACCGAGAAGCTGCGCAGCAGCCACCCGATGACATGGAGATCGAGGAGCTGCGAGGCCAGCGTCAGCGTGATGAACACGAGCGTGAGGCCGACGAGGATCTTCGCGCCGGGCGTCCCGCGGAAATACAGGTAGGTGTAATAGATGACGACCGCGAGCAGGACGATCTCGACGGCATTCGTCCAATGCCCGCGCACAAAATCAACCACAGCCTCCATGCAGCGATGTTGGTTTCTTTGGGCGGCGAGGGCGAGCGCCTAGTTGTCCGGGGGGAGATCCGGCTAGAACCTATCCCGGAAACTAGTCGGTGCGGCGTCGGCGCGCGTTCTCCGCGCCCGGGCGGAGCACGCTCCAGAATTTGCGCAGGTCGATACGGTGCACCGTGCGCGGAAACTCCGGCAGCACGCGCCCCCGGCCGCTGCGCAACGCGGCTTCGAGGATCTGGTCGGCCTGGCGGAGAATGTCGGCCGCCTTGAGGTCGGGCGAGGGCACGCTGCCGGCCACGCCGACCGAAACCGTGACCACCGGCGGATCGCCTTCGACGTCGGGATGAACGAGCCCGAGCCCGCGCACGCCGTGCGCGATGCGGTCGGCCACGGTGCGCGCGCCGTCGGGATAAGTGCGCGGGAGCACGGCGACGAATGTTCCGTTGCTGCGGTGGAAAACGCGGTCGCGGCGCCGCATGCACAAGCCGCGCACAGTCCCCGCGACCGACTTCAGGCAGGCGTTGGCCTCGCCGCGTCCACGCCGCGCCTCGAGGTCGGTGAAATTGTCCATCGCGATCGAGAGGATCGAGCAGGGCAGCTTCTCGCGGTCGCAACGCCGCCATTCCTGCGCGAGCGACCCAAGCAGGTGTTTCGGCGGCGAGACCGCCGCCCGCTGATCGGCCAGGACCTGATCCTCCACCGTGCGGCTCGAGTGGACGTGGCTTTCGTGCTCTTCATCCTCCTCCTCTTCGCGGGTATCCGGTGCGGATTCGCCGATGATGGGCACTGCGGCTTGGATGCGGGCGGTGACAATCCCCGAGCCCGCGAGGAACTTCACGCGCAGGATGGCTGCGATCAGGTCTTGGACGTATTGCCAGTCCTCGGCCACGGAGATCTCGCGCACGAGGATCTGGCAGAATTCCGTGGCCTGCGCCGCGGGTGGCCGGGCGGGGGCCGGGGGAGGTGGCGTATTGCCGGGGGCCTCGCTGGGAGGTCCCTCGTCTTCCGTTCGTTCGCGTTCCTCTCTCATCGTGCGGGCCGTGGTCGGTCGGCGTTGCCTCGATGCGGGGCGGCCGGCCGGCGGGTTCTCGGCAGTAGTCGGCAAGATGCGGCAGAATCCCACAGGTTGATGTGTGTGTCAACACGGCACACAAGGAATAGTGTCCGCGTGAGCATTCGCCTGCCACCAACGCGGCACGTTTGGCCTCCCGCCCCTCTAGCAGCCAAGATGCTGCGCCCGGCCGGTGTGGTGAAATGGCAGACGCAACGGACAGAACGTCCTTTGACTCGTGTCCGGGTCTTCTTTCCGCCATATTCCCTCCTGCGGCTCGTGGTGGAATGGCAGACACAGGAGACTTAAAATCTCTTGGAGGAAACTCCGTGCGGGTTCAAGTCCCGCCGAGCCGACCGCTTTGCCTCC
>CAZSUJ010000124.1:1237-5979 GCA_964609925.1 uncultured Chthoniobacter sp. | reverse complement strand
ATGCAGAGGGTTCCGAAGGGAGCTCCGGTCGTCGTGGTGGACCACCAACCGGTGGCCCCCGGCGAAGCCGTGGCTGCGGGGGCGCACGTGCAGTTGAGCGGGCACACGCACGACGGCCAGCTCTGGCCGAACAAATACATCCTCAAGGCGATGCACGGCTTCAGCAGCGGCATCGGATTGTTCGACGGCATGCCCTTGGTCGTGTCGCCCGGGTTGGGCACATGGGGTCCGCCCGTGCGAGTGGGCAACCGGCCGGAGATTCTCGACCTCACGTTGAAATTCGACCGGCCGGAGCCGGAAATTTTTTGAACATCCGGCCCGCGTCCGCTGTCGCTATTCTCCGCCCACCCGGATGATGGCCGAGGCGGGCGCGAGATGATCACGGTCAGCAACCTCAGGAAAAATTTCGGAGCGAAGGCCGCGGTGGACGGCGTGTCCTTCGAGGTCGCCAAGGGCGAGATCCTCGGCTTCCTCGGGCCCAATGGCGCGGGCAAGTCCACCACCATGCGGATCGTCACGGGTTTTCTGCCGCCGACTTCCGGCACGGCCAAGGTCGGCGAATTCGATGTCGAGGAGCATCCGGTCGAAGCCAAACGGCTCGTCGGTTACCTGCCGGAGAACGCGCCGTCCTACAGCGACATGTCGGTCTCCGGCTTCCTGCGCTTCTGCGGCCAGGCGCGCGGGTTGCACGGGGGGGCACTGCGCGAGGCCGTGGATCGCGCGGTCACAACATGCTTCCTCGAGCCGGTAGCGCACCAGAGCATCGACACGCTCTCGAAGGGCTACCGCCACCGCGCGTGCCTCGCGCAGGCCATCCTGCACGACCCGCCGGTGCTGGTTCTCGATGAGCCGACCGACGGGCTCGACCCGAACCAGAAGCACGAAGTGCGTTCCTTGATCCGCCGCATGGGACGGGACAAGGCGATCATTTTCTCAACCCACATCCTCGAGGAGGTCGAGGCGGTGTGCACGCGGGCGATCATCATCGACCGCGGTCGCATCGTGGCCAACGGAACGCCGGCCGAGTTGAAAGGCCGGTCCGATGGGGCGGGAACAGTTGTGCTGCGCGTGGCGGATCGGGGGGGCGCCACGCTGCAGCCCCTTTTGGAGAAGGTGGAGGGGTGCGTGGCGGTCGGGGTGGTCGCGGAGGGGCCCGCGGTGCTGCGGCTTCGGCCGAAGGATGCCCCGGCCGCCCGCCAACTCGCCGCGCGTGTGCATGAGCTGGCCGTGCGCGAGAAATGGAAGATCGAGGAGCTACGGATCGAGGAAGGACGGCTGGACGACGTCTTCCGCAACATCACGCTGCCGGACGGCGCACCGGGGAGGAAGCCATGAACTGCGGCTGCGGAAACATCCTTGCGGTGGCGCGACGCGAGCTGGCTGGAACGGTCGCCTCGCCCGTGGCTTACGTGTTCGTCGTCATCTTCCTTCTCCTTTCGGCTTTCTTCACGTTCATGATCGGCGGGTTCTTCGAGCGCGGACAGGCCTCGCTGCTTTCGTTCTTCGGCTGGCATCCGTGGCTCTACCTCTTCCTCGTGCCGGCCATGGGCATGCGCATGTGGGCGGAGGAGCGTCGCTCCGGCACGATCGAGCTGCTCTTCACCCTTCCGCTCACGACGTGGCAGGCCATCCTCGGCAAGTTCCTCGCCTACCTCGCCATCGTTGCCGTCGCGCTCGCCCTGACCTTCCCGGTTTGGATCACGGTCAACTATCTCGGCGCGCCCGACAATGGTGTGATCGTGGCCAGCTACATCGGCAGCCTGCTGCTGGGCGCTTCCTACCTCGCCATCACGTCATTCACCTCGGCCCTGACGCGGAACCAGGTGGTCAGCTTCATTCTCGCGGTCGTGCTTTGCCTCTTCCTCATCCTCTGCGGGTGGCCGCCGGTGCTCAACCTGCTCGACCGGGTGGCCAGCCCCGGCGTGGTGGATTTCGTCGCGGCCTTCAGCGTGATGACCCATTTCGACAACATCCAGCGCGGCGTCCTCGACCTGCGCGACCTCGTCTTCTTCGCCTCCGTGATCGTGTTCTTCCTCTTCGCCACCCACGCCGTGCTGCGCGCGCGGCGGGCCGGCTGATCCTCCATGAAGCACCGGAAATTCGAGACCCCAGCCTTCGCCCTCGCCGGCCTCGCGGCCATGTTCGTCGTGCTCGTGGGCGTGAACGTCATCGTCTCGCAGATGCCATGGCGGGCCGACCTCACGGCGGAGCGTGCGTTCACCTTGAGCGAAGGGACAAAGAAGCTGCTGGCCGGGCTCAAGTCCCCCGTGCAGGTGCGCTTTTACTACAGCCAAAGCGACGAGGCCATGCCGATGGGGTTGAAGAATTACGCGCAGAACATCAACGACCTGCTCGATGCGATGCGCGCGGCTTCCGACGGCAAGTTGCAAATCCAACGCCTCGACCCGGCGCCGGATTCCGAGGCCGAGGACTCGGCCCGACTCGACGGTGTGGACGCGCAGGTTTTTCCCAACGGAGACCGCATCTATCTCGGCATGGGCTTCAGCCAGCTCGATCGCAAATCCGCACTTCCATTCCTCTCGCCCGACCGTGAGCGGTTGTTGGAATACGACATCGCCCGCGGGATTGCGGCCGTCACGGCAGCCGAGAAGCCAGTGATAGGCCTCCTCACCCCGCTCACCACAGCCTCGCCGCCGCCCATGATGCAGATGATGGATCGGCCTCCCGCGGCCGGCGTGTTCTTCGATGAACTGCGGCGGACGTTCGATGTGCGCGAGATCCCGTTCGAATCGGCGGAGATTCCGCCGGACATCAGGACGCTCGTCGTGGTGCACCCGCGTCAGATTTCCGAGGCGACGGAATACGCCATCGACCAGTTCGTGCTCCGTGGGGGGCGGCTCGTCGCGTTCCTCGATCCGATGTGCGTGATGGATGCGCCCATGACCTCGCCCATGATGGGCATGGCGCCGCCCAGCGTGTCCACGCTGTCGACACTCCTTCCGGCGTGGGGAGTGCAGTTCAACACCGCCGAGGCCGTGGTGGACATGGAGAACGTGGGCAGCACGCGCCGCGGCCGCGCGCCCGGAGTCCTCACGCTGGGCCCCGACTCGCTCGATCCCGATTCCGTGGTCACGGGGACGATCGACAGCCTGTTCATGGCGTTGGCCGGCGCGTTTCAAGGCGCGGCCCCCGAGGGAACGGAGCGTGTGAACCTCGTCTTCTCGTCGGATCAGTCCGCGCTCTCCGCGCCCGGGCTCGTGCAGTCGGCCCCGCAGGAAATCGAGCGCACGTTCAAGCCGACAGGCGTGCCCTACACGCTCGCACTCAAGCTCGAGGGGCGATTCAAGACGGCCTTTCCGGACGGGCGGCCGAAGATCACGCCCGAGGGTCAGCCCTCCCTGCCGGACGCCGCGGCGTCGCCGGATCCGAATGCGCCGGCGGGCCTGAAGGAATCGGCCGAGCCGGCGGTCATCTATCTCGTGGGCGACGTGGACATGCTCTTCGACCCGCTTGCCGTGGCCGAGATGGCCACGCCGTTCGGTCGCCCCGTTCTGGTCCCCGCAAACGGGAACCTCGACCTCGCGCAGTCCATGGTCGAGCAGCTCGCCGGCGGGGACGAACTCGCTTCGGTTCGCAGCCGCGCCACGCGGGACCGGCCTTTCACCGTGGTCAAGCGCATGCAGGCCGAGGCCGAGGGGAAGTTCCGCGACAAGATCGCCGAGTTGGAGCGGGGCCTCACCGAGACACAGACGCGGCTGGCGGAGCTGGAGCAGAGCAAAGATGCCGGCCAGCAGTTCATCCTCACGCCCGAGCAGCAGGCTGAGATCAAGTCGTTCCGTGCGAAGGAGGCCGCCGCCAAGAAGGAACTCAAGGAGGTCCGCAAGACGTTGCGCCGCGAGGTCGAGGCGCTCGAGCAGGGTGTGAAGTGGACGAACATCCTCGCGATGCCATTGCTCGTGGCCGGTGTGGGTCTCGTTATTGCGATTTACCGCCACCGTCGCCAGCGGGCGCGCTGAGCCATGAAAGGTCTCCTCTACCTCGTCATCGCTGCCGTGGTCCTCGCCGCTGTCGCTTGGTTTGTCCACCAGCGCGAAGAGTCCTCATGGCAGCAGCAGGCCGTTCCAGCCGGCGCAGAGTTGTTCACCGAACTGCCCGTCAGCGAGGTTGCGGCTGTCCGTCTCGCGGGGCCCGAGGGAACGGTCACGCTGCGGCGGGCTTCCGGACGTTGGGTGGTGGCCGAGCGGGCGGATTACCCCGCGGACTTCGACAAAGTCTCCGGTCTCGTGCGTGACATGGCCGGGCTGACCGCGGTGCAGAGCCTGCCGGTTGCCGAGGCCGAACGTGCGGCTTTGCAACTGCGCGAACCGGGCGACGGCGTTCCGCAGGGCGAAGCGGCCACGCGCTTGGAGTTGCAGGACGGGGCGGGCAAAGCGCTGGCTCATCTTCTGCTCGGCAAGAACCACATGACCACTCCCGCAGGCATGACGCCGGAAGTGGGCGGGACCGTGACCGGACGTTACGTGCTGGCCGCGTCCGACGAAGGGAACGCTTATCTGGTGAGTGAAACATTCTCCGGGCTGCGCACCACCCCGTCCGAGTGGATCCGCAAGGACTTCGTGCGCCCCACCGCGCCGCGCCGCGTCGAGGTGCGGACTGGCGACGCGAAGAAGTCATGGACCATCGACCGTGCGGCGGCCGGCGCGCCGTGGACGCTGGTCGGCGCAGCCAAGAACGAGTCGCTCGACCCGAGCAAGCTGGCGAACATTGACTCCATGCTCTCC
>CAZSUJ010000124.1:0-1137 GCA_964609925.1 uncultured Chthoniobacter sp. | reverse complement strand
CTCGACCCATTCCTGCAAGAGCGCTCCGCGCTGCTGGCCCCCGCGCCCGTCCCGCAGCCCACGCCGAAGCCGGCCAAGAAAAAGAAGGGTTGAGCGCGCCGTGGTTTTCCTGTTTCCCCGCGCGGCCTGCTGGGGAATCATTGTTGCGTGCATCGTTTCCATGTTCCGCCCACCGACTGGCACGCCGGCACCGTGAGTCTGCCGGAGACCGAGGCGGCGCATGCGGCTCGCGTGTTGCGCGTGAGGGACGGAGAGCCGGTCGAGATCTTTGACGGCACGGGTAGGGCTGCGGCTGCGGTTGTGGTGGAAGTTGGCAAGCGGAGTGTGGTGGTGGAAATCCGCCGCGAGTGGTCGGTCCATCGTCCGGCGCCGGGAGTTCACCTCGTCGTGGCGCTGATCAAGGGAGACCGGTTCGATTGGATGATCCAGAAGGCGACCGAGCTCGGCGCCGCGTCGATCCAGCCGGTTGCGGCGGCCCGGAGCGTGGTGCGGATCGAGGGCCCCGAGGCCGCGCGCCGGCTTGCAAAATGGCGGCAGGTCTCCGTCGAGGCGGCCAAGCAGTGCGGACACCTTGTTCTTCCGGAGATCCACGCGCTGATGCCGCCCGTGGCGGCGTTCCGCGGCGCGGCGTCCGGTTGTCGCGGCATCCCGGCTCTGCATCCAGGCGGAAGGACGCTTGGGGCTTTCCTCGCGGAGGGTGAGGGGGAGACGACTTTCGCGATCGGGCCCGAAGGCGACTGGACGCCCGATGAAATGGCGGACGCGCAGGCCTGCGGCTTCGTTCGGCTCGATCTCGGTCGTCACGTCCTCCGCAGCGAGACGGCGGCGGCGCATGTGTTGTCCGTGGCGACGCACCAACTCCACGGCGGGCCGGGCGGAATGGGGGAGGGCGCATGAACTATTTCATCACCGGCACAGATACGGATTGCGGGAAGACATTCGTCACCTCGCTGCTCGTGCGAACGGCGCGCGCTGGCGGGGCCGATGTCGTCGGCGCCAAACCCATTTGCTGCGGTCCGCGTGATGACGTCCAGAACCTTTGGGCTGCGAATGGCGGAGTTGAGCCAATGGACGCGCTCAACCCGATCTGGCTTCAGACCCCTGCGGCGCCGCGCGCTTGCGAATTGCTGGGCGAGC
>CAZSUJ010000123.1:0-6115 GCA_964609925.1 uncultured Chthoniobacter sp. | reverse complement strand
GTGTCGAGCGCGTCGTCGTAGCCGAGCATCTTCTTCATGTAGACAACCGCGAAGAACGGGATGATGCCCGCCGCGAAGGCCATGATGATGGCGCTGGTCGGGGTGACGAAACCGGCGGCCGGGGTGATGACCACGAGGCCGGCGACGATGCCCGAGCAGAAGCCGAGCACGCTGGGCTTGCCGCGGAACATCCACTCCATGAGAGCCCACACCAGACCGGCGACGGCGGCGCAGAGCATGGTGGTCGTGAACGCGTTGGCCGCGATGGCGTCGGCGCCGAGGGCGGAGCCGGCGTTGAAGCCGAACCATCCGACGTAGAGCATGCCGGTGCCGACCATGCAGAGGACCATCGAGTGCGGGGGCATCGGCTGTTTGCCGAAGCCGAGACGCGGCCCGAGGATGATGCAGAGAATGAGAGCCGACCAACCGGACGTCATGTGGACGACCGTGCCGCCGGCGAAGTCAATCGCCTTGATCCCGGCCTCGGGATTGAGCGGACCGCACATGAAGCCGCTGACCGACCAGACCATGTGGGCCATGGGGAAATAGACGACGAACATCCAGATCAGGGTGAAGAGCATCACCGCCGAGAACTTCATGCGCTCGGCCGTGGCGCCGAAGATGAGCGCCGGGGTGATGATGGCGAACGTCAACTGGAACATCGCCCAGACGTAGTCCGAGATCCAGTAGTAGCCCGCGCCGACGGCGCCGGGCGACATGCCCTTGAGCATGGCGTTCGAAAGGTCGCCGATGAACGGATTCGAGCCGGCGAAGCTCAGGCTGTAGCCGCACAGCCACCAGAGGAAGCTGACCAGACCCGCGATGCCAAGACACATGGCCAGGATCGAAAGAACGTTCTTCGAGCGGACCAGACCGCCGTAGAAGAGCGCCAAACCCGGGAGCGTCATGAAGAGCACGAGCGCGGTGGAGACCATCTGCCAGGCGTTGTGGCCGGGACCGGGCGCCTTGATCTTCGAGGCATCGCCGGACGGGCGGTCAACGTTGTTGATGTAGGCCTCGAGGTCCTCGATGCGCTGTTCGAGCGTCGGGGCGCCGGCCGGAGCGGCCTCCTCGGCCACTGTCGCCGTCTCGACGACGGTGCCTTCTGCGGTTGTAGCCGCCACCGTTTCGGTGACGACGGTCACTGGGCCATCTTGGGCTTGGAGCGGGAGAATCGCAGTAAGCGAAAGCGCCGCCGCAAGCAACAAGGACCCCCATCGGGTTTGTTTTGAGTGGATCATGGATGTGTGTGGTTGTGTCCGGCCCTGCGACCGCCGCGGCACCCCGGTGTTCCGGGGCACCGCCAGCGGGTGGGCAAGGTGCCGGTAAAGGAGGGAAAGCAAATGCCGTGCCAACTGCCCCGCGAATGCTGGCCACACGGCCGGCCGCCGCCGGCGCGCCCGGGGGTGATTGGTGATTTTTTGCCACCAGCCGGGGATGTCGCTGCTCGCCTTGGGGCGACGGTCGCGATAATCGTCATGGTCCGCCGATCAAGCCGTCACCGAGATCCGCCGCGCGGCGCCTCCACCCGCGGCTCCGGGCCGCCCGCCATGAGTCCAGACAAACAGCCACGCATCCTCGCCCGCGTTTTCTCCTACCTGCGGCGCTACCCGCTGCTTGCAGCCGCCACACTGTTCTGCGCGATGGGTTCGGCGCTCATGGTCGTGGTCTTCCCGGTGGTCACCCAGCGCATCGTGGATGATGTGCTGCGGGGCGGCAACGCATCCGCCCTGTGGCCGATGATCGGGTTGGCAGCGTTCGGGTTCTTCGCGCAGGACGGCCTCAACACCCTGCGCATCCTCCTGAACAACACCTTCGAGCAAAAGGTGCTCTTCGACCTCCGCAGCGACCTTTACGCCCGGCTGCAGTCGCTTCCGCTGGCCTGGTTCGACCAGCGGGCGACCGGCGACATCATGACGCGGGTCGTGGAGGACGTGAACAACGTCGAGCGGGTCCTGATCGACGGCGTCGAGCAGGGGGCCGTGGCCATCCTGCAGATCGTGGTCGTCCTGGGCCTCATGGTTTACTGGAGCCCGGCGCTGGCCCTCTGCGCGCTCACGCCGGTGCCCTTCCTGATCGGCGGGGCGCTGGCCTACACCCTGACCGCCTCGACACGATACCGCACCCAGCGCCAGGCGGCGTCTGACCTCAACTCCCTCCTGCACGACAACCTCGACGGCATCCGCCAGATCAAGGGTTACGCGCGCGAGGCGGGCGAACTTCTGCGGTTCAACACCTCGAGCGAGAAGCTCCGTCAGGCCACCCTCGTCGTCATGCGGGCCTGGGCGCTCTACAGCCCGGGCATGAGCTTCCTCTCGTCCATCGGCAGCCTTGTCGTCCTCGGCTACGGCGGCTGGGCCGCGCTGCAGGGACACCTCGACCTTGGCGTGCTTGTCGCCTTCCTCGTCCTCGTCCGCTTCCTCTACGAGCCCGTGGGACGCCTCCACCAACTGAACCAGATCGCCCAAGCCGGACGGGCCGCGGGCCGCCGCGTGTTCGACATTCTCGACGCCTCTCCCGAGCCGGACGCGGGCCGCGAACCCGTGCCTTCGCCGCTGCGCGGCGAAATCCGGTTCGAGGGCGTCGGATTTTCCTACGGCGACGGGGACGGCGTGCTCCACGACATCAACCTCGTGGCGAATCCCGGCGAGACGGTCGCCCTGGTCGGCCCGACGGGCGCGGGCAAGTCGTCGCTCGTCGGCCTTCTCATGCGCTTCTACGAGTGGCAGGAGGGCCGGGTGACGCTCGACGGGCAAGACATCCGCTCGTTCGCCAAGCGGGACCTGCGGCGGGTGGTCGGACTGGTCTCGCAGGAGAGCTTCCTCTTCAACGGCACCGTGGCCGACAACCTGCGGTTCGGCAAACCGGACGCGACCGACGACGAATTGTGGGCGGCGCTGCGCGCGGCCAACGCGGCGGAATTCGTCGAGCGCCTCCCGCGGCGCCTCGACACCGAGGTGGGCGAGCGCGGCGTGCGGCTCAGCGTGGGCGAGAAGCAGCGTGTTTCCATCGCCCGCGCGCTCCTGAAAGACCCGCCGGTCCTGCTCCTCGACGAGGCCACGGCCAGCGTGGACAACGCGACCGAGCGGCTGATCCAGGAGGCGCTCGACCGCCTGCTGCAGCAGCGCACGAGCTTCGTCATCGCGCACCGCCTGTCCACCGTCCGCCACGCCGACCAGATCCTCGTCCTCGACCGGGGCCGCATCGTCGAGCGAGGACGGCACGAGGAACTGCTGGCCCGCGGCGGCCTCTACGCGCGGCTTTGTGCCGGCACCGGCCTGCTGGCCGCGGAGGCGGAATGAACGCGCGGGCAAATGAATCTTGCCACCCCCCGCGCGGTTGGTAACGTCTCTGGCACTAGGCGCATGACCCTTTCGAGCTTGCTCACGGTCGGGCAGATAATTCCCGCAATGAAGGCCACAGAGCGGTGGCCGGCGATCACCGAGATCGTGGACCTCCTCGTGGCCCAAGGCCGCATTGAGGCCGCGCACCGGGAAAGTATCCTTGCCGCCCTGCGCCAGCGCGAGGAGACGATGAGCACGGGAATCGGCTTCGGCATCGCCATCCCACACGCCTCGTCGGAACACGTCACCGAGGTCGTGGCCGCGTTCGGCCGTTCATCCGCCGGAATCGAGTTCGACTCGCTCGACAACGAACTCGTCCACTTCATCGTCCTCTTCATCGTCCCGCGCGACCAGTTCCAGGTCCACCTGCGCACGCTGGCCGCCATCGCGAAGTTCCTCAACGACCGCCGGGTGCGCGACGAGCTGGCCGCCGCGCCTGACGCCGCCGCCATCCTCGAGGTCTTCACCAGCCGCGGCGGCGCCCGCTGAATGTCCGCCACCCCGCAGGCCGTGCTGACCGGGCGGCTGCGGGCGGCGATGTCCGCCTGCGGACTGCCCGCGGAACGCGGCGACGTCGTTCCCGCCGCCGACACCCGCTTCGGCGACTACCAGTCGAACGCCGCCATGGTCCTGGCCAAGGAGCAGAAGTGCAATCCGCGCGAGCTGGCCGGGCGCATCGCCGCCGCGTTCGACGGCGGTGAAGTCTGCGGCGAGCCGACCATCGCCGGTCCGGGCTTCCTCAATTTCAAACTCCACCCCGCATGGGTCGCCACCCGCGTGCGCGAGCTCGCGTCCGACCCGCGCTGCGGCGTAGCCGCCGCCGCAACCCCGCGCCGCATCATCATCGACTTCAGCTCGCCGAACATCGCCAAGCCGATGCACGTCGGGCATATCCGCAGCACCATCCTGGGCGACGCGCTGGCCCGCATCGCGCGCTTCCTCGGGCACGACGTGGTGACGGACAACCACCTCGGCGACTGGGGCACGCAATTCGGCAAGGTGCTCTATGGCTGGAAGCACCTGCTCGACCGCGACGCCCTCGAGCGCGCCCCCGTGGCCGAGATGACGCGCCTCTACCGCGAGGTCAATGCGTTGGAGCAAAACGATCCAGCCGTCCACCGCGCGGCGCGCGAGGAACTCGTGAAGCTCCAGCAAGGCGACGCGGAGAACCGCGCCATCTGGCAGCAGTTGGTTGATCTCTCCTGGGCCGAGTTCCAGGACATCTACGACCGCCTTGGGGTCACGTTCGACGAGCGCCTCGGCGAGAGTTTCTACGATCCGGCGCTCGGACCGCTGGTGGACCGCCTCCTCGCAGAGGGCATCGCCGTCATCAGCGAGGGTGCCGCCTGCATCTTCTTTCCCGACATCCCCGCGCTGGCCGACAAGCCGTGCCTCATCCGCAAGGGCGACGGAGGGTTCCTTTACGCCACGACTGACCTTGCGACCATCGAATACCGCGCGGAGCGCTGGAGCCCCGACGCGATCTGGTATGTCACCGGCGCACCCCAGCAACTCCACTTCCAGCAGGTCTTCGCCGCCGCCCGCCGCATGGGCGTAGGCACCGAGATGGCGCACATCGCGTTCGGCAGCATCCTCGGCGAGGATCACAAGCTGATGAAGACCCGCTCGGGCGACAACGTCCCCTTGCGCGATCTGCTCGACGAGGCCGTGGTCCGCGCCCGCGCGTTAATCGAGGAGAAGAACGCCGACATGCCCGCGGAGGAGAAGGAGCGCACGGCGCGCATCGTCGGACTCGGCGCCGTGAAATACGCCGAACTCTCGCAGCACCGCATGACCGACTACGTCTTCTCGTGGTCGAAGATGCTCGCCCTGCAGGGCAACACCGCGCCGTATCTGCAGAACGCCTACGTCCGCATCCGCTCGATCTTCCGCAAGCTCGGCGCCGACGCCGGCGGCGGACATGACGTCATTCTCGCGCACCCCGCCGAGGCCGCACTCGGGCTCAAGCTGCTGCAGTTCGCCGAGGCCGTGCCCGTCGTGCTCCACGAATTCCGTCCGAACCTGCTGGCCAACCACCTCCACGAAACCGCCAACGCCTTCCACGCCTTCTACGAGGCCTGCCCCGTGATCAAGGCGGACGAGTCCGAACGCCACTCCCGCCTCGTCCTCTGCGAAGCCACCGCCCGCGTCCTCCAGACCGGCCTCGACCTCCTCGGCGTGGAAGTTCCGGAACGGATGTGACCGCACGGGCCGCGGCGATCCGGTAGCTGCAAACGCATGACCTCCCCGACCCGACAGTTCCGGGAGGTGGACGCTCTCATCAATGCCGTCGCGGCAGCGTTTTCTCTCTACCTGCTCTCGACTTCGCTGGCCTTCCTGCCCTTCGCCGTCGTGTCTTTCATACTTGTCGTGGTCATGTCGGTTGTGATGGCCGGAATCCTCGCGATCACGGAAGCATTGAACACGGGCCGGGGTATTTCGTTCCTCTTCGACTGGCTGACCCACCTCACGCTACTCGATCAGGTCGCTCTCTACTCGATCGTGCTCCTGATGGCTCTGGCACTGGCGGCCGGGCCCGTCGTCTTGTTCATGACGTGCCTGAGGAAAAGATGGGTGCGGCTGGCAATAATTGCCGCTGCTTGTGCCGCCATGCAGTTCTTCGCGCTCGAAGTGATCGCGGCCCGTGGCGAACGCGAACCGGCGGCGCGGCCCGCGAGCGAGCAGTTGCAGTCCACGAATCTCTATCCGTTTATCAAGTCGGGCGTTTACGTGTATCTCGCATTTCTGGGATTCGCTGCGCTGCGGATCGG
>CAZSUJ010000122.1:0-6177 GCA_964609925.1 uncultured Chthoniobacter sp. | reverse complement strand
CCGACGCGGAACGGTTCGATGTAGATCGTGTCGCCGTCCGAAAACTTCCGCATGTAAAGCTGGCAAGTCGTCCCGCGGCCCTTGCCGTGCGGGATGCCGTTGATGGTCAGGCTGCACATGCCGCAGATGCCCTCGCGGCAGTCGTGGTCGAACGCGACCGGCTCCTCGCCCTTCTCGGTCAACCGGTCGTTCACGATGTCCAGCATCTCGAGGAACGAGGCCTCGGCCGGAATGTCGCGAGCCTCCACGCTCTGGAAGGTGCCCGCAGAGTGACCGTTTTCCTGACGCCAGACTTGGAGATGGAAGTTCATGGAAGAGTTGAGGGTTGAGGGATGAGGGTTGAGGGACTAGCTGCGCAGGTGGTTACGAAGGCCGCTGGACATGCGGATGAGGTCCTCCGCGGCTGAGTGGAGTTTGCGGAAATCATCCTCACTGAGGAAACCCTGCTTGCGGGCCACGTAGGCCTGGCTGAGAAGCTCGTAGAGCGAACCGACGGCGAGTTCGACGAAGCGGGCGAAATCCGCACGCGAAGAGCGCGAACTTCCTTCCGCGATGTTCGAAGAGACTGAGACAGCCGCCCGCCGCATCTGGCTGGTGAGCCCGAAGCGCTCGTCAGCAGGAAAACGTCCGGTGACGTCATAAACGACCGACGCAAGTTCAACGGCCCGATGCCAAACATCGAGCTTCTCGAAGTTGAATCCTCGTTTGTGTTCATCTGGCATCTCTCAACTCTCATCCCTCAACCCTCAACTACTTGTAGCTTCTCGTCGCCAATTTCACCGTCTCGTAGTGCAGCGGCTCCTTGACGAGTTCGGGCTTGTTGCCGTCGCCGGTGTGTTTCCAGGCCGCGACGTAGAAGTAGTCGTCGTCGTTGCGCAGTGCCTCGCCTTCGGGCGTCTGGTATTCGACGCGGAAGTGGCCGCCGCATGACTCGTTGCGGTTCAGCGCGTCCTCGCACATAAGCTGGCCGAACTCGATGAAGTCGGCCACGCGGCCGGCCTTCTCGAGCGACACATTGAGTTCGTCGCCCTCGCCGAGGACCCGCACGTCCGTCCAGAATTCCTCGCGGATCTGGTCGAACTTGGCGATGGCCTTCTCGAGCCCCTCCTTGCTGCGGGCCATGCCGCACTCGTCCCAAAGGAGCTTGCCGATTTCCTTGTGGAAGCTGTCCACGGTGCGCTTGCCCTTGATGGAAAGAAGGCGTTTGACGCGATCTTTGACCTCGTCCACGGCCTGCTTGAACTCCGGACGGTTCACGTCCGGCCGCGTCCCTCGAACGGGCGCTAGATAGTTGCCGATGGTGTAAGGCAGGACGAAATAGCCGTCCGCCAAACCCTGCATGAGCGCGCTGGCGCCGAGGCGGTTGGCCCCGTGGTCGGAGAAGTTGGCCTCGCCGATGACGAACAGGCCCGGCACGTTGCTCTGCAATTCGTAGTCCACCCAGAGTCCGCCCATCGTGTAGTGCACGGCGGGATAGATGCGCATCGGGGTCTTGTAGGCGTTCTCCCCGGTGATGTTCTCATACATCTCGAAGAGGTTGCCGTAGCGCTCGCGGATCGTGTCCTCGCCGAGCCGCTTGATCGCGTCGGCGAAATCCATGTAAACGCCGAGTCCGCCCGGGCCGACGCCGCGCCCCTCGTCGCAGGCCTCCTTGGCCGAACGCGAGGAGATGTCGCGCGGCGCGAGGTTGCCGTAGCTGGGGTATTTGCGCTCGAGGAAATAGTCGCGGTCCGCCTCGGGGATGTCCGAGGGTTTCTTCCCGCAGTCTTCCTTGCGCTTCGGCACCCAGACACGTCCGTCGTTGCGCAACGACTCGCTCATCAGGGTGAGCTTCGATTGGTAATCGCCGCTGACCGGGATGCAGGTCGGGTGGATCTGCGTGTAGCACGGGTTGGCGAAGAGCGCGCCGCGGCGGTAGGCGCGGTAGGTCGCGGTGACGTTGCAGCCCATCGCGTTGGTCGAGAGGAAGAACGCGTTGCCGTAGCCGCCGGTGCCGAGGATCACGGCGTCCGCCGAATGCGCCTCGATCTCGCCGGTGGCCATGTTGCGGGTCACGATGCCCTTGGCGTGGCCGTCCACGATGACGAGGTCCAGCATCTCGTGCCGCGGATACATCTTCACCGTCCCGGCTGAGATCTGGTGGCTCAGCTCCGAGTAAACGCCGAGGAGCAATTGCTGTCCGGTCTGGCCGCGCGCGTAGAACGTGCGGGACACTTGGGCGCCCCCGAACGAGCGGTTGGCCAGCATGCCGCCGTATTCGCGGGCGAAAGGCACACCTTGCGCCACGCACTGGTCGATGATCTGGCTGCTGACTTGTGCCAGACGGTAAACGTTCGCCTCACGCGCGCGAAAGTCGCCGCCCTTGATCGTGTCCATGAACAGCCGGTCCACGCTGTCGCCGTCGTTCTGGTAATTCTTCGCCGCATTGATCCCGCCCTGCGCCGCGATGCTGTGGGCCCGGCGCGGGCTGTCCTGGTAGCAGAAGCACTTCACGTTGTAGCCCTGCTCGCCGAACACGGCCGCCGCGGCCCCGCCGGCGAGACCGGACCCCACCACGATCAGCTCGTAGCGACGCTTGTTGGCCGGGCTCACGAGCTTGCTAGCAGCCTTGTAGTTCGTCCACTTGTCGGCTAGCGGCCCGGACGGGATTTTCGGATCGAGGGTGATCGTGCTCATGGGTCAGTGGGAGGCGGACGTTTGGTGGGGCACGACGCGCTTATCGTCGGGCAGGACCTTCAGGTAGCCGGAGACCGAAGCGAGCGGGATGCTGGCGAACCCGGCCATCAATCCCCACGAGGCGACGAGGGCGGCGCACTTGATGAGGCCCGACGACTTGCGGCCGTTAAGCCCGAAGGTTTGGAAAATGCTGCTGATGCCGTGGCTCAGGTGCATGCCGAGCAACACGAGGCTGAGGAGGTAGAAGCCCGAGACCCACGGGTTGTGGAAGCTCTGGATGATCATGGCCGCCACGTCATGGCGCCCTTCCAGGTCGTAGAGCCCCGAGTGCGGGCTGAGGCCGGCCGCGAATTGCAGCACGTGGAAGATGAGGAAGCTGAGGACGACGAGGCCGCTCAGGGCCATGGTGCGGACGAACACCGTGCTCTGCACATGCGTCTTCACGGCGTAGCGCTGCGGGCGCGCGCGCCGGTTTTCCAGCACGAGCGAAAGCGTGGTGAAGATGTGGACGAGGAAAACGACCAGCAGTCCGCCGCGGGCCGCCCAGAGAAAAGCCGTGCTGGCATGGAGGGCCTGGGCATAGACGTTGATCCCCTCGCCGTAGGGTCCGATGTAGATGGTGAGGTTGCCCGCGAGGTGGGCGATGACAAAGAGGATGAGGAGGGCACCGGAGATGCCGACAATCCACTTCTTGCCGATCGACGATTTCGCGAACACCAGCAGCGGATTCGGCTGGCGCACTCCGGTTGCTACAGGGGCCACAGACATGATGCGCGGAGGTTATAAGATTTTCTAATAGCTGCAACGCTTAAGATGGCCGCCTCGGATGCCACGGCTTGAATGATGCGCCCGCAGGGCTTACTTGCAGGGACATGAATGGCATCCCCCGCACCTTGTTCCTCCTCCTGCTCACCACCGCGCTGGGTTTCGCCCGCGGCGAAGGCGGCTTCCACGCCGAGGGCGTCCATGAGGGACCGCGCGGCGAAACGGAGTTCCGCGAGGAGGGCGGCGTCCGGGTGGATGGCCCCCGTCCCCCGGGCGAGATCGATGGCGGCGTGCGGCGGGAAGGAGAAGTCAACGGCGCAGCCGTGACGCGCGACGGCGTTTCGGTCCGCACGATCAACGGACGCGAATACGATGCCACTGTGGTCGGCCCCGACGGTTTCCGCGCGGGCTACGTGTGGCGCGACGGTGCTTACGTCGCCGTGGAGTGCGAACCCGGCGAGGCTTACCTCGCGCCCTACGGCGCCTTCGCCGGGTGGTCGGTCATGACGCAGCCGGAATACATCACCTACCCCGTGTATGCGACCTACCCCGTCGAGACCGCTGTGCAGGTCGCGCTGCAGAAATTGGGGCTCTACACGGGCGAGATTGACGGGCTTGCGACATCGACCGCCGCGGCCATCCAGCAATACCAGACGCAGAACAACATGGCAGTGACGGGCACGATCACGCCGGAACTGCTGACCGCGCTCGGGATCCAGGCGACCTTCCCCTGATGCACGCCGCGCCATCGGCCGGCCCGCTTCGCGAGTGGCCGTTGCTCATCATCTGGCCTACCGCGGTCTTGTGGCTGCTCTTCGGCGAGTCTTGGTCCGCAGCCGGCCACTCGCTCCCGTTCGCCATGGGCGGCTTGGTGTGGGTCGTCGCGGTCATCCTGCTGTCGGCCTTCGCCGTGGTGCGGCACGCCGAGGTCCTCGCCGTCCGCTGCGGAGAACCCTACGGCACGATGATCCTCACGTTCTCGGTCACCTGCCTCGAAGTGACGATGATTGCGTCCCTCATGCTCCACGGGGACCAGCCGACGCTGGCGCGGGACACGATGTATTCGGTCGTCATGATCGTTCTGACCGGTTTCCTCGGTTTCTGCCTGCTCGTCGGCGGACTGAAGTTCCGGCAGCAATCGTTCAACCTGCAGGGCGCCAGTTCCTACCTGGCCATGATCCTGCCTCTGGCCGTGATCGGGCTCGTCCTTCCCATCTTCACCAAGTCCGGCGAAAAGGGCAGCTACGCCCCGGCCCACGCCGCCGGTTTGGTCGTCCTGTGCCTTGCCGTCTATGGCGTCTTCCTCCTCGTGCAGACCCGTCTGCACCGCGACTTCTTCCGGCATGAAAGCGAAGGCCACGAGGAACATGAACATTCCTCCGCTTGGCCCGGGTGGTTGCATGTCTTGTTGCTCCTCGCCTACATCATTCCGGTCGTGGTGCTGGCCAAGAAACTCGCCGTCATCCTCGACCAAGCCAACGACCAACTCGGACTGCCCGACGGCTTCGAGGGGCTCGTCGTGGCCAGCCTCCTCCTTGCCCCCGAAGGCTTGGCCGCGATACAGGCCGCACTGGGCAACCGCATGCAGCGCTCGGTCAATCTCCTCCTCGGGTCCGTGCTTGCCACGATTGGACTGACCATTCCCGCGGCGCTGGCCATCGGGCTGTTCACCGGCCGTCCGGTCATCCTCGGCCTCGACAATGCCGAGATCGTGCTCCTGCTCGTCGCGCAGGCCACGTGCATACTGACGTTCGGACAGGGCCGCACGAACATGCTGCAGGGCGCGGTCCACCTGCTCCTGTTCGGCGTCTATCTCTTCGTCATCTTCGACACGGGGATCTGAGGGGCGATGTGCCTGATGATCCGTGCGGATGGTGCATCCCGGACGACCGGGCCGGTCGTCCCTACGCTGAGTCAGCGCACCGGCGAGAGGATTCCTGCCACCGCGCCAGTCATGAAGCAGGCGAGGCTCGCCCCGAGCAGGGCGATCCAGCCGAAGCGTGCGAGATTCTCGCGTTGTGAGGGCGCGACCGTTCCGATTCCGCCGACTTGGATACCGATGGACACGATATTGGCGAAGCCGGCCAGCGCGTAGGTCAGGATCATCAGGTCGCGCGGATTGGTGAAGGCGCCCTCGGCCTTCATGGTGCCGAGCTTCACGAACGAGACGAACTCGTTGAGCACGGTCCGCTCGCCGAGCAGGGCACCCGCGGTCATGACCGAATCGCCGCTGATGCCCATCAACCACGCCACGGGCGCGAATATCATGCCCAGCAGGAACTCGAGGGAGAACGCGTCGAAGACACCGCCCGTCCACGAGGCCACGAGCGCATTGAGCCCGGTGGGAGCGCCGATCCAGTCCTCCAGCACGAAGTTGACCAACGCCACCAGCGAGGTGAAGACGAGGAGCATCGCGCCGACATTAACCGCCAGCTTGACGCCGTCCGTCGTGCCGAGGCACACCGCGTCGAGCAGGTTCACGCCATTGCGGGCCGAGGCAAGGTGCAGTGACGTGTCCACCGGCTCGGTCTGCGGCAGGAGGATCTTGGCGATCATGAGGGCGGCAGGGACGGTGATGACAGACTTCGTGAGCAGGTGCGTGGCGAAGAGGAGTTGCTGCTCGGGGTCGTCGCCACCGAGGAGGCTGATGTAGGCGATCATGACGGCGCCGGCCACCGTGGCCATGCCCCCGATCATCACGCAAAGCACCTCGGAGCGCGTCATTCCGGCCAGCCA
>CAZSUJ010000121.1:0-6201 GCA_964609925.1 uncultured Chthoniobacter sp. | reverse complement strand
ACCTCGTCCTCATGCCCTACAGCCCCCAGTGCGGCATCTCGCGCAAGATCGACGATCCGAAGGAACGCGAGCGCCTGCGCAAGATCCTCAACGAACTCGAAATCCCCGACGGCATGGGCGTCATCATGCGCACCGTCGGCGCCGGCCAGCGCTCGCGCTTCTTCGTGCGCGACCTGCACCTCCTCCTCGAGCAGTGGCACGAGATCGAGAAGGGCATGGAGACCAAGCGCGGCCCGGCCCAGCTCTTCGAGGAACCCGACCTCATCGAACGCACCGTGCGCGACTTCCTCACCGAGGAGGTCGACGCCGTCATCTGCGATGACCTCCCCTCGGTCGAACGCATGCAGGGCCTCGTCGCCCAAGTCTCCCCGCGCTCGAAGCGCCGCATCCAGTTCTACAACGAGGAACAGCACATCTTCGACAAGTTCGGCGTGAACAAGCAGATCGAGAAGGCCTACCACCGCCAGGTCTGGCTCCCCTGCGGCGGCTACATCGTCATCGACGAAACCGAGGCCCTCGTCTCCATCGACGTCAACACCGGACGCAACAAGGGCGGCAAGGACGTCGAGAAGACCATCTTCCAGACGAACATGGAGGCGGCCGACGAGATCGCCCGCCAGATGCGCCTGCGCAACATCGGCGGACTCATCGTCGCCGACTTCATCGACATGAAATCGCGCAAGGACCAGCAGGCCGTTTACCAGCTCATGCGCCAGCGCCTCAAACGCGACAAGGCCCGCACCCACGTCCTCCCCATCTCCCAGCTCGGCCTCATGGAGATGACCCGCCAGCGCGCCGCCGAAAGCATGCGCATGTCCCAGTTCGACCCCTGCCCGTATTGCGAGGGACGCGGACTCATCAAGAACATCATGACCATGTCGGTCGAACTCCAGCGCGCCCTCCACGGCGTCATGCGCAAGAACATCGACTCGATCCACGAGATCAAAGTCATCGTCAACCCCGACCTCCTCCAGCGCCTGCGCACCGAGGACGACGAACTCCTCGTGGACATCGAGCGGCGCTACGGCGGCATCCTCTCGTTCAAGCCCGACCCCGCCATGCACCGCGAGAAGTTCATCATCACGAACGCCAACACCGGCGAGGAACTCCGTCCCTGACGTTCCCCGTTCCGGGTCACGGCGCCCCCACCGCCCGAACGTCACCAACACCACCGGGGTGCAGCCCGTCCTCCGCACCGTCGGCGCGGCCATCCGCGCCAACATCCTGCCCGGGCTCCTTCTCCAGGGGCTTATGGCGGCGTTCCTCGCCGCCTACCTCACCCACGACGGCACCCGGCACTTCCTCGCCACCGTCGCCACGACCAAGGAAGAGTCCGGCCTCGCCTTCGCGTTCTTCTCCTACGTCATCGCGGCCGCCCTCCTGCCGGAAATCCTGCGCATCCTGCTCTTCCAATCCGGACGCCCCCGCCGCCGCAACGCCATCAACTTCCTCCTCGCCGCCCCGGCATGGGGCGTCATGGGCATGATCGTGGACCTCCTCTACCGGCAACAGGCCGTGTGGTTCGGCGACGCCGCCACATGGTCCGCCATCGTCCCCAAGGTGCTGGTGGACCAGTTTCTCTTCAGCCCGCTCTTTGCCAACCCCGTCATGGTCGCCTACTTCGCCCTCTGCGCCGGAGGATTCCGCGCCGCCGCCTGGCAACGCGTGCTGCGCCCCGCCTTCTGCCTCGAGGAAGTGGTGCCCGTCATCGTCGCCGCATGGATGATCTGGATCCCCGGCGTCACCCTCGTTTACGCCATGCCCGCCGCCCTCCAAATCCCCGTCGCCGTCCTCATCCAATGCTTCTGGGTCCTCGTCTTCACCACCGTCGGCTCCCGCGTCTCGCCGTCCGGACAAACACAGCCATCCTAGCAAGGACACCGCCGCCCGCGCCCCACATCCCGGAGCACTTTCCCATGATCCCAGAAAGGAAGTTGAGGGTCTATGGTTGAAGGTTGAGGGACTGAGGAGAAGCAACTTAAGAGCATCGGTGCGTTCACCCAAAGAGTGAGGCTGGTATGTCACGCATCTCCTTGCAGCCCAGTCTCTCAACCCTCATCGGTCAACTCTCACCTCCGTTTATGGATGATGATGCCCGTGGAGGGTAAACAGCCTGTTTGCCTGCGGCGGAGCCCCGCGCACCGTGACCCGCTACACCGAAAATCTAGGCCCAACTGATGCGATTTGGCCGGCACTCCGAGGCAAGACGTTGATAAAAAGCTTCCACTTCTTGCTGCAATGCACAATACAGCTGTTTAGGAGCAATGAATTTTCCGAACTTCCGCACCCAAGCCGTTCCATACCTTCGAGCCTTCTCAGGCACCCCTGCCGTTGCGAGAGCTTGCTCCAGACGTTCGACGAACGATGATCTTCGAGGCCCTTTTGATTCCATCCACTCAGTATTGGCACGCTTTATTGCAATAGCAAGCCAGTTGTCTATTACAATATTCAAGCCGGCTTGCTAATATACGTTCGGTAAAGAATATCACCATGCGCTTGGCCCTTGTCTTTCTCTTCGTTCTCTCGCCCTTGGCACTCTCCCAAGACTGGAGGAAGATGTATGAGAACTTCCCAGAGAAGCCCCTAGATACCATTCCCAAGGTGAGCGTTGTGACAAAGGATGCAGACTTTGCGACCGTGCGCGTGTTCAACGATACGCCGGATAATCTCGGATATGCACAATATGCAGAGTCCTCTGTCCCATCACTGTATTGGGAAGAGCAGATTTCAGGACAGTGGCAGGCGACAGATTGGCCTTGGTGTGGAACGGGACTATCTAGAAAAAATATTGCGCCAGAAGGACATCTTGATATCAAGATCCCCCTCACCCAAAAGAGCAACCCATTCAAGGTCTTCATTCGATTCTCCAACGAGAACACAAAGAAAGGCTCATTTGTTTTGCTTTACGAACAAAAATGACCGAACAGACCGATGCACCTAACTCCCATGCCTTCGGCACTTTTGGCACGTCGCCTGCGCAGCAGGCTTTGGTGCCAAAAGCAAGTGGGAGCAGGTGATCGGGGACGTTCGGAAAATAAATGATCGCCAGCGCCCAAGCATATCCAAGTTTGTTCGAGTGGCTTCCGAGAACCGGTCCTCCTATGTGGTTCTGTTTATTGGGTGGCGTTGCATCCTTTCTTCTGGGTTTTGTGTTCTTGACGCGAAGTGCCTCCTCACCGAGGCAGGCACTCTGCATTGCATTGCCCCTCGTATTTTTTGCGATGGCTGCAGTTATTCAAAGCCTCGTTGCAGAGACGATAGTGGAAACAAATCATCTCGGATTGACCTATTTTAGCCGTCCCGACAGATACATTGGATATATCAGAATTCTTCTTTTTACCGGCCTCGTGATGAGTGCGGTTATCTGGTTGAATCTTCTTGTGCAGAAGCGAAGAATCATAAAATCCGAACAGACCGATGCAGCAAATTCCCGTCCCTTCGGGACTTCTGGCACGTCCGATGCGGGAGCATCGGCCCCGCCAGAAGCAAGCGGGAATTCCTGATCGGGGACGTTCGGAAAAGATATGAACCCCACGCCTTCCGACAAATATGACCCACCGCACGCTTCATTAAGCTACGCGGCTATCCAAGATATCGAGGCTGCGCTTGAGGTAAGTCTACCTGAGCATTACAAGCATTCATTGATGCACAATCCTTTCAAGGGAACGGAAATGGATGAGGGATTGTTTTGGAATGAGACGGATCGCATCATCGCTCGCAACATCGTTAACCGTAAAGTGGACTGGTTTGGAAGGGAATGGCCAGAGGATGCGTTGCAGATAGGAGATTCATCAGACCAAGGGGCCGTCTTTATTCAGCTTGGAGCAGATGATTCGAAGGTGTATTTCTACCACTGGGAGATGGAAGAACTTCTTGTGGTAGGTGAGCAATTCAAGATTTCCGATTCGCTGCCGCTATTTTACGAAGAGTGGCTCAAGCAGGACCAATACTAAATAATCCGAACAATGCGATCCACCGAACACCTACCCGCCGTCACGCCAGATGCGGAGGCTCGTTCCTCGCCTGCATCTGTCGCGCCCGCGGTCCGGTGCCGGTGATCGCGGACGTTAGGCGGAAAAAATGAGAATCCCACCGAGGTTTTACATTGTGTCGTCCGGCCTCATGCTCTTGCCAAGCAGGGTTATGGCCGGCGGTTGGGACGGTGGTGGTGCACCCACCATTGCAGGGCTTCTCACGGTTCTCACTATCATAGTGATCATCGTTCCCTTTTCCTTTACTCCAGGAGCCGATGGATGCCGTTGGATTGCATTCATTCAGATTCCACTCATTATCGGGATTATTGGAGCTACATATTATTGGACTCGCCACTTTTCTGCGACCAGACGTGCAGTCTATTTACCACTTTCTTACTTCGGCTCGACAGGCGCTACAAACCTCATCATCATTTTTTTTACTTCATGGTTACGCACTTAACCCAAAACCGTATGCCTAACCATGCCAGCCAGCCAACGCGCGAAACGCGCGTGGCTGCTGGTGGACGTTCGGCAACAAAATATGACCCCACGCAAACCCAACCGTGAACTATCAGAGCTGAGGAATCTTGGTCCGACTATCGTCAGAAGGCTTAGCGAGATCGGCATACATTCTGAGAACGATCTCAGGAGAATTGGACCGGCTCAGGCTTACCTATTGATCCAAAAGCACGAGGAAAGAAAGCTGCCAGTTTGCTATTATCTCTACTCCCTCGCGGGTGCCCTTGAGAACAAGCATTGGAATGACATACCAGAGAAGCAGAAAAAGAATCTGCGAAGAGAGATCGGTCTTGATGCGCACAAACCAAAATAGAAAAAGGCCGAGCGGGCCGATGCAGCTAATCCCCATGCCTTCGGCACTTTTGGCACGTCGGCTGCGGAGCAGCCTTTGGCGCCAAAAGCAGGCGGGGATACCTGATCGGGGACGTTAGGCACAGCAAGCTGACGCTCGTGATTCGCCAGTATTGTTTGTATTCGATGAAGATTGTTTTTCTCGCCATATGTCTGACAGCAGGAGCTTCATCAATCGCATACGCCCAGTCGGCACACTTTGTAGGCGAGTCACTCGTTATTAAGGACGGTGGGCATCGTATTTTCCTCCCTGATGTGATTGATCCACACCCAATAGCGCGTTGTGTCCACGCTGTTCAGAAGCGGCGCAACGACTACTTTATCCTTATCAGCGTCAGCGAGTGGACACGCGGCTATCCACCTCGTGACGGCTATTGTGGTAGTGGAGTCGAGTCCTCTATCCAGTGGCTTCGTATTCGCGATGGCAAGATTGCAGAGCGGACCAACGGTCTTTTCGAGTCATGCTCCGACAATCGGGGCGGTGGTATCACCGGTTGGCAGGACTCAATCTTTATTGCTGAGACAACGGACTTGATTGAAAACAGAGATGGCCCAGCGGAGGCTCCCGCACGCTGGCGTGACATCACTTTTACGTTTGACTCCTCACGCCCGGAGGAAGGCATCAAGGAAACCGAGGTCGAACGCGAAACGCCATGAAAAACAAAATGCCTAACGGGGCGATGGACCTAATCCCTATGCCTTCGGCACTTCTGGCATTTCGCCTGCGGAGCAGGCTCGGATGCCAGAAGCAAGTAGGGATAGGTCATCGGGAACGTTCGCTGAAGATATGAAACTCCTCGCACAAGTGTCTCTTGAATGGTTCGTGCGCTTGTTTGGTGTGGTTTGCCTCGCAGGAGCATTCTACATCATCGTTAAGACATCATTTTCTTTCGGATGGTTTTCTGGCCCTACGGCGGCATTGGGTTTGATTGCAGGTCCCGGAATGATATTCCATCGCCCATGGGGACGCTGGGCAGGAATTCTCTTTTATGGTGTCTGGCTTGCTTTCGGAGTGGTATTTCTATTTTCCGGATCGCCATTCAGAATCTGGTTTCCACTGATTCTTGCTAGTCTTTGTGCTATTCCGGTCATTTGGAAGTGGTCTGATCGGACTTACCTTGAAAAAGTATAAACATGCGAACAATGCCGTGCACCCAACACCTACCCGCGTCACGCCTCATGCTCTCGCTTTGCTCGCTGGCACGAGTCGCGCCACGGGTAGGTGCGGGTGACGGCGGACGTCCAAAACTATGCCAGCCGACACTAAAGCTTGGGAGCAGCTAGAAAGTCGCACACGCGCCTTGGCCGATGACTACTGGCGGCTGGTGGCGTCGGCTCCGGGCCATGCGACGGAGCT
>CAZSUJ010000120.1:0-6240 GCA_964609925.1 uncultured Chthoniobacter sp. | reverse complement strand
GCCGGGGCGACGCCGGTGTTGGTGATGGGGAACCACTGGACAAGATCCGGGCTCCACTCGGCGCGGTAGGTGATGCCGGACACGCCTTCGGGCGTGTTGAAGGCGAAGAAGGCTTCGCCGGCGGCGGACTGCGGAACGGGCGCGAGGCTCGGGCGCGTGGGGTCGAGGCCGAACGCGTATTCGACGAGGTTCGACAGGCCGTCCTTTTCGAAGTCGTTGAGGTCGGCGCCGGGCCCGGAGTTGGCGGCGGTGCCGAAGTAGCGCTGGCGCCAGACATCCACTGCAGCCGGTGTTCCTCCGGGGCCGTAGATTTCGATTTCGTCGATCGCGATGTAATCGGTGGCCGATTGCACGATCAGCCGGATGCCGGTGGCGGCGACGGCAGGGAAGGAATACACGCGTCGCAGGTGCGGGTCGGTGAGTGCGCGGGTGTCCACCGCACCGAGGCTGATCCATGACTCGGCCGGGGCAAGTGCGGGCACGGGGTCTGTCGTGTATTGGACCGTGTAGGTGCCGCGGCCGCGATCAAGGAAGGTGCCGGTGTTGTCGCGACCGAAGGCGATGCGGTCCACGAAGACCGGCTGCGCGCCGAAGCTGACGCCGGCGTGGGACTCGGGGCCGGCGCCGATCCAACTGCTGTCGTTGCCGTAAACGCCGTCGTTGAGGTCGGGGATGGCGTGCGGGCCCGCGCCGATTTCGTCCTTGGCGAAAGCGGTGCCGGTCGGGGCGAGGTTGCCGGGGGCGAAGGTGCCGCCGGTTTCCTGCAGGGTCAGTCCGCCCGTGACGCTGACGACGAAGTTGCTCGAGGCGCCGGCGGCCGTGTAGGTGAGGCTGTGCTGCCCGTAGCCGACCGCAGCAGGGTCGAACTGGCCGCCGGTGACGCCGGGGCCGGTGAACACGCCGCCGGCCGGCTGGGCGCCCGTGGCCGTGGCGAGGTCGACCGGGCCGGAGCCGAGGCTGAAGCTGAGCCCGGTGGTGGTGGCAGAGTTGAAGCTGGGCACGGAGCCGGTGCCGTTGAGGATGACAGTGCGCACGGGGGCGGCGGGATCGTTGCTGGTGAACTGCAGCGTGGCCGTGCGCGGTCCGGCGAGCGCGGGGGTGAAGGTGACGTGGAACGTGGTGCTCTGTCCGGGCGCGAGCTGCAGTGTCTCCGGAGGCGTGACGGCGAAGTCCGCGGAGCCCGGGCTCGGGATGTTGAAGGAGCCGACGCCGAGAGTGTCGGTGCCGGTATTGAGGATGGTGAAGGTCCGGGCGACCGGGGTGGACGGGAAGGTGCCGCCGAAGTCCACGCTGCCGTTGTCGGGGACAACCACATCGCCTTCGCGCCGGAGGCTGAGGCCGCCGCTGCCGAGGTAGACTTCCAATTCGTCGATGGCCACGGCACCGGCTGCGTCGGTGAGGATGCGCACGCCGGTGGCATTGACCGCGGGGAAACCGAAGAGGTGACGGCGCGAGGGCTGGGCGAACATGGGGCCGCCCGCACTCAGGAAATCGGCCGTGCCCAGGGTGATCCACGAGCCGTCCGGGGTGGCGGCGCCCGGGTTCGGCGCGGTGGTGTATTGGAGCGTGTAGCGGCCGAGGGTGCGGTCGGTGGCGGCGCCGGTGTTGTCGCGGCCGAAGGCGATGCGGTTGATCGTGTTGGTGCCGCCGAGGTTGATCCCGACGAAGCTGGCCACCGTGGCGCCGATCCAGCTGCTCTGGTTGCCGGCGATGCCGTCGTTGACGCCGGCAGTGGTATGCGGGGCGACGCCGATCTCGTTCTGCGAGAACGCGGTTCCGGCAAGGGCGAGGTTGCCCGCGCCCACGGCGCCGCCTTCCTGCAGGAGCGTGAGATCGCCGATGCGGAAAAGCCCGCTGGCGGGGTAGATTTCGATCTCGTCGATGGCGGCACCGGCGAGGGCCGGAACGATGCGCAGGCCGGTCACGCTGACGGGGGCGAAGCGGAAGAGGTGGCGGGCGGCAGGGGCGGTGACGCCGGGGGTTGCATTGTTGCGGTATTCGACGGCGCCGAGCGTGGTCCAGGTCGCGCCGGGCGAGGCGGGCGCGGGGTCGGTGGTGAACTGGACGGCGTAGAAACCAGCCGCGCGATCCGCGAAGCCGCCGGTGTTGTCGCGTCCGAAGGCGATGCGGTTCACGGTGACCGGCGCCGCGAAGGCGATGCCGGCGTGGGAGCCAGCCGAGTCGCCGATCCAGCTCGAGGAGTTGCCGTATTGGCCGTCGTTGAGGGCGGGGATCGAATGGTTCGGGTGGTTGATCACGTCCTTGGCGAAGGCGGTGCCGGTCGGGGCGAGGTTGCCGGGGGCGAAGGTGCCACCCTGCTGCTCGAGGACAAGTCCGCCGGTGACCGCGATGGTGAAGGTCGCGGACTGGCCGCCGACCGTGTAGGTGATCGTGTGCAGCCCGTAGCCGGCGGAGGCGGGGTCGAACGTGCCGCCGCTGACGCCGGGGCCGCTGAACGTGCCGCCGCCCGGCGTGACGGCCGTGGCCGTGGCGAGGTCGAGGGTTCCGGAGCCGAGCGGACGCTGGAGGCCGGCGGAGGTTTCGGGGTTGAAGCTCGGCGGAAACACGCTGGAGACGACGTTGAGGAGTCCGGGGCCGGTGATGCGCGCGGTCTTGTTCGGCGCGGACGACGCGAGGCCGCCCCAGACGCCGCCCGACTGCACGGCGCCGTCGAAGCCGAGGGACTGGACCGTGGCGGTGCCGGCGAAATCGAGGTCGAGCGTGCCGCCGTTGAGCGCGAGCGGGCCGGAGGGGAGGCTGGAGGCGGTGGCCGCCTTGACCGTGCCGGCCCAGTGGGTGAGGCCGCCGGTGATGCTGTTCGAGCCGCCGAGGGTGAGCGTGCCGGCGCCGAATTTGGTGAGGCTGCCGGGGCCGGACACCGGGCCGGTGAGCGAGGCATCGACACCGCTCGTGTCCACGGATGAAGGACCGGTGAGGTTCATCGGCAGCGAGGTGGTGAGGCTGGAGCCGGTGACTTTGAGCAATCCGCCGGCCCAGTTGAACGTGGCGGTGCCGGTGCCTTTGACGATGCCGTCGGTGCCGCCGACGTTGAGGGTTCCCCCCGTGTTGAGGTTGAAGGTGCCCGTGCTGCCGGATCCGGCGGCAAGGAGAAGTTGTTCACCCGCGGTCACCGTCGCGCCGGAACCGACGGTGATCCCACCGGTGCCGAGGAAGCCGGCATACATGATCGTGCCGGACGAGAGCGTCGAGCCCGCGCCCGAAACGTCCGCCTGCCCGACAGCGCCCGGGCCGCCCAAGCCGAAGGCCACGGAACCCGGTGTGCTGACAGTGGCGCCGCCGGTGACGGCCAGGGCCCCGTTGCCGCTCAAGCCGACCTCGATGAAACTGGCCGCGCTGACGGAAGCGTTGGTGCCGCTGGCCGCGATGGAGGAGTCGCGCGAGAGGGTGGCGGTCGAGTGAAGCGAGGCGTTGTCGACGGTCACGGGCCCGCTGCCGAGGGACGATCCGGCGGGCACCGTGACCCGCCCCCCCGCGATGGTCGTCCCGCCGGCGTAGGTGTTGGGCACGTTGAGGAAAAGCGTGCCGGTGCCGGTCTTGGTCAGGCCGCCCGCACCGCTCAGGGTCCCGCCGAGGACGGCATCGCGACCGTCCACCTTGATGGTGGAAAGATTGCTGAGGGTCATCGGCACCGAAGTGGTGAGGCTGCTTTGGTGGACTTCGAGGGTGCCGCCGCCGAGCTGGAAGCCGGCTGCGCCCGCGCCGGTGCGGATGGCGTTGGTGCCGCCGACCCGCAGGGTGCCGCCCGGGTCCACCACGATGACGCCGGAGGAGCCGGGTAAGGAGCCGAGTTCAAGGACATCGCCGATCGTGACCGAACCGCCGTTCGAGAGGGTAACAATGCCGGTGCTCTGGTATCCGAGCAGGAGCGCCGTGCCGACATTGAGCGAGGATCCGTTGCCGCTGACATTGACCGTGCCGGCCGAACCCGGGAGCACGCCAAGGGCCGTGGTGGTCGCGGAGCTCACACCGGCGCCGCTGGTGACGTCGAGGGTGGCGGGTCCGCCCGAGCCGACCTCGAGATACGTGCCTGCGGCGAGGAGAGTGCCGGAGTCGGCCAAGGTTCCGGTTCCTTGCTGCCCGCTGTTGCCAAAGCGGACAAACGTGGTCGGCGTGACTCTGGCGCCGCTGCCGAGGGTGAGGCGTCCCGTGCCGGCGAGGCCCACGCTGAGGGAAGCTGTGTCGCCGAGTTCGGATGCGGATCCCGACAGGGCCAGTCCGCCGCGGCTGACGGTGGTCGCGCCGGTGAAAGGCTGATCGCCACTCAGGACCACATTGCTGCCGACCTCGTCGGAGAGAATGACGAGCGATCCGTCGCCCGAGAGCGGGCCGTTGAAGAACGCGGAGAAGGGATCCGCCACGCTGATGGTGGAGTTTCCCGAAAGGATCATGGGTATCGATGTGGAGAAGTCCGTGAGTTGGCGGGCCGTTCTGATCGTTCCTCCCGCGAGACGGAACTCCGCCGTGCCGGCTCCCCGGGACAATGCGTTCGCACCGCCCAGCCAGATCAACCCGCCGGCGTTGACCTGCACGGTCCCGGTGCTGCCCGGGTTGGCGGCGAGGATTAGCCTGCAGTCCGACGAGCCGATGCCGCGCACCTCACCCCCGTTGTTGATCGTCAGGCTGGCGGCGCCGTTTTGTCCGAGAAGAAAATTCGAGGCGAAGCTGATGCCTCCACCATCCGAGACCGTGGCTGTGCCCGAGGAGCCGGCATTCATGCCGAAGACGACGTTGTTGACGCCGGCCGAGGTGGCCATCCGGATGCTGCTGACGAAACCTCCCGCCACGGCGAGCGAGGCGGCGGTGTCCACGCCGACTTGAAGCGATCCGGGCTGCAGGATGGTGCCCGCACCCAGGGAGGTATGGCCTCCGTTGAAGCGCGCCGTGCTGAGACGGTAGGCATGGCCCAGCTCCCACGAGAACAGGCCGCCGCCGGTCTTCGTGATCGACGGACTGTTCGCGTTGTCCAAGGGCAGCCGGGAGAAGCGGCCGACCGCACCACTCTCGACGAAGACCTGCAAAGCACCGCTCCAGGGAACCAAACGCTGGGACGTCGTATTCGGCAACTCGCCGAGAAGCGTCACGTCGCCGGACGCGAAGTGGAGGCCGGCGACGAAGCGGGATCCCTGAACGTTGACGATGTAAGCTCCGGTGGCATTGCTGCCGGCGGCAAAGCGGGCGGTTGCGCCATTGACCCAAGTCTGGGTGGCCGTGGTGCCGGCGGCCGAGGTGGTCCAATTGGCCGCGCTGCCCCACGCCCCCGGGGCGGTGGTGCCGCCGCTCGATCCGGGCGAAGGACCGTTGATATCCCAGTAGAGGAGTTGCCCCTGCACCGCCGCGGCAGGGACGAGCATCGCCGCCGCGAACCAGAGCGCGACCAAAGGACGCCGATGAGTGATGGGCCACATGTGTCAGTGTGGACTTCCACGAGGAAGACCAGCGCAACCAATCACTCAAACCGAGTCCGGACGAAACCCCCACGCGTGGGGGTCAGCCCATCCCGGCTGAGCCCGCGCAGGCGCGCAGCACGGCGACCGTCATCTGGTGACGGTTCTCCATGCCGAGCTTGCGCACGATGTTCTCCACGTGCTCCTGCACCGTGCCGAGCCGGACTTGCAGGATCACGGCGATCTCGGCGTTCAGTTTGCCTTCCACCACCCAGAAGAGGATCTCCGCCTCGCGGGCCGAGAGGCCGGGGAACACCTCCCGGAGCAACTTCGCGGAGAACCCCATGCTGCGGCGCCGGGCTTGGGTCCAAGCTCGGGCGATGTGCGGACGCAAGAGGCTCAACACCTCCTTCTCGCATTCGGTGAAGTCGGGGCCACCGCGGACCACCGACATGACGGCGAGGCTGTTGTGACTGACCCCGCGGACCTCCACCGCCACCTCATAGCGCAGCCCGAGGCGGCGGTAGCCGCCCTCGCGGTAAAGCGGACTGCTGCGCCAAACGCGGTCGGACACGCACTGCGAGATGCTCACCGCATCCGGAACGCCCGCGCTGAAAGCCTCCACCAGCGGATGGTCGGTGGCGTGCGCCAGCATGTAGGCGATCTCTTCGCCGGTGTAGGTGTCGGGTTTTGCGTGGAAAATCTCGTCGTCCTCCACGCGACTGCAGCACTGGACGAGGTCGAAACAATCTCCCGGAACGATCCCGGCCACCCCTTCGCGGATGATGCCGTGGAGCGCGTCGAGGGACGTGGCCGAGTGCATCCACTCGATCAC
>CAZSUJ010000119.1:0-6311 GCA_964609925.1 uncultured Chthoniobacter sp. | reverse complement strand
TCCTCCTGCCCCGGCAGGACGCGCAGGCCGCGGAAGCGGGCGATCCCGTAGTCGAGGTGCACGACGAGGTCGTCCTCCGAGAAGTCATCGAAGCGCAGCGTCTGGCGCGCCACCGCGGCCCGCGCGCGCCGCCACCCGCCGCGCCGCGCCTCAAGGCTGGCCGCGCGTCCGAAAATCTCGGCGTCCGTGAGCACCGCGAGCTTGGCATCCTGCAGAACGAACCCCCGCGCCAGCGTGCCGAGGACGATCGGAAGATCGCGGGGCGCGTCGGTTTCGTTCGAGGCGAGTTCGCGCAGGCGCGCCGCCTCGCCCTCGGTCGTGCAGACCACGCGCACGGTCCAGTCGTCGGAGAGCCATCGTGCGAGTTGGCGGAAGAGGTCGCGGCGCCGTTGCTCCAGCAGGACGATGTCGCCCGCCGCGAAATCCCCCAGCGGGTGGTCGCCCGCTGCGATTTCAATCCCGCCCTCACCCTCGAGCACCGGACCGTCGTGCAGGCGGACCGCCGCGTCCGGCAGCGCGTCACCCAGTGCGAGGAAGACGGTGTCCTTCGCGAAGTGCGTTCGCACGGTCGCGCCGTCGCCATCCTCCGTGCCGCCGCGGCTGATTTCGCAAGCGGTCAGGGTTTCGACCGACCGTTGCGAGTCCGGGTCGTAGCTTCGCAGCGACTCGAGGGTGTCGCCGAAGAACTCCAGCCGAACCGGCAATGCGGACTGCCACGGGAAGACGTCCATGATACCGCCGCGCACGGCGTATTGCCCGCGTTGGGCGGCCACGCCGGACCGCATGAAGCCGGCCGACTCAAGGTCCGCCGCGAGCCGGCCCGGGTCGAGGGTTTCGCCTTTGCGCACCGTGAGGATGTCGCGCTCGAGCCCGTCCGGGGACGGTGCCGCGTGGTCGAGACCTTCCGCCGTGACGACGACGAGCGGGGGACGACGCGTGTCCAACTCGCGCAGGGCGGCGATCCTTGCCGCGGCCAACTCCGGGTCCGGCGTGCCGAGGCCCTCGGCCGCGAGTTCGAGGTCGGGCACGAGGAGGCTGTCGCTGTTCCAGAACAGGGCGTCGTGGAAAAACTCCTCCTGGCGCTTCACATCGGGGCAGACGACGCAAACCGGACGCTTGAGCTGTGCGGCGAGCCACGCCGCGAGGAATGGTTGGGCGGGGGCGGCCACGCCGCCGGCCGTCGCCGACCGCCCGGCGCGCACCGCCGCCAGCCAGCGCCGCGCCGCCGGTCCGGCCGTGGCGGCCTTGAGCAAGTCTTCGCTCATCTCACAACCCCCGAGGCTGGGTCACCGGCTTCACGGGATCAGGCGCTCTGTGCGGCAGGCGTCGCGCAAATTGCAGCCGACCGGTCCGGGTGCCACATCGCCGATGCGCAGGGGCATGACGCCCAGGCGGCTGTTGGTGAGAAAAACCTCCTCCGCCCGATGCACGACATCCGAAGCGAACTCGACCTCGCGCACATCGGCGCGGCCCATGACCCAACCGCGGATCACGCCGGGTCTCACGCCGAGGGTCGCGGCGGGTGTGCAGAGTTGTCCATCGAGCAGGAGGAACACATTGCCCATCGCCCCGGAAAGCAGGCGTCCCGAATGGTCGGCGAGGAGCGCGTGGTCGAATCCGTCGGCCTGCGCGGCGGCCTGTGCTGCGCAGTTCATCCAGTAGTTCGCCGTCTTGGCCCCGTGGCCGAAAGGCGCTGCGGGCTCGGCGTGAAGGCGTGCGGTCTGGCTTTGCGGCAGCGCGTCGCTCCCGCACGCTTCGAACATCGCGAACACCCGTGGTTGCGTCACGGGCGTGGCCGGGGCGCCGTCGCCCGCGGTCACGTAAAGGCGCAACACGCCCCGCGCGTCGGCATCGAGCGGCACAGGGGGAATGTCCGGGTTGGTCCCGAGCAGCGAGGCGGCCGCTTCGCCGAGCAAACGCCGGTGCTCGTCGGCGAAAAGCAATCGGCCTTCGCGCACTCCGATGGTGGCGAAGACGGCCATGCCGTAGCGCGCGGCGCGGTCGGTCAGCGGGAGGCCTTCGCCGGCCCGCCATGCGCCGTCGCGCAGGAGCCAGGCCCGCGCGGAAGCGTTCACTCGGAGGCTGCGCGGAGGTGTTCGACCCGCTTGCGCAGGGTGGCGCGGGTGATGCCGAGGAGCTTGGCCGCGCGGAGTTGGTTGTGCCCGGTCGCCTCGAGGGCGCGGCGGGTGAACTCGCGTTCCAGCCACGGCAGCAATTCGAGGTCGGGCTTGGCCGAGGCGGCGGCGAAGAGGAAATCCACCGCCGAGTCCATGTCCGTAGGCGCCGGGGCGGAGCCCACGGGGGTTGCGTTGTCGGACGAGAGGGTCGCGGCCACCTGTCCGAGCGGCAGGTCCTTGGGCAGGAGGACTTCGCTGGTGGCGAGGACGGCGGCCCGCTGGATCGTGTTCTCCAATTCGCGGACGTTGCCGGGCCACGGGTAGTTCTCGAGCAGTTCCACCGACTCCTTGCTCAGCTGGAGTTGAGGCTTCAACTTCTGCGCGGCGATGCGTTTGAGGAAATACTCGGCCAGAAGGCGGATGTCCTCGCGGCGGCCCCGCAGCGGCGGAAGGTGCAGGCGCACCACGTTGAGGCGGTAGAAAAGGTCCTCGCGGAAAGCCTTGGCCGCGACCTCCGACTCGAGGTGCTTGTTCGTGGCGGCGACGATGCGCACGTCCGTCTTGATGGTCTGGTTCCCGCCGACGCGCGAGAACGTGCCGTCCTGCAGGACGCGCAGGAGCTTGCCCTGGATGGCCAGCGGCATGTCGCCGATCTCGTCGAGGAAGAGCGTGCCGCCGTCGCACTGCTCGAAGCGGCCGATGCGCTGGTTGTTGGCGCCGGTGAAGGCGCCGCGCTCGTGGCCGAAGAGTTCGCTCTCGAGCAGGTTCTCGGGGATGGCGGCGCAGTTGATGGCGAGGAACGGGCGGTCGTTGCGCGCGCTGTAGGTGTGGATCGCGCGGGCGACCAGCTCCTTGCCCGAGCCGCTTTCGCCCGTGATCATCACGGCGGCGTCGCTGTTCGAGATGCGGCCGATCATCTTGAACACCTCCTGCATCGCGGCGGACTGGCCCACGATGCTGTCCTGATGCTGCTCGACGGTGAGGCTGGGCTCGAACGGCTTGGCTTCGAGCATCTCGGCCGAGGCCTTGAGCGCCGAGTCCACGACGATCTTGAAGTTGAACGGGAGTTGCTCCTTGCGCACGAAGTCGAACGCGCCGAGGCGCATCGACTCGATCACGCTCTGCGTGGTGCCCATGGCGCCGGTGATGACGACAAGCGCGTTGGCGTCGCGCTTGCGCAACCGCGCCAGCAGTTCCAGCCCGCTGTGCGTGCCGAGCCGCATCTCCGTGATGACCACGTTCGGGTGCTCGGTGCAGAAAATCTTGAAGGCCTTCTCCGACGAGTCGGCCGTGAGCACGCGCACATCGTCCGCCTTCAGCTGGTGCACGGCCCACTGGAGGAAGTCGGCGTCGTTGTCCACGACGAGGACGGATTTCATGGAAGACATGGGCGCGTGGTGGTCAGACTCCGCCGAAGCGGCGGTGGCGGCCGGCGTATTCGCGGATGGCGGCGAAGACGTCTTCCTTGGTGAAATCCGGCCAGAGTTTGTCGGTGACCACGATCTCCGTATAGCTCAACTGCCAGAGGAGGAAATTGGAAATTCGCATCTCGCCCGAGGTGCGGACGAGCAGATCGGGGTCGGGTTGCCCCGCGGTGTAGAGGTGGGCGGCCACGGTTTCCTCGGTGACCGCGGCCGGGTCGAGCGTGCCCTCGCGGGCCTTCGCGGCGATGGCGCGGGCGGCGTCGGCGATCTCGGTGCGGCCGCCGTAGCTGAGCGCGAGGGTGAGGGTGAGCGCCGTGTTTCCGGCCGATCGCTCGATGGCCGCGTCGAGGCGCCGGCGGGCATTGTCCGGCAGGTCGTGCAGGTGGCCGATGGCGCGCAGGCGGATGTTCCGCTCCATGATCTCGGCCGTGCGCTCGGCCAGGAATCGGTCGAGCAGGCCCATGAGAGAGCGGACCTCGTCGGGCGGACGCTGCCAGTTCTCCTTGCTGAACGCGTAGAGCGTGAGGTGGGCCACGCCGGCCTCGAGGCAGCCGGCGGTGCACTCGCGCACGGCCTCGGACCCGCGACGGTGCCCTTCGATGCGGGGGAACCCGCGCTCGCGGGCCCAGCGCCCGTTGCCGTCCATGATGACGGCGATGTGCCGCGGAACCTTGTCCGCGGGGACTCCGGCCGGGTTGCTCACAGGCGGATCGTCTCGTCGTGCCCGGCACCCACGCTGACGATGCCGAGTTTCGCGCCGGTCAATTCGGCCAGCGCCTTCACGTAGCGGCGGGCGGCGGGCGGAAGGTCGGCGAAGCGGCGGGCGGCCGAGGTCGGCTTCATCCAGCCGGGGAATTCGCGGTAAACCGGTCGGCACCGCGCCCATTCGGCGGCGTCGGTCGGCGGGTGGGCCAGGGTGCGGTTGCCGAGCTTGTAGGCGGTGCAGACGCGGATGACCGGGACATTGTCGAGGCCGTCGAGGTTGGTGATGGCCAGTTCGTCGATGCCGTTGATCATGGCCGCGTAGCGCGTGGCCACGGCGTCGAACCAACCGCAGCGCCGCGCGCGTCCGGTCGTGGCGCCGAACTCGCGTCCCATCGCGTGCAGCAGGTCGGAGACGGATTCGTCCTCCGTGGGGAAGGGGCCCTCGCCGACCCGGGTCGTGTAGGCCTTCATCACGCCGATGACGGTGTCCATGCGGTGGGGCGGAACGCCCGACCCGGTGCAGGCGCCCCCGGCGGTGGTGTTCGAGCTGGTGACGAAAGGATAAGTGCCGTGGTCGAGGTCGAGGTAGGTGCCCTGCGCGCCCTCGAAGAGGAGACGCTGCCCGCGCGCCATGGCGTCGTGCAGATAGACGACCGTGTTCTTGATGAACGGCTTCAGCGCGCGGGCCGCGGCGAGGTAGTTCGAGAGCGCAGGTTCGGATGGCAGGGGCTTCGCCCCGAGCGAGCGGAGGACGGCATTGTTCTCGCGCAGGCGGAGGCGGAACTTCTCGCGGAACCCGTCCGCGTCGAGAAGGTCGCCGACGCGCAAGCCGGTGCGGGCCGCCTTGTCGCCGTAGGCCGGGCCGATGCCGCGCTTGGTCGTGCCGATCTTGTTGCGCCCTTTGCGGATTTCCCGTTGCTCGTCGAGGGCGCGATGCCACGGCATGACGAGGTGTGCGCAGTCGCTGAGGACGAGATTGCGTCCGAATTTGATCCCGCGCTTGCGCAGGCCGTCGATCTCGCCGACCAGCGCGATCGGGTCCACGACCACGCCGTTGCCGATGACGCAGACCTTGCCCTTGCGCAGGATGCCGCTCGGGATGAGGTGGAGGACGAACTTCTTCGTCCCGTGGACGATGGTGTGCCCGGCGTTGTTGCCGCCCTGGCTGCGCACCACGACATCCGCGTCGTCGGTGAGATAGTCGATGATCTTACCCTTGCCTTCGTCGCCCCATTGGGCGCCCACGAGAATGGTGTTGGCCATGATGAATGCCCGGCCGCGGCATGGTCTGAGCGCGACGGAAAGCGTTGAAATGTCCACAAACGGCCGCCTTGCGGCAAGAACAACCTGACGCCCGCGGACTACGGGGCGACCGGCCCGTCCACCGGATTGAGCGTGCCGATGTCGTCGGCGGTCCACAGGACGCGGTCGGGGCCGGCGGAGAGGACTTCCATGACGGTGCCGGACACGGGGTGGAAATGGAACGGGGTGTTCCAGCGGTCCACCAACTCCCCCGCGGCATTCAGGGCGGGGGAGTCGGGCGGGACAACGGCGAGTTTCTTCGGGTTGTCGCCGGTCAAAGCCGCGGTGATCTCCATGTTCACGCCGCCCGGGGGATTCTGGCCGAAGATCCGCCGGAACTCCGCGAGGGCCGCATTCACGATCTCCACGTCGTTCTCCGGCGGCTCCGCCGGATCATTCAGCTCACGCACCAATTCGCGGGCGGTGGGAAGGACTCGAATGCCGCCCGCGGCCGATTCGGCTGCGTTCGTCGCGGGTGACGGCGCACCGGTTTCGACTGCTCCCGTGGCAGCGGTTGGCGGCAATCCGATGCCGCCCGATGTGGAGGGGAACGCGGCCGGCGTTTCCGTTTCGCTTTGCCGCACGAGGACAACGCTGCTGATGCCGAGCGCCAGCAGAATGACGGCGGCCGCGATCCAGCGCCGCTTCATGCGAGGCTCACGTAACCGAGGTTGGCGCTCGCTCCGAAGGGATCGTTGAAGCGGCCGAGATTCGGGAAGATGGCGTCCATGGCGCTGCTCTCGACGCCGAGCCAGCGCGCGGC
>CAZSUJ010000118.1:0-6342 GCA_964609925.1 uncultured Chthoniobacter sp. | reverse complement strand
CGAGCGACCAGAGCTTTGTCCCGGCCGGGACGAAGCGCGAAGCCACTTGCGCGGCGAGTTTGAAGTCCTGCGATTCCGGCGTGGCCCGCAGGTCAAGCACCACTCCCTCGACCTTGGCCGTGGCGAATCCGCGCAACGCGGCGTCGAGTTGCGCGACATGCTCGCTCTTGATCGACCCGAGGCGGACGTAGCCGACGCCACCCTCGAAGGTTTCCGAACGGAACGGCGAATCAGCCGGCGCGGTTGGCGCGGCGTCAACCACCTCTGCACCGGTCTTCCACGCCGCGAGCAAACCCCGGAGGGCCGCACGTGACAACGCCGGCTCGTCGAGGGCTCCGCCGCGAATGTGGCGGGTCTTGAGCAACTCGAGGGCGCGCGCCACTTCCGCGTCGTCAAGGGCCTCGATGGAATCCTTCGCCGCGGAGAAGGCGGCGAACGGCAGAAGGCAGGCGGCGAGGACGAGGAAGGCTTTTCTCACGGGTCAGGCGCCCCAATGTCTGTGCGAAAGGCCGCCTGATCAAAGCGAATCCTTCGCACCGCTTCGTAGGAGGCGGACACCGCATCGGCGGCCGTCTCGCCCAGCGCCGTGACTCCGAGCACACGCCCGCCGGAGGTCACGACGCGGCCGTCGTCGTTCATCGTGCCGGCATGGAAGACGGTGGCGCCGGACGCCCCGGCATCGGCCAGGCCGGAGATCTCGCAACCCTTGCGGTAATCACCCGGGTAGCCGCCGGAGGCCATGACAACGCAGCAGGCTGGGCGGTGATCCCAATCGGGGCGCACATCGGCAAGGCGACCGTCTATCGTCGCATCGAGAAGCTCCAAGAGGTCGCTGCGCAACCGCGGCAACAGGACCTGCGTCTCGGGGTCGCCGAAACGCGCGTTGAACTCGAGCACCTTCGGGCCATCGGCGGTGAGCATGAGGCCGGGAAAGAGCATCCCGCGAAAATCGATCCCGTCGCTCCGCAGACCCGCCACGAAGCGGTCGAGCACTTCCCGCGCGATGCGGGAGCGCATCGCGTCGTCCACCCGGCCCGAAGGACTCAGTGTGCCCATGCCCCCGGTGTTGGGACCGCGGTCGCCGTCCAGCGCGCGCTTGTGGTCGCGCGCATCGGGGAAGAGCAACCACGAACGTCCGTCCACGAGCGCATGCACGGAAACCTCGCGGCCGGTGAGAAACTCCTCGATCACGACGGTTCGTCCGGCCGCACCGAACGCCCCCTCGACCATCGCGGCGCGCAGGGCGGCCTCGGCGGCCGCGAAGTCTTCCGCAATGACAACGCCCTTGCCTAGCGCGAGACCGTCCGCCTTGACGACGAGCGGGAAGTCCTGTTTTCGCGCATAGGCACACGCTTCGGCGAAGTCGTCGAACGTTTCACTCCGTGCCGCCGGAATGCCGTGGCGTCGCATGAAGTGCTTGGCGAAGCCCTTCGACGCCTCGAAACGGGCGGCGGCCGCAGTGGGGCCGAAGGCGCGGATCCCCGCGGCCTGCAGGCGGTCCACAAGACCGGCGGCAAGTGGATCATCCGGACCGACGACCACGAGATCCACGTGCTCGCGCGCGGCGAGTGCGACGATGCCGTCAAGGTCCGCGGCGACCACGGCGTGGTTCTCCGCGATCTCCGCCGTCCCCGCATTGCCCGGCGCGCACAGCAACCGTGTCACGCGCGGGGACTGCCGTAGCTTCCACGCCAGCGCGTGTTCGCGTCCTCCCCCGCCGACGACGAGGACGGTCATAAATGGCGCAGCGCCGCCGTGCGGTTCTTGCCGCGCTGCCACGAGATCTCCTGCTCGATCGCGCGGTGCAGGTATTTCTTGGCTCCGGCCACGGCCGTGCGGAGCGTGCGACCGCGGGCCAGTCCGGCGGCTACGGCGGCCGAGAGCGTGCATCCGCTGCCGTGCGTCTCCCGTCCGGCCAACCGCGGCAGCGTGAATTCCTCGATCCCCTCGGCCGTTGCGAGAACGTCCACTGCGGCGCCGCCGCGCAGGTGGCCGCCCTTGAGAAGCACCGGCGCCCCGAAGCGGCCCTGCAACTCCGCGGCCGCCCCCGCCATCGCCGCACGCGAAGTCACGCGGCGTCCGAGTAGCACGGCTGCCTCGTCGAGGTTCGGCGTGACAAGATCGGCCAAGGGCAGGAGTTCCTCCATGTAAGCGCGGACGGCGTCCGGCCGCAGCAACGGGTCGCCGCTGCTCGCGACCATGACCGGATCGACCACGAGGTGAAAAGTGCCCAGCCGGTCAGCCAACTCCTGCGAAACCACGCGGAGCAGTTGCCGTGAATAGAGCATTCCGGTCTTCACCGCGGCAATGGGATACGCGTCGAAAAGCAGGCGGATCTGCGAGCGCAGCACTTCGGGCCGCACCGCCTGCACGTGCTCGACGCGCCCGGGCAGCTCGGCGACCACGCAGGTGATGGCGGTGAGCCCGTAAACGCCGAGCGCGGAGAAGGTCTTGAGGTCGGCTTGCGCGCCGGCCCCGCATGAGTTGTCAGACCCCGCGATGGTCAGCGCGACCGGCGGCGCGGCGGACGCGCGGGCGGTCATTGCCTGCGGGACGCCATGATCAGCCACACGAGGTTGCCGAGGGCGGCGACGAAGGCGGCGACGTAGGTGAGGGCGGCGGCGTTGAGGACGGCATTGACGCCCGCGGCCTCGCCGCCCGGCTGGATCATGCCCATCTGCTGCAGGATGACCTTGGCCCGCTTCGAGGCGTCGAACTCCACCGGCAGGGTGATCAACTGGAAGAACGCCAGCACCGCGTAGCAGATGATGCCGATGTGGATGAGTCCGGTGATATGGAACATGAAGCCGCCGATGATGACCAAGGGCAGCATCTGCGAGGCGAACTGCGTGACCGGCACGATGGCCATGCGCCATTTCAGGGGCGCGTAGGCCGCGGCGTGCTGGATGGCGTGACCGCACTCGTGGGCGGCGATGCCGAGCGCGGCGACGCTGGGCGAGTTGTAGACATCCGACGAAAGGCAAAGCCGCTTGTGCGAAGGATCGTAATGGTCGCCCAGCATGTCGTTGATCTCACGCACCTCCACGTCGTGGATGCGGGCCGCGTTGAGGATTTCGCGGGCCGCTTGGGCCCCGGTGATGCCCGAGGTGGCGGCAACTTTCTTGTATTTCCCGAACGCGCCGGACACGCGCATCTGCGCGTAAAGGCCGAGCAGCAAGGGCACGCCGATAAGGAGAAGATAAATCATCATGGCTTCAAATCATGACCACAGACAGGAAATGCGCAATCGCGTTCAATCTCCACTCACAATTCGAGCGGCAGCGGAAGGCTCGAAAGCCGCCGGACGCCGCCCTCGGTCACCGCCACGACGTCCTCATGCCGCGCGCCGCCAACGGATGGATAGTAGAGCCCGGGCTCGACGGTGAAGACCTGGCCGGGACGGAAAGTCGTGGCCGCGATCCGGGGATGCTCATGCAAGTCGAGACCGAGCCCGTGGCCCGTGCCATGGAAAAACCCAGTCCAGCGCCCATCCGTCCTCTCCGTCTTGTAGCCCTTGCCGGCGAAAAACTCCTGCACCGATCGATGGACATCCGCCCCGCGCACGCCGGGTTTGATCGCCCGGATGGCGAGGCGCTGCGCTGCGCAGACCGTGTGCCAAAGCTGGCGCTGCGCCTCGGAGGCGCGACCACGAACAAACGTGCGGGTGAGGTCGCCGAAGAATCCGCTGCGCGCATCGCGAGGGAATACATCCACGATGATCAACTCTCCGGCCCGCAGCGGACCGTGCCCGCGCTCGTGCGGGTCGCACGCCTGCCGTCCACCGGCCACGATCGTTCCCTCCGGAACTCCGCCCGCGCGCAGAACGGCGGCATCCGCCTCCGCGCGGACGATCTCGCTGGTCAACCTCGAGCCCGCCCAGACCAGACGCCCGCCGGGTCCGATCTTCGCAGCCCGGAGGACCTCTGCGGCGCGCTGGATGCCCGCGGCGGTGATGCGCAGCGCGCGGCGGATGGCCGCGATCTCCGCAGCCGTCTTGCATTCGCGATCCGGCCAGAAAAGGCCGGCCACCGGTTCGACAGCGACGCCGGCCTTTTCCAGCACGCGCGCCATGCCGAGCGGGAAATCCTCCGGCACGCGCACTTTCCGGATGCGCCGCTCGCGCAGCAGCCACGCGGCGACCGCGGGCGTGGGCGGGTGGCCGCCGAGGCAGGCCGCGAGTTCAGAGAGCGCGAGGACTTCATCCACCCTCGCTTCACCGCGTCCGCGATCGACCTCCAGATCGCTCAACACAATCGTCCGTCGCCCCCGATTCTCGAGGTAAAGAAACGGGTCGGGCGCCTGGAATCCCGTGGCGTAAAGCATGTCCGCCGAACGCGGACTCGCGGCGTAAATCAAGCGGGCCATGAGGCCAAGATTCGGGTGCGGGCGGCGGATGGTCAACCGCGAGCGACCAACCGGTCCAACTCCGCGGCCACCGCGGCCGGAGCATCGTGCAGCAACCGGTGGCCCGCGCCGGGCACGATGACGAACACGCCCGGGAATCCTCCGAGCCGCATCCGTTCGGAGAGCGCGGAAAACTTCGCGTCCTCGGCGCCGGCAAGCCACGTCATCTCACCTTCGAGGCGCCCGGCATCGGTGAATGCATCAGCGACGGAATCCTGCTCCAGCGCCGCCGCCAACCGTTCGCGATCGAGATCCTTCTCGTTGCGAACCGGAGGCTGCGCAGGTCCGAAGACCTGCTGCGCATTCCATCTCTCCATGAGGCCATGCCACGGCTCGTGCCGGAACGCCTCCGCCCAAGCGAGATCGGCCGCACGCCGCGCCGCGCGCTCATCATCGCCGAGAAAGTTGCCGGGGTTGGCGGAGACCAGCAGCGCGCCGCGCCAACGCCCCGGCTCCGCGGTCAGCCAGCGCAAAGCCAGGCGCGCACCGAACGAATAACCAGCCAGCCATGCACCGCGGAGGCCGGCCAACTGCGCCTCCGCCGGTTCCGCGTCGCGCGCAAAAAGGTCGGGGCAGATCCATTCCAGTCCCGACCGCGAAGCCCCGCGCACGGCATCCCAGTCGTTCCCGCATCCGAGAAATCCGTGCAGGGCGACCACCCGAGCGCTCATCTTGCCGAACCGCGCAGCAGCCCGCGCGCGGCCAACGTGAGCACGTAGATGGCCATGGCCACCAGCACGATGGTCGCACCGGTGGCCGTCGAGGCGTAGAAGGAGACGATGAGTCCGGTCACGCCGGACACGATGGCGACGGCCACGGACAAACGGAAGAACGACGCCGTGTCCCGCGCGAGGTTGCGGCCGGCCGCGGCGGGAAGGATGAGCAGGGCGTTGATGACGAGGATGCCGATCCAAGGCAGCGAAAGCGTGACCACCACGGCCAGCATCGCAGCGAAGGCGAGCTCGGCCACACCGGGCCGCTGTCCCCGGCTGCGGGCCAACGCGGGGCTGGCGCTGGCGAGGACAAGGCGGTTGAAGAAGAGCAGGAAGAGCCCGAGCACCACAACGGTGAGGACGGCGAGGAGCGCCACGTCACGCGGCGCGACGGCCAGCATGTCGCCGATCAGGAAGTTCGTGTAGCGCGCGAAGTCGCCGCCCTTCGAGAGGATCACAATGCCGAGCGACACGGTGAACGCCATGACCAGCCCGATGGCGGTGTCCGACGACAGGCCGCCGCGTCGCTTGACCCATGTGATGGCGAGGGTGAGCAGGAGGGCGAAAGCCGTCATGGCCCAGATCGGGTCGGGAAGGCCGAGGATCACTCCAAGCGCGATCCCCGTGAACGCGGCGTGGCCGATGGCCTCGGAGAAGAACGCCATGCGGTTGGCCACGACGACCGTGCCAAGGCCGCCGAGCAGCGGGGCGAGGAGCAACACGGCGAGCAACGCAAGCCGCATGAACCCGAATTGCGCCCACTCGAACGGCAGCAGCGAAACGGCGCGGTGCCATGGGTCGAGCCAGACCGCGCTCATGACAGCGCCTCCAGGCTGAACGCCTCGCGCACCCGGGGATCGTGAAGAACCTCGGCGGGCGGGCCTTCCGCGACGATCCGCCGGTCGAGGAAGACCATGCGGTCGGCAAAGCGCGCCAGCGTGGCGAGGTCGTGCGACACAAGGAGCACGGCGATGTCGTATTCCCGCCGCAGCTGCGAGAGGAGTTCGTAGAATTTCTCGCGTCCACTGTGGTCCACGCCCGAGACCGGCTCGTCGAGGAGCAGGATGTTCGGCACCGGGGTGAGGGCGAGACCGAGGAGGACGCGCTGCATCTCGCCACCGGAAAGAGTCCCGAGGCGGCGTCTCAGGAGATGCGCGTCTCCCGTGCGGGCCAATCCTTCCTCAGCCTGCCGGCGCACCGCCGACGGCACTCCGAGGCAGGCCGG
>CAZSUJ010000117.1:0-6353 GCA_964609925.1 uncultured Chthoniobacter sp. | reverse complement strand
GATTCGGGAAGATGGCGTCCATGGCGCTGCTCTCGACGCCGAGCCAGCGCGCGGCAACGGCGGCGTATTGGTCCACCGAGGAGGTGGGAATCCAGCGTCCGCGCCCGCTATTCCCCGCGTCCTGGTCCATCCCGATCTTGAGGCTCGGGAAAGTGCCGTAGATCTGCCCGCCGAGCACGGGTCCGCCCATGACGATGTGGTGTCCGCCCCAGCCGTGGTCGGAACCAGCCTTGGCCTGATCGGTCCCGTTCGGCGTGAACGTTCGGGTGAAGTCGGAGTGCGTCATCGTGAGCACGTTGTCATTCACCCCGAGGGCGACCAGCGCGTTCGAGAACGCCTGGAGCGAGGTGCCGAGTTCGGCCATCAGTCCGTTGTGCGAGTTCAGCTGGTCGGCATGCGTGTCGTATCCACCGACGCTGCAGAAGAAGATCTGCCGCCGGTTGTCGAGGCTGTTGCGTCCGGCGATGAGCTTCGCGATCGTGCGCAGCTGGGTCCCGAGGGAAGTCGTCGCCCCGGCGAAGAGGGCGTCGATATCCACGCCGGATGCCGCGGCCGCGGTGAACGCCGTGCCGATGAGGGCCTCGCTGGCGCGGGCGCTGCGCACCACCTGGTTGTAGCCCTCCTCGAGGAGATGCTGATGGGTGTAGGCCGTGATTTCGTCGAAGGCCTTGAGCCGGACGCCGGTGCTGTTGGTCCTGTAGGTTCCGTCGGCATTGCGCCCCGAGCTGTAGCCGGTGCCGTAGCCCGACAGTTCCACGGCCCCGTTCGGGCCCACGCTGTATTGGGTGACCTCGGAACCGACCTGCAGGCTGTTGATTCCGGACATGGTCAGGGAAAGCGAAACTTTGTCGCCCGCATAGCCGGCCTGCTTGAGCAGATCGGCGACGCGGCCGCCCCAGCCGGACACGAAAGGCTTGTCCGCCACCGAGCTCTGCCACTCGATCTGCTGGTCCGAATGCGAAAAGAGCTGGATCGGAATCGGCACGCTGCCTGCCTGGTATTGGGCGCGGGTCAGCGGGTAGGCCAGCGTGCCGACGTTGGCCACGAAGGCCAGTTCCCCCGCCGCGAAGAGGTTGGCCAGCGGTTGGAGCGAAGGATGCAGGCCGAGGCCTTGTCCGCCGGAGGCGAGGGGGATGGATGCGGGGCGTCCGGCGATGTAAGCCGGATCATTGGGATCGAGGATGCCCAGCACCCCGCGGCTCGTCTTGTAGTCCGTGTAGCCCGGGTGTCCGAGCCGCGGGACCAGCATGTTGTTCGAGTCGTTCCCGCCGTAGAGGAAGAGGACGACGAGGGCCTTGTAGTCGGTCGCCGGCGTGGTCTGCGCGAGCGCGGCGCGGGTGAGAGTGAGGTGGGCCAGCGTGTTGACCAACCCGGTGATGCCGAGGGCGGCGCAGGATGTCTGCCGGATGAAGGCGCGGCGGCTCATCAGCATTTCGCGGTCGTTGGACTTTTTCATTTTTGGTGCAGGTATTCCGGGCTGTTGGCCATGAGGTAGAGGATGTTCGCCACGCGGTCCGCCGCGGAGGTGGCGCGCACGCCGGCGTCGATGACGCTGGCCCGCGGGTTGGGGAGCGGGGCGGTGCCGTATTGTGTTTTGAACCGCCCGGACATGAGGAGCAGGTCGAGGCGGTCAACCAGCGCCGTGACGGCCTCCGAGACCGTCTTGCCCGCGGCGATCTCGGCGTTGTAGGCGGCCTCCCACGGCGCGCGGTCCACGCGCACATCGTCGAGCGTGGTGACGGTGGCCCCGACCAGCGAGGTGCCGCTCTGGCCTCCGCTCGTGTTCAGGAGCGTGCGGTTCATGTTGATCGCCTGCACGACCTGCGTCTCGGTGGTGAGTTGCATCTCCGGGGCCACGAGGCCGGCTGCCGCGATGGCCCCGCCGGGGCTGTAGCCGGGCAGGAACCAGTTGAAGACCGTCGGGGAGCCGAGCGGCGTTTGCGCGAGGGAGGAGTCGAGGTTGCTGAACCGCATGCGCGTCGTTGCGGCCGGGAAGTTGTCCATTTGGTCGGCGGGTAAACCGAAGCCCGACAGGTCGGCGAGCGGGAGTTGCGAGAATCCGGAGAAGGCCCGGATGAGCTGCACGTAGCGGATGAGGGGCTCCTTCTGCTTGCCGTAGCTCACCTGTTGCGACGACCCGAGGTTGCGCGCCTCCGGATCGAGGAGGATCGCCTCGGTGACGGCGCGCAGGTTGCCGCGGATGCCCGTCCCGTCATCGAGGAACTTCTGCGCCACGCGGTGGAGGTATCCGGCGCTCGGGGTCGAGGTCACGAGGCGCTGGATGAGGAGGCGGCTGATGAACGGGGCGACGTTCGGGTGGTTGAAGAGGATGTCGAGCGCGGCGTCGAGGTCGGCCTCGCCATCGAGCCCGGCGGGGATCGTCTGTCCGAGAACGGTCTTCGCGCCCGTGTCGTGGAAGGACGCGAAGTTCTTCATCGGGTGGAGCCACGAGGCTTGGAAGTATCTCGGACCGGAGTTCTGGGTGAAACTCGGGTTGTCCTCCACGGGATAGCCGTCGGCCTTGGCGCCGTGGCGCTTGCTGAAACTCCAGCCGGTGAAGACGCGGGCCAGTTCGGTGATGTCGGTGTTCGTGTAGGTGGGGACCGGGACGCCTCCGGCCCCGAGCTCGAGGCTGCCGTCGGGATGGAGCCGCGCGAGGCCGATGGTGAAGAGCTGCATGATCTCGCGGGCGAAATTCTCGTCCGGGCTCACCAGCACCGCCCCGGTCACAGGATCGGTGATCGCCTTCTGGTTCTTGAGGTGGCTGAGGTAGCTTCCCATCATCGGGCTCTTGCTCACGGTTTCGAGCAGCGCGCGGAAGTTGCCGTCGGCACCTGCGCCCATTTGGTCGTAGTAGCGGGCGGCACCGTAGTGCCGATCGGAGACGGTGGTGTTCTTTTCCGAGATGACGAAAATCTCGCTCCAGGCAAAGCCGAGCCGCTGGCGCAATTGGTCCTGCGCCGAGACCGCCGCGATCCACCAGGCGCGGCGGCGGTTGGACGAAAGAGGCTCCCCGGTGGCCGTGGTGTAGTTGATCGGGTCGGTCCCCCGCAGCGACCATTCCTGCGCGTCGGCGGCCAGCGTGTAGGCCTCGAGTCTCGTTTGGTCGAGCGCCCACTGCTGCTGGATCCACGCCCTGTATCCCCCGATGCGGTCGCCGGAATGGGCCGATTCGATCTGCGTCGTCAACGCGTTGATCGCCGCCTCGGTCGGTCCGAACGTGGCCTGCGTGAGGAAGCGGGCCACATCGCGCTTGAGCGCGTCGCCAGTCAGGCTCTCCAGCGCCGGTGCCTCCCCCGGTGCGGGCGGCCGCGTCGAACCCATGGAAAGCACGTAGTTCCTGCGGATCTCCCCGTCGAGGAAGGCGCTCGTGTTGACCACGACGCCGACCTGTCCGGCGAAGAGCGCGTCCAGCATTGCTTGATCGGTGCCGAGGAACGCGGCCGCCTTGACCGCCCAAACATTGTCCACGACCTGCCCGTTGGGGAGACCCTTGACGTAAACTCCCGAGCCGCTGTTGTTGAGTTCGAGGAACGCAACCGTCTGCGGCCCCGCCAAGCCGCTGAAACTCAGCCCGACCATGCCGGTCGAGTTGTCGCCTTGCAACCGGACCGTCGAGAGACCGCTGGCTGTGCTGGACGAGCCGGCCGCCGGGCCGGGATAGGCCACGAACAGGCGCTCGTTCGTCGCGGTGTTGGCCGCATCCGTGATGGTCACCGCCGCGCTGGCGGCGGCGCCGATCGCGTAGGCGGCGTCCGGCGCAATCGACAGCGTGAGCGTCTCGGGAACCTCCGTGAGCGCGTCGGCAGAGGGACGGACGGTGACATCCACGGAGGCCGCCCCGAAGGGGATCTCCACCGTCCTGCCAAGCAGGTTGCCGCCTGCGTCTCTCAGCGAGTAGTCGGTAGTGGAAGCCGCCCCCTTCTGCGCGTTCGCGTTTCCACCGAGCGAGAAGCGCACCCTCACCGCCTTGAGTCCGCCCGCGCGGGTGACCCGGAAAGAAGCATCCACCGCTTCCTTCTCGATGGCGATCGCCACGGGGGCGGTGACGGACAGCGTGTCGGTGGACTGGGCGAGCCGCGCGGAGAGCGTTTCCAAATCGGTCTGCTGCGTGTCCGCGCTCCGCGCCCGCGTCGGATCGAATCCCGGCAGGCGCAATTCATTCCAGTCCGACACGCCATCGCTGTCGGTGTCCATGTCCGTCACCTCGACGCGGAAAAACCGTCCGCTTCCGGTCGCCATGCCGGCCAGCGTGACTTGCTCGGTCACGGCCGTCGCCGCGACAAGCCCGGTCAACGGCTGCCACGGGCCGGGCCCGAGATTGGTCCGTGAAAGCACGCGGTAGGACTTCCCCGGTTGCGCAGCCCACTTGACCACGACGTCCGGACCGGCGATGCGCGTCTCGAATGTGACGAGGCTCGACTTGGGGTCCCTCGGATCTGTGCCCGCGCGGCTTTCCTCCTCGTTCGTCTGTCCGTCCGCGTCCTCGTCGCCCGCCGGGCTCACCTGCTCCGCGCCGTAAAGCTGCTCCCAGACGTCATCAAGGGCGTTGGTGTTGAAATCAACGATCGCCATGGCCCGGGGCGCCCAAGCGCCGAAGACCAAGGTCACAACAGCCAAAGCCAGGCCGAAGCCCGGGCGCAGCCGCCAGTCACCGAGCCATGCTGGGGGGCCGACGCGCTTCATGGGGGGATGTCAAACGGCCGTTTGCCACGTCGGGAGGCTCGACCCGCCGACCACACCTGTCAAGTGACGATCTTCCCGCTCTTGTGGCGGGGTATAGATCCTAAGGAATCACTTCTTTGTTCCAGCCCCGGCTGTCCGGCGGGGCAATTTGGGGCCTCTCTGGACAAGGATCGCCCCGCTGCGGCGGTGGAGGTGGTGGGCTCCGGGCAGGTTGAGCTTGGCCGGCGCGGACTTTGAATGAGCGAGGCATCGCGCCGCCTCGACGGTGGCGAAGTCGATCTCGCGGCCGGTGCGAAGGCGGAGCCATGCGCGGAGGAGGCGGCGTTGGGCGGCGACCGGAAGGTCGCGCAGTTCGCGGGTTTTGAGGGTCGTCGCGCGAGCCTGCGCGGCGACGAGGGATTCCAGCCATTCGTCCTCGGCGGCGAGGATTTCGGCCGCGCGGGCCAGGGCGGGGATCGGATCGTGTCCGACGGCCTTCTCCAATGCGGGAAGGACATCGAGGCGCAGGCGGTTGCGGGTGTGATCGCGGGAGAAGTTGCTCTCGTCGTTGCGGTGGGCAAGACGGTATCGGCGGGCATGGGCGGCCAACTCGGCGCGGGTGAAGGCAAGGAGGGGGCGGACGAGAAGGATCCCGCGGGTGTCGAGCGGGGCGCGGGGGCGGGGGCCGGCAAGACCGCGCGCTCCGCCGCCGCGTGCGAGGTGGAAGAGGAGGGTTTCCGCCGCATCGCCGGCGTGGTGGCCGAGGAAAACGATGTCCGCCGCATGTTGCCGCGCCGTCTTGGCGAGGAAGGCGCGGCGGAGTTTGCGTGCGGCTTCCTCCAGCGATTGCTTCTTCGCTGTGGCGACGGCTCGGGTGTTGCCGCGTCCGAGTGCGAACGGCAGTCCGGCTGCCGCAGCGAGCGCGCGGACGAATTCCGCATCCGCATCGGCTGCCGCGCCGCGCAGGCCGTGGTGGTAGTGGGCCACAACCAGCCGGCGGAACCCGGCCCGGCGGAGCAGGTCGAGGAGGGCGACGGAGTCGAGTCCGCCGGAGACGGCGACGACCGCCGTTGCTTCGCGGTCGAGATCATCGACCGCTGCGAGGAAGCGCGGCAGCAGGTCGGCGGGCGTTTTCATGGCGTGACCAAGTCCCGGCCGGTGGGGACACCGGCCCTACAGGGGGGTCAGGCGGGCGGAGCCGAAGTAAGGCTGGAGGATCTCGGGGAGGTGGACCGAGTCGTCGGGCTGCTGGCCGTTCTCGAGGAGGGCGACGTAGAGACGCGCGAGGGCGGTGCCGGAGCCGTTGAGCGTGTGGCAGAAGTGGTTCTTGCCGTCCGCCCCTTTGAAGCGCAGGCCCATGCGTCGCGCCTGGAAATCGCCGAAGTTGGAGCAGCTTGAAACCTCGAGCCATCCGCCGTGGCCGGGGGCCCAGACTTCGATGTCGTAGGTGCGGTTGGCGCCGAAGCCGAGGTCTCCCGCGCAGAGTTCGATCACGCGGTAGGGCAGGCCGAGAAGTTGGAGGACGCGCTCGGCGTCGGCGGTCAGCGCCTCGAGTTCGGTGGCCGAATGCTCTGGTTTGGTGATCTTGACCAACTCGACCTTGTCGAACTGGTGCATGCGGATCAGGCCGCGTGAATTGTGGCCGGTCGCGCCGGCCTCGCGGCGGAAGCACGGCGTGTAGGCGGCGT
>CAZSUJ010000116.1:0-6681 GCA_964609925.1 uncultured Chthoniobacter sp. | reverse complement strand
ACCAATGTCGCGTGGGTCGATGGCAGCGATGCCGTCATCAGCGGCGGCATCCTGACGCTCGGCGCCCCCGTCACCGCGGCCGCCCTCACGTTCAACACCGCGGCCACGACCATCGCTGGATCCAACACGCTGACGCTCAAGAGCGGTGCAGTCGTGACCCCGAACGTTGACTCCACCATCGCCGCCCCGCTCGCCGGACCGTCCTTCACCAAATCCGGCGCCGCACGGCTCATCCTCAGCAACGCAGCCTTCGCCGGTAACCTCGAGATCGCCTCGGGGGAATTGCGGCTGCTCGAAACCGCCGGACAGCGCCCGTGGAACGGCACGATCAGTGGCGCCGGCAGCTTGCTCACGCTGGGCGGCGGCACGGTCGTGCTGGGTGGATCGAACACGTTCGCGGGACAGACCACGCTCACCGGCCCCAGCGTCCTGCGTTTGGCCCACGGTTCGGCCCTCGGGGCGACCAACGGCAACACCCGGCTCAACGGCGACAGCAACAACGCACCATCCGTCGAACTGACGGGCAATATCATCGTGCCCGAGCCCTTCCAGCTCATCATGTGGACGCCCAGCGCGATCAACACGAACACGAACCACGCGCAGATCCGCAACGTGTCGGGGACGAATGAACTCACCGGACTGGTTGGCCTCGATGCGGGCGGTGGCCGCTGGGACATCGCCTCGGCCGATGGACATCTCAAGGTCAGCGGTCCCTTGCTCAACATCGCGGTGCGCAACGCCACCAATGCCGACACTTGGCGCACGCTCCACCTCTCGGGCCCCTCGTCAGGCGAGTTCACGGGCCCGATCTCCGACGCGACCAACGGCTTTTCCAAAGTCAACGTGACGGTCCTCTCGGGCACTTGGACGCTTGGCGGATCGAACAAGACCTACTCGGGAGCGACGACGATCAGCAACGGCTTCCTCGATGTGCAGACCTCGCTCGCCTCGGAGATCCGGGCCTTCGGCGGTGTGCTGGCCGGCAACGGCGCAACGGCCTCGAACCTCATCGTCAGCAATGGCGCGACCGTCCTCCGCCGCCTCACGAATTGGACCTCGCCCGGTGCCGCTCTCTCCGCCGCGCAAGTCCGCGGCACGAACTCCCCTGCTTGGACGGTGCGACTTGATGCGGCGGGCCTCACCAACTTCTCCGAAACCGCGCTGAGCGTGCCCGTGCTGTCCGCGTCGAACGGTGTCACCGGCATCGCCCCCGCATCCATCACGGTGCAAGCGACGAACTTCCCCGGCCAGGGCACGTGGTCCGCCCAGACCAACGCCTCCGGCGTCTCGATCGTTTACGCGCCAGTGCCACTGACCATTGACACGCCAAGCCTGCCCGATGCGTCGGCTGGACAGCTTTACAGCCAGACACTGACGGCCTCCGGCGGCGTGGTCCCGCACCTGTGGACCGTTGTGTCCGGCACACTGCCCGGCGGTGTTCAGCTTTCGACCGATGGTGTCCTCTCGGGCACGCCGTTGAGCGGAGGGTATTTCACGTTCGAGATCGGTGTGACTGACTCCGCATCCGTCACCGCCGCGCGCACCTATGTGCTCCACGTGGTCGATCCGCTCGGTGTCGCCACGGACGCGTTGCCTTCGGCGACGGTCGGCGCGAACTACTCGCAATACCTGCAAGCCACCGGTGGGGTCGCGCCTTTCACCTGGACCCTCGCGGGCGGCAACCTGCCGCCGGGATTTTCCCTCGGAACCGACGGGCTCGTCGCCGGCGTGGCCTCTGCGCCTGGAACGTATCAGTTCACTGCGACGGTCACGGACGGCGAGGCCTCGTCCGCCCAGCGGCAAGTCACGCTCGAAGTGCTGGCAGCGTCCGGGTCGTTCGACGGTTGGGCTGCGGAGTTCGATTGGGACAAGCAGGAAGACCGCGCTGCGGGGGCGGACCCGGACGGCGACGGCATGAGCAATTTGATGGAATGGGCCTTTGCACTCGATCCGCTCGCGCCCGGCACTTCGCCGGTCGTTGTCGATGCGCAAATGTCCGGCGGACAACGCGAGGTGCGGATCTCGTTCCGCCGCTCCACGTCCGCCACCCGCGCCGTTTACCGCGTCGAGGCGCGGAACAGCCTCACTGGGGGCGAGTGGACTCTCGTCGCGCTCGGCCAAGCGGGCGAGCCGGTGGAAGTGCTCTTGCCGGAAGCCGCGGTCACGGAAGTGCCGCTCGCGGATGGCGCGGCCGCAGTCGTGGTGAGCGAAGCGGTTCCGCCGGAGAGTCGCGGACGCTTTATCCGCCTCACCGTCATCGAGCAGTTCCCATGAGACGGGTCCGCCGGTTCGCTCTCATCTGCGGGGTGTGTGCGCTCGCCGTCGCGTCCGCTCGCGCACAGGGTTGGTCTCCCGTGCCTCCGGCCGACTTCGCCACGCTGCAGCTTTCGCAGTTCGCCGACCACGAACTCGAGGTGCCTTTCTTCCTCCGGCACTTCGCCCAGGTGGCCAACTCCGTGGTCGAAAACACGACGACGATCGACGGCGTGACCTACCCACGCGGATTCCTCAACATCAAGGTCAACCGGGAGCCGAAGGACAACCTCCCTCACAACGCGCGCATCCTCGAGATGCAGGCGGTGCTGGCCTACTTCTACACCGCGGATCGTCCGTGGAACCCTTACCGCGGCAACGCCGCCGTCCGCCAGCGGCTCGAGGCCATGCTCAACCTTTGGACGCAGATGCAGGCGCCGGAGGGACATCCGTCGGCCGGACTCTTCACCGAATACAGCGCGACGAATTGGAGCCTCGCCCCGACCAGCTTCGGAGCCATGCACGCGGCGCAGGCGCTGGACATGATCGTGGACTCGGGCCTTCCTTTCGATCCCGCCGTCCTCGAGAGCGCGCGGATCGCGCTGCGCCGCGCCCTCATGGCCATGTTCACGCGCCCCGACATGCGCGCGCACGCGCGTTCGTGGAGCAATCAGTTCAGCGGCTCCTACCACGCGGCGCTGATTTACCTCGAGAATTGGCCCGATGCCGAATTGGACGCGGCGTTCGTGCAGGCGGTCAACGATTCGGCCGTGCAGGACCAGAGCCCGGCCGGGTTCTTCTACGAGCAGGACGGCCCGGACTTCGGCTACTCGGGCGTCCACGACAACAACCTTCGCGTGGCTTGGCCGCGCTTGAAGAACCGCGCCGACCTCGCGCCCATCATCATCGGGGACGACGTGAAGTGGAACGACTGGCTCGCGGCCAACTTCGTCCTCCAGCCCGGGCTCGCCACGAACACCTTCCTGACCAGCGCCGGCCTCAACACCCGCACGTCGCACTCCGTGCAGACGCCCCGCTCGCGCCCGATCGCGGAGTTCGCCACCAACTCCCGCGCCTTCGCCCTCACCGACACGGAATACGCCGCATCCCTCGCCGCCAAACGCGCCTCCGAGCAGGCGCGCTTCGGCAACTACGGCACCCTCTCCGTGCCGAGCGCCTACAGCTACAACACCGGCTTCGTCTTCGACGCGGCGACGCCCGGCGGCGTCAGCCTCAATAGCTGGCATCCGACCGCCGCCCAGCGCGACGCCGCCATCGCCGCACTGCCGAGCCGCGGCACGAATGCGGTCAACCGCCTCTTCCACAATCCGACGCCGTCGTCCGGCGCATTCAGCCTCGCCGCGGCAAACCGCACGAACTACTACGCGACCTTCGCCCTCGGCAACCGCCGCATTCCGCGCCAGGTCTACGGCCTCAACCTCCTGTGGAACCGCGCCTTCGGCCTCGCCCTGCAACCCGTCGCGAACACGATCAGCAACAATGCGTTCCAATGGGGCACGTCGCGCGGCACCAACACGCCGGTCACCTACGAAACGGCCAACATGCCGGGCACGATCCGCCTCGGCACGAACACCGTCGCGCCCGTCGCCGGTGTGACGAACCTGCCCAATGGCGACCTCTCGCTCAGCTACGCGCTCTCGAGCGGCGGAACGAACTTCGGACAGAAAAACGTCACGCTCGGCGCCTCGAACGTCAGCGTGGTCCTCACGCACACGAATGTCTTCACCGAGGTGCTTCCGCTCGCCTACGCATCCGACGCCGTCCTCTCGAACAGTCCGACCCGCCTCGTGCTGACACGGCCGAACGGTTCGTCCTTCCTGCTGCAACTCAACTCGGCCGGCGGCTCGATCAACGCCGGCTCCACCGCCTCGCTCACCTCCGGCATGGCCCGCCGCGTCGTCACCATCACCGCGACGAACAGCCTCTCCTACACGCTCGCCGTCAGCGACACCGCGCCGCCGGTCGAGAGTTCGACACCCTCGATCTCCGTGTCCGATGCAGCGGTGGCGCAGCCCCTCACGGGAACGACCAACGCGGTCGTCTCCATCTCCCTCTCCGTCGCTCCGGCCTCCGCGGTCACGGTCGGTTTTGCCACGCAGAATGGCTCAGCCTTGGCGGGAACGGACTACACCGCGACCTCGGGCACGCTCACGTTCAATCCCGGCGAGGCCTCGAAGACGGTCTCGATCCCGGTGGTCGCCGGCACGCTCCCGCAAGGTTCGTCTCGCGTCTTCGGTCTGCGGCTTTCGTCGCCGGTCGGTGCGACGCTCGGACGCGATACGGCGAACATTACGATCAACGGCTCGTTCGCGGCCCCGCCTTCGGTCTCGGTCTCCGACGCGGCGGTCAACCAACCGCTCGCGGGAGGTGCCGTCACGAACATGATTTTCAACGTCACGCTCTCGAGCGCCGCCGCCGTTCCTGTCAGCGTCGGTTTCACCACGCAAGACGGCGAGGAGGGCCTCGGCGGCGTCCACTACACACAAACCAACGGCACGCTGTCCTTCGCGGCGGGTCAGACCAACAGGACGGTCTCGGTGCCCGTCCTGCCCGGGGCTCTCGAGGTGGGCCGTGCGGTGGATTTTTTTCTCCAGCTCACCTCCGCGTCCGGCGCGGGTCTGACGGATGACTCCGCCCGCGGCGTGATCAATGGCGCCACGCCGCCACCGCCGCCGCCGGCCGGTTCCGCGCGCTTGGAGTTCGTCTTCAGCAACGCGTGGCCGGGGAACTATCAGGGCTTCTTCCGCCTCATCAACAACAGCACGGTCAACATCACCGACTGGCGGGCCGACTTCGATTTCGCGGGCTCCACGATCGCGTTCTTCAACGGCACGCTCTCCGGCACGGGCGCGCGGCGGACCTTTGCGCCGCTCTCGTGGCAGGCTTACGTCGCCGCCGGCACCACGTTCGAGAACACCGGATTCCAGGCACAGCCCGGCGGGGAGGAGAACTTCCCAAAGAACATCGTCCTGCGCGTCCTCTCGGCCTCGAACCTCGCCGCTCTGCAGATCGTCACGCCCGCCAACCTCGGCTCGTTCGCCAAAGGAGCGCTCTTCCAACAGGTGCTCCAGACGGGTGGGGGACTCGGACCGTTCACGTGGTCCCTCGCGCCCGGTCACTCGCTTCCGGCCGGACTCACGCTCTCGCCGTCCGGCGTCATCAGCGGAACCACCGCCGCCGCCGGCCTCGCCATGTTCGACCTGCGCGTGACCGACCTGATGGGAACCACGGCCACCAAGTCGTTCGCCTTGGAGGTGCTTCCGCCGCCGGATCCTTTCGATACTTGGCGCGACGGACATGCCTGGAACGGGGCGGACTCCTCGCCGTCCGGCGATCCGGACCGCGACGGACTGTCCAACCTTGCCGAATACGCCCTCGGCATCCCGCCGCTCACGCCCGGCGCGGGGCCGGCGCCCGCAGTGCGTGACTCGGCTGGTGGACCGCGCCTCGCGCTCGGGTTCCGTCGCGTCGCCGATCCCGCGCTGACTTACCGAGTGTTCGCCACCTCCGTCCTGCACGACTGGGGCGCTCCGGTGTGGACGAGCACCGGTGCTGACAACACGGAAGGACCTGTCGAGGTGGCCGATCCCCAACCGGTCGGTGAGCACGCGCAGCGTTTCATGCGGCTGGAGATTTCCCGATGAGCCTGCGTGCGGTTGTTGCACTTTTCGCCACCGCGGCCACGTCCGGTGCCATCACGTGGAATCCGGCAATGACGGATCCCGCCCCCAACACGAACCGCAACGTCTCCACTGTTTCGCTCAACCTCGCCGCCGAGGCGCGTTTCAACGGCACCGGGATAGTCAGCGTCACCGGCAGCGCAGGTTCCGGAAACCTGATCAGCGACCAATGGGTCCTCACCGCGCGCCACGTCATCGTCGGAGCGACCAACGGCACGTTCTTCCTCGAGGGAACGAGCCGCCCGATCGCAGAGTTCCACACGCGGAATGATTCCGATGTGGCCCTGATCAAGTTGGCCTCGCCGGTGACAACCCATCCCGCAGTTCCGCCCTACCAAGGCTCGTCCGAAGTCGGCAGAGACGTCTGGCTCGTCGGCTACGGGCGTCACGGACAGTTCACCGGCGACGCCAACGAATTGACCCCGGCGTTCCAAGGACGCTACGCCGCGATGAACCGTGTGGCGCTCGTGACGAACATGGGTGGCACCATCGGGAACTGCCTTCAATTCAACTACGATGGAACCAACGCCGGTTCACTGCCCCTCGAGGGCGCAACGGCACCTGGCGACAGCGGAGGACCGATGTTCATGGAGGAGAACGGCCGCCTCTGGGTCATCGGCGAAACCTACGGCGTGGCCCCGCCCGCCCCCGGCTTCTACCACGGCCGGGCGAGCGCCTACAAAGATTGGATCCGCACCACGACCGGCATCAACTTCAACGAGGCCAA
>CAZSUJ010000115.1:0-6789 GCA_964609925.1 uncultured Chthoniobacter sp. | reverse complement strand
TAACTCCGCAACGCAAACAAACCCAATAACAACCATGAAAAAATACATCATCACCAGTCTCGTGGCTGTCGTCGCCGCCTCAACGGCGTTCGCCGGCCCCAGCAAAGTGGTCAAGGAAGTCATAGAGGTCGAAGACCCCTGCAAGTTCCGTGACACTGAGTTCCAAATCGACCTGTTCGGTCTCGGCGACTTCTACAAAGGCGCCAATGACAGCGGAGTCTTCGGTGGAGGCGACGTTCGCTCCTTTTCCGGTCGTCCCGCATGGGGCGGCGGTATCGGTGCCAACTTCTTCTTCATGAAGTATTTCGGTCTCGGCATCGAACAGGATGTTTACGGCCGCGAGTCGCTGGCCTCCAACACCACCACGCCTGCCGGCGCCCGCGTCCGTCAGAACACCATCCCTGGCGCTCCGGTGACCAGCGCTGGCGACTACGGCTACACCCGCTGGGCCACGATCGGTAACCTCTTCCTGCGTTACCCGATCTGCCAGTGGAACCTCGCCCCTTACCTCATGGTCGGTGGCGGCGCCAACTACGGCAACGTTCCTGATCTCCAGATCCCGGGCGGCCGTCGTTATCGCATGGCCGGTCAGGGCTTCGGCCACGTGGGCGGCGGTCTCGAGTATCGCGTTACGGACAACATCGGTCTGTTCAGCGATGCCCGTTACCTCTTCAGCGGCGTTGATGGCTTGGCCAACAACCAGCTGATGTGGCGCTACGGCCTGCGCTTCGCGTTCTAATAACCGCGATAGAGTTCATTCACGAACGGCGCCGGGGCAACCCGGCGCCGTTCTTCTTTTTCCCGGAAGGAGCCAGGACGAATAGCTACGGAGTGACCGCCTTAGCTCGGCGTCCCGTCGCCGCGGAGAAAACCCCGCGCCACTTCCGCCGCGGCGTCCCGAAGGCTCGATGAGCCCCCGCTGACGCGCTGGCTCCAATCATCAACGCTCAGGCCGACCGCGACGCTGCGCGCCATGGCGGTCATCACGTTCTCGCGCGCGAACTCGAAGAGTCCCTCCCGTGCCTGCTGGAGACGACGGGCCGGCCACTCGCCGGAGGCCAGCATGCTCTCGCGGAAGCCGGCCACAAGGTCCCAGACTTCGCCGATCCCCTCCCCGCGCAGGGCGGAACAGGTCAGCACCCTCGGCTGCCAACCCGGCGTTGCGGGGGCGAGAAGATGGAGCACCTGGGTCAATTCGACCTTGAGCTTCGCGGCCTCCGATTCATTGAGCCCGTCGGCCTTGGTCACGAGAATGGCGTCCGCCATCTCCACGATCCCCTTCTTGATCCCCTGCAATTCATCGCCCGCTCCGGTCAATGCGAGGAGCAGGAAGAAATCCGTCATCGAACGCACCGCGATCTCGCTCTGCCCGACACCGACCGTTTCCACAAGGATCACGTCGTAGCCGGCGGCCTCGCAGAGCGTGATCGTCTCGCGCGTCTTGCGCGTGACCCCGCCCAGCGCACCGCCCGACGGCGAGGGACGGATGTAGGCGGAAGGATGGCGGGCGAGGCGTTCCATGCGCGTCTTGTCCCCGAGGATGCTCCCGCCGGAGATCGCGCTGCTGGGATCCACAGCCAGCACCGCCACGCGGTGGCCGGCTTCGCAAAGGTGCAAACCGAACGCCTCGATGAAAGTGCTCTTGCCCACGCCCGGCACGCCCGTGATGCCGATGCGTATCGAAGTCTGCAGCCCGGGCAGGAGCAGGCGCATCAACTCGCCCGCAATCGCCGCGTGGCGCGGCGACGTGCTTTCCACCAGCGTGATCGCGCGGGCGAGCTTTGCTGGATTACCACGTCGGATCGCTTCCGCGAACGCGGCTGCCTCCTCCAAATCGGAGACCATAGCCCGCTCGGTATCGAGAACAGTTTTCACAATCGGTGCATCTCCAAAGCGAACATACTCCCACAAATCTCATTCCGAAGAAAGGGCGCCGCATACAGCTCCAATGCGGTTCACCTAACCGCGCCACAAGGATGAACTGCTTTGCATACAACAACACGCCTATTGCTGAATTGCTCAGCCTGCTCACACGACACACGAGCATCCACCAAAGCGGATGGAAAACTCTAATAGTGGATGACGCGGATTCTTCCGGTGACAGGGTCGACGTAATACAACCAGCCGAAGGAATTCGCCGCCGATTGATCGCCACGCCATCCGCTGTAGGGCGCCACGAGTTGGGTCATCCACTGGTTGTTGCTGAAGAAGAAGAGCCTGACTTTGCTTCCCGTGGCCACGCCGTCGCGAGTGAATACCCAATGAGCGTTTGACGCCACCCAAGTCGGACTGCTCGGCCAGACCTTGCCCGGAAAGATCTTGCCGGTTGCTCGTCCTGCCAGGGTGCTCGCACCAAGTGCGCCTTCCGGTGTGGGGTAATACAAGGTTCGCCAGCCTGGATCGTAACCGAGCGAAGCACGTGCCTCTTCGGACCGGACAGCGCCTCGCCTCCCAACGAAATCCCGCGTCAACCAAGCACTCCCGCTCCAGTAGCGTTCCTCCAAGCTTCCGTCGCTCCGCCAGCCCAACTGGGAAAGATTCCCATCAATGCCCGAGTATGAAACCGCCGTGCCGGAAGGCACAACGGCCTCCGCCCATGCCAAACCAGTCCAATACACTCCGACATCCTGCCCGTCGCTGCGGCGCAGCCATACGATGTGGCGGGCCTGGTCTACTGAATGCAGTCGAGCAAATGGACCCGAGCGAATCATCGCATGAACCCAAGCTCCGGCATTGATGTAGGCGGCGTAAAGCTTCGAGTCCTCACCGACATACCACAGGATGCTCCAAGGCGAGTCGGCCCCTAGTCCCTTCGCTCGATCCACCGAGGCCATTTTTTCGAAGGCCACGGTTCTCCACGCATTTCCGGACCAATACGTAACCTGCGGCTGGCCAGAGGGAGTTACAGTCCATGCAGCACACCAATCTCCCATGAGAGCCAAGGGAGAATCGGGAGCGGCCGTGGCGCCCAGATCAGTGACTGTCCAGCGGTCGATATACCTTGTTGAATCCTCCGGGTATCGATCCTCTTCATCCCTCACCCCGTCGCCGTCGGTGTCGCCGGGGAAGTCGGGCGCAGACTGGGTAACAGTGTGGGTCGTCGCGGCACCTACACCGAACAGCGTGATGGTTGCTGAGCGACTGAAGGCGTTCGTGTTAGGCCTGACCGCATAGCTGAATCTGGCTTCGCCGCGCCTGAGACCGGTATCCCCCGGAGCCATAGGCGCGTTGGTATACCGGACCCAATCGGCATCAATGGTGTAATCCCACGCCGTTGTGGAAGTCACAACGAAGCGTCCAGTTCCCCCCGCCGATGCAACCGACTGAGCAGCCGAATCAACGGAGATCGATCCGAAGAGCCCTTCAGCCCGCAGACCGATATCGAACGGGCTTTCATCCGCGTCATTGCTGAAAATGCGAAGGACTGCGGCTTTTGGTCCGATGGACCGTGGGCGGAAACTAACTGCGACATCCACTGCGGAGTTTGGTGCCAGATCCGGGCGAGTCCCTTGGGTGCACTCAAAATCCGAAGCATTGCTCCCGACTATCTCGGCCCGCACCCCCTTGAGCGCGGCAGTTCCAAGATTGGAGATGGTCACAGTGCGAGATGGAGTTAGCTGGCCACCCACATATGCAGTGCCAAACTCGTAAGTAGCCTGCGCGGAGGCGAGTTCACCGGTTGCTCCGTCGGAAACGAAAAACTCCGGGGCCACCACCGAACTTGCCGGCAACATGTCTGCCTCGAAAAAGAAAGCTCTGCCGCCGCCGGAGCCATGGTTTGCAGGCGCCCCAATTAGTATGGTTCGCCCTGCCATCGAGATGGAGGCACCGAGCGTGGAAGAGGCTCCGCCGCTATCCGTTAGCTTGTTCTGTGGCGTCCAATTCGTGCCGGAGCGAGTGAACACGTAGGCGCTTCCGACGTCGGAATTGGATGCCGCGTCGTCCCCCACCGCGCCCACGATGGCTGTATCCCCAACGAGGGCGACGGAAGCGCCGAACGAATCGTTGGCCTCCCCATCGGCTGCGACCAAGAGGCCTTGATTAGTCCAAGTTGCACCATTTCGGGTATAGACAAAGACCCTTCCTTTGTATGGGTAGGCTGAGTCTCCTGGCACTCCGACAATCGCGGTGTCCGCGGAGAGGGCAACAGAGCCTCCGAAATGCTCGCATTCCTTTGGATCGGGCGCGGCAAACTTGGCAACCCGAGACCAAGTTGCATTTGTGCGCTCAAAGATATAGGCTGTGCCAGACGAGTAAACTTCGGCGTGTTTCTCTCCTGGGTCGCCAACGATGATTCTATCTCCGGAGGCAGCCAGTGAAGCGCCGAACGCGCCATCGCCCGTTAAGCGGGCCTGTGGGGACCAAGAAGAACCCGATCGCAAATAGACGTGGGCGGCGTTGGCTCCGGGCTCCCCGACAACCGCGGTATCGCCGGAGATTGCGATGGATGAACCGAAGGTTGGATTGTAACCGGGATTACTTGATTGGAGCACTGCTTGCGGAAGCCACGAACCGAACGAGCGAACAAAAACACACACCTTTCCTTGGTTCGGGTAGTATCTCCACCAGTCTGGGACCGCCCCCACAAGGATGGTTTCGCCTGAAATCGCGACGGAAACTCCCAGCATGTCCCCGGAGGCAGCATTGGGAGCCGTCAGCTTCGCCGAGGCTGTCCACGACGTGCCGCTGGACCGAGTAAAGACATATGCGCTTCCAGCATCCACGCCCGCGGCTGTATCGTCGTCCGGCGCACCCACGATTGCAACGTCACCCGAGATAGCGACCGAGCGACCGAACTGGTCCTTGCTTGGCGGGCCGGATGCAGTGACTTGCTGGTAAACAGGGGCAATGAGCGGATCGATCGTCACGGGATAAACGGCATCTTGGGCCGCCACGGTAAGGGCAACACCACCCGCCATCGGCGCCATGACCGCAGGAAGCGGGCGGCCGCGCGAGTCCCAAGCCATGAGTTGACCAAAAGTAAGGACATCGTGCCCACTTGTAGTGACAAGGCGGACAGCGTCGCCGCCCTGTCCTTGAACCACCAAACCATCCACCAGGACCTCAATGCGCAGGGTTCCATCCGCTGCGAAGGGACGCTGCACAAAGAACCCCTGCTGCAATCCATCAGCACGGTTGTCATACCATTCGATGACCGGGCCGCGAACATACTCCACCCGGGTGCCACTATAGCGGATCTCTGTGGCCGGCGGCAGGTCGCGCACGCTCAGATCGACCTGCCACTTTCCACCGGGATCCCCAGAACTCAATCGAACCTCATCGTCGAGGAAGCGCGTGACAAGCCGAACATCGGGGCTTTGCGCGAAAAGCCGCACGCCTACGTTGCCATCAAGAGAGGCTTGTAGCGCGTCGAGAGGGGTCACAGCCCGGCGCACCTCTGCGGTGACCTTCGCCAGCGTGGCCTCGACCTTGTCCGTGGAGACCGAGGCGTGTCCTCCAAGGTCGGCGGCAACGCTCCCTGGTGAACCACCTTCTCGGGCCGAGGGAGCAAGCCCACGACTAGGCAGTGGTTTGGCGATCACCGCAGGCGAGACGAAGGAGGTCTCTCCTCCAACATCCTTGACCAATCGCACCGATTGAACACCGACCAAGAGAAGAGCCACCAAGCAGAGCAGCCCGGCACCGGCCAGAATGGCCACGCGGGGTTTTGCTGTGCCCATTTCGGGACGATCCGACTTTGCAACATGAGTCGCAAGCCAAATTGGTGAACCATTCCAAGAGAGCCGAACAGGGTGCGTAACCCCGCCAGACAGGTTTCAACATCCAGACTAAGGCGGCTCCACACTCCGCGCGCTCGTCAGGACTTACAGCAAAAGGCTACCCATCCGAAAGCAGCCACTCACTGAGATCAGGCGTGGGCGATGGATTCGAGGTCGCAGATGAGGCGCTTGGCGGCGTCGGGGATGACGGTGCCGGGGCCGAAGATCTCGGCGGCGCCGTGCTGGCGTAGGAAATCGTAGTCCTGCGCGGGTATGACACCACCGATGACGACCAGGATGTCCGGGCGCCCCAGCTTTTTCAGTTCCTCGACGAGTTGCGGCAGCAGCGTCTTGTGGCCCGCGGCCAGCGAACTGAACCCGACGATGTGCACGTCATTCTCGACGGCCTGCTTGGCTGTTTCCTCAGGCGTCTGGAAAAGCGGGCCGATATCCACGTCGAACCCGAGGTCGGCGAACGCGGTGGAGACAACCTTGGCCCCGCGGTCGTGTCCATCCTGTCCGATCTTGGCCACAAGGATGCGCGGACGGCGTCCGTGGCGATTTTCGAATTCGGCGCACATGCGGCGGGCCTCGGCGATCTGCTGGGCCTCGCCGAACTCACGTCCGTAGACGCCGGAGATGGAGCGCACGACCGCCATGTGGCGACCATAGACCTTTTCCATCGCGTCGGAAATCTCCCCGAGGCTCGCCCGGGCGCGGGCGGCCTCGACCGCGAGGGCGAGCAGGTTGCCCGATTCGTCACGCGCGGCGGTTGTGAGGGCCTCGAGCGCGGCCGCGACCTTGGCGTTGTCGCGTTCGGCACGGAGTTTCTTGAGCTGCGCGACCTGCTCCTCGCGGACCGCGGTGTTGTCCACCTCGAGGATTTCGAGGTCGGCCTCTTTCTCGAGCTTGTATTTGTTCACCCCGACGATGACCTCGCGTCCGGCGTCGATCTGGGCCTGGCGGCGTGCGGCGGCCTCCTCGATGCGCATCTTGGGGAGCCCGGTGCTGATCGCCTTGGCCATGCCGCCGAGTTTCTCCACCTCGACGATGTGGGCCCACGCGCGCT
>CAZSUJ010000114.1:0-7046 GCA_964609925.1 uncultured Chthoniobacter sp. | reverse complement strand
GCAGGCTTCCCCGCGCGATGTTTCGCGCCGGTGATCAGTAGGTGGAGTGCCTAGCTGGGCACAAGAAGCCTCCCAATGACCATTGGCCAATAACCAGTGACCAACCCCACCGCTCAGGCGAATCGCGGTTTGCGGCGGCTGTTCCGGCGCGCTATGCTGCGCTTGTGAGCACGATCACGGCAGTCCTTGATGCTGATCCGGACGGCACGGTGCATTTGCCGCTGCCGCCGGCGCTGCACGGGCTCCGTGTGCGGGTGGAAGCGACGCTGCAGGCTGATCAAACTCCAGCGCCAGCTCCGGGAAGCTTGCGTGCCACCTTGCACGAACTCCGCCAACGAAACCCGTTCCGCCAGATTGCCGACCCGGTCGGTTGGCAGCGCGAAGTTCGCGAAGATGTGCGTCTCCCGGGGCGGGGCTGAGGCATGGCCCGTTTGCTGGACAGCAACATCCTGATCTACGCAGCCCAGCCGGGATGCGAGTTTCTAGACGAATGGCTGGAGGCGCCCGAGACGATGGTTTCCGCGGTCAGCCTCACCGAGGTTTTGGGCTATGAAGACATCACACCGGAGGACGAGCAGCTTTTCGAAGCCCTCTTCTCGCAACTGCAGATGCACCCTGTGAGCGAGATGGTCCTGCGCAAGGCTGGTGGTCTCCGGCGCAAGCGAAAGATGAAGCTGGGTGACGCCATCATCGCCGCGACGGCTTTGGAGTGTGGAAGCGATTTGGTCACGCGCAACGAGCAGGATTTCCGCGGCGTTGAGGGTCTGAGCATCGTCAATCCCTTCAGCGGGCGATAGGCACGAGGCCAAGGGCGCGGGTGGGGCGGGTTTGCGCGCACCCAATGACCAGCGCCGCACTCGCGGCGGGGTCTCAGTGTTCAGTGAGAGGAGTGTTCAGTGGGCGGAAGGGAAAATCCCAATGACCATTGACCAATAACCAATGACCGCCGCCGCTTGAGCGGCGGCATTTCTACAGCGTCCCGGCCTCGATCTCCTCGAGGTAGATGAACTCGGGGGATTTGACCCCGGCCTCTTTCCGGATCTGGACGAGGCGCGGGGACTCGAAAAAGCGGCGGGCGTCATCCACCGAGGTCCAGACGGAGAAATGCACGATGCGGTTCGGATCGTCTTGGGACCTCAAGACCTGATAGCTCCGCTCGCCGGCTTCGCGCCGGATGCCGGCCGCATCATCGAAGACTTTCTTCCACGCGGGATAGTCGGCGACCTCGTGAATGATCAGGACGTGGTGCATGCCGCGGCAGGTTAAGGTTCGCGAGGGGGCACCCGAAGAGAAAAGGGGCCGCCGCATTCGCGGCGAGTTCGCGGTGTTGCCTCGCCCGCCGCGGCGGGTTTGCCTTCGGCTATCTTCGCCCCGTGAATGCTGGGCTCCGGTTCGCCCTTCGGGCTGCCTGCGGCAGGCTTCACCGCGCGGCCTCTCGCGCCGGTGATCAGCGGGTGGCGGAGTGCCTGGCTTGAGCCAAGGCGCACCCCAATGACCGTTGACCAGTAACCAATGACCGCCGCCGCTGCTCAGGCGGCGGCCCTGCTTTCCCTCAGCTTGCCACGATTGACATGCGAAGCTGCTTCGCATAGATTCGGTTGGATGAAGGAAGCCGCTGTCATCTCGGCCTACCACGCGCGCATCGGGAGCATGGGCGGACGGCGGTCGAGCCCCGCGAAGACGGCAGCGGCCCGGGCGGCGGCCAACAAGCGCTGGGGCCGAGAGTCCGGGATGAACCTTCCGATCGCGGCGTTGACCGACGGCCGCTGGTATTCCGGAGCGGGACGCAACTCGAACATGGGTCTTTGGGATGCGCGCCGGGGTTGCTTCTGGGTTGTTTCCGTGAGCGAACAGGTGGACCCGATGCGCTATCCGGAACCGGGTGAGCGCGCCGTGCGCCTCAAGCGTGAGGGTCACGTGGACCATGGCGGCTCCTTCCGCCCGGCCCGGGAGGTCGGCTGATGTTCGACAGCGCCGCGTCGATCCGCGGAAGCCTGCAGAAGCTTGGCTCCTTGCTCGACGATCGGGATCTTCCAAAGGTGACCGTGCTAGTTTGTGGAGGGTCCGCGCTGAATCTCTCCGGTTTGGTCTCCCGGACCACGGCGGATGTGGATGCACTCGGAATCGACACCGGCGGCCAAGAGTTGGAGGAATTACCGGCGTGGCTCTGCGAATGCGCGGACGAGGTCGCGCGGGAGACGGGTGTCGAGCGGGGCTGGCTGAATGATGCGGCCAGGGCCTTGCAGAAGGTCGGGCTTCCCGAGGGAATCTTGCGTCGTGCGCAGCGTGAGAAATTCGGTCGCAGGTTGGAAATCGCCGTCAGTTCACGCTTGGACTTGGTCGCACTGAAGTGCTTTGCGGCCCTTGATCCGAAAAGTGGGCCGAGGCATCTCTCAGACCTTGTCGACCTGACTCCCAGCGCCGACGAACTCGCCTTCGCAACCAAGTGGTTGCTCGGCCGTCCGACCTCAGCACAGTTCCGCCAAGCGCTGGCTCAATTGTGTTCGGTTCTAGGACATCCCACCGACGACCCGGATACAGCCCGCCGATGAGGGGGCAGACTGATCGCCGCCGCATTCGCGGCGAGTTGTGGCTAAGGCCCGTTTGGTCGCGGCGGCGACCCATCTACGCTGCCACCAATGACCAGCGACCAATAACCAACGACGCCGCCTCTCAGGCGGCGGCGTGCTCCGCCGAGCGGACGCGAAGCGTGAGCAGGGCCGCGAGGACCATGCAGGCGCCGCCGCCGACCACGACCCAGAGGGAATCGAGGCCGGGAACGTGGGAGAGCAGCTCGCCGAGGCCGAAGGCCACGGTGATCTGGGGCAGCACGATGAAGAAATTGAAGACGCCCATGTAGAAGCCCATCTTCTCGGCGGGCAGGCAGTTCGCGAGCATGGCGTAGGGCATGGAAAGGATGGACGCCCAGGCGATGCCGACGCCGACCATCGAGATGAGGAGGACTTCCTTCTGCGTGATCAAGGCGACGGAGGCGAGGCCGAGTCCGCCGAGCAGGAGGCAGGCGATGTGGATGGACTTGGCGGAGAACTTGCGAGCGAGGGCGAGGAGAATGAACGAGAAGATGAAGCAGATGCCGTTGTAGACGGCGAAGCTCACGCCGGTCCACTGTCCGGCCTGGGCCACGAGGTCGGAGTATTGCGGGGTGTCCTTGACCGCGCCGAAGACGTGCCGCGCGATGGCCGGGGAGAAGTAGATCCACATGCAGAAGAGCCCCATCCACGTGAAGAACTGCACCCAGGCGAGCTGTCGCATCGTCTCGGGCATGGTCTTGAGTCCGTGGAAGAACTCGCGGAAGAACCCGCCGACGCCCTTGTGCTCGGCCTTCATGCGCTCGAACTCCGCCATGTCCTCGGGCGGGTATTCGGGCGTGGTCACGATGGTGTAGAGCACGGCGAAGAAGAACGCGGCCGCGCCGGCGTAGAACGCGATGTGGACGGCCTGCGGGATTTGCCCCTCGGGCGCGGTGCCGGCCACGCCGAACCAGTTGGTGAGGACGAACGGGAGGGCGGACGACAAGACGGCGCCGAGGCCGATGAAAAGGCTCTGCACGGCGAAGCCCTGCTTGCGCTGCTCTTCGGGGAGCTTGTCGGCCACGAAGGCGCGGAACGGCTCCATGCTGATGTTGACCGAGGCGTCGAGGATCCAGAGAAGGCCGGCCGCCATCCAGAGCGTGCTGGAATTCGGCATGAAGACGAGGGCGATGGACGCGAGGATCGCGCCGACGAGGAAGAACGGGCGGCGTCGGCCGAGGCGGTTCCATGTGCGGTCGCTCATGTAGCCGATGATCGGCTGCACGATGAGGCCGGTGACGGGTGCGGCCAGCCAGAGGAGGGGAAGCTCGGACTCCTCGGCCCCGAGCATCTGGTAGATGGCCGACATGTTGGCCATCTGGAGTCCCCAGCCGAACTGGATTCCGAGGAACCCGAACGACATGTTCCAAATCTGCCAGAAGGAGAGGTGCGGCTTTTTCATGGGGGGAGAGACCATTGGCTAAACAAAAAGCCCCGCAGCGGCAAGCGCCTACGGACGGAGCGGCTGCTTCAGCTGCCGGCGATCCGAACCGCGGCTCCGGCCGCCTGCTTACACCCACTCACTGCCAGACTTATGGTCGCTGGGTAGGGCGGGGTCTCCGGACCCGCCGTGTCGAATCTCCAAGAGCTTACCCGGTCGGTCCGGATCCGTCAGCGGACGGACCGCCCCTTCCCGGGATGGAGCCCGGTATGGTGGAATGGCGATGGGTGGTCGGTATCGCTTCCGGGGAGAGGGCACGCGGCTGTGCCGCGCAGCGTGCGGCGGCGACTTAAGTCGCCGCTCCGTCAGGTTGTTGCTCTGGGACCGCCTGCATCATCGCGCCCGATGTTGTCCGTCGGCCGCAGGCGCCACACGCCGGCGAGCAGGCTGCCGATGAGGGAGTGGCACACGCTGGAGAGGGCGGAGGACACGGCGGTCAGCGGGGCGGCGGCGAAGTGGGTCTTGGCCAGCACGGCGCCGAGCCCGGAATTCTGCATTCCCACCTCGATCGAGATCGTGCGCGCCGTCATGCGATCGAACCCGCACAGCCGCGTGAGCAGGTAGCCGAAGGCGAACCCGCCTGCGTGGAGCAGCGCGACGGCCAGGAGAAGGCGCGGGCCGTGGACGAGGATGGCGGAGGCGTTTTGGGCGATGATGCTGCCCACGATGAGGCTGATGACGACGACCGAGAGGAGCGGGCCGACTGGCAGCAGGGTGTCGGCAACCCGCGGGAGATGCCGCCGGAGCAGCACGCCGAGGACGACCGGCGCGACGACGACCTGCGCCGTGGTGAGGAACATGCCCCACGCGTCCACCGTCACATAGGCTCCCGCCAGCCAGCCGGTGAGCAGCGGGGTCATGACCACGGCTGCGAGGGTCGAGCAGGTCGTCATTACAACCGACAGCGCGACGTTGGCGCGGGCGAGGAAGGTGACGACGTTCGACGCGGTGCCGCCGGGGCAGCAGGCGACGAGGATGAGGCCGACGGCAAAGGCGTCGGGCAGGGCGAGCAGGCGCGCGACGGACCAGCCGAGCAGGGGCATGATGGTGTATTGCCCGATGAAGCCCGCTGCCACGGCGCGCGGCATGCGCGTGACGGCGCGGAAGTCGTCCAACTCGAGCGTGAGCCCCATGCCGAGCATGACGACGGCCAGTCCCCAGACGATCCACGGGCCGCTGAACCATGCGAAGAGAGGGGGTTGCCAGAGCGCGAGGAGGGTGGCGCCGAGGACCCAGACGGGGAAGGCGTTGGCGGCGGCGGACAGGAGGCGGCGCATGCGGGGCGGTGATTGCGTCCGCTCCGCGTCGGTTTGACAATGAAAATTCCCCCGACTTACATCACGGGTTGAGTCGTATGAAATTGACCTACTACGGACACGCCTGCTTCGGGGTCGAGGTGGACGGGACGCACTTGCTGTTCGACCCCTTCATCACCCCCAACCCCCTCGCTGCCGGGATCGACGTCGAGAAAATCCCCGCGGACTTCATCCTTCTTTCCCACGGACATTTCGACCACGTGGCCGACGCGGTGGCCATCGCCAAGCGCACGGGCGCGACGGTGATCGCGAACTGGGAGATCGCCGAATGGCTGGGCAAGCAGGGCGTGACCAAGACGCACCCGATGAACCTCGGGGGCTCGTTCAAGTTCCCGTTCGGCCGCGTAAAGATGACGCCGGCACTCCATTCGAGCGTGCTGCCCGACGGCACCTACGGCGGCAACCCGGGCGGTTTTCTCGTCGAGAGCGAGAAGGGCAACTTCTACTATTCGGGCGACACGGCGCTGACGCGCGACATGAAGCTCGTGGGCGAGAGCGCGTCGTTGAAGTTCGCGGTGCTGTGCATCGGCGACTGCTTCACCATGGGCCCGGAGGATGCGGCGCGCGCGGCGAGCTACGTCGAGACGACCGAGGTGGTGGGCGTGCATTACGACACGTTCCCGCCCATCGAGATCGACCATCACGAGGCCATCCGCGAGTTCAGCGACCGCGGCGCGGCGCTGCACCTGCTCAAGATCGGCGGTTCGAAGGAATTCTAGCGCGCGATTTTCCCGACGGCGCGCTGGGCCGCGGGTCTGTTGTAGCGCCGGTGTCCCCACCGGCGGAGTGGTCGGCGGTCGGAGACCGCCGCTACAGGTTCACGCGCGATGCGGATCAGACGGCGGCGGTTTCCAGCGGGATGCCGTGTTCGCCCAAGCGGGCGAGGGTCATACCGTTGAAGGCGGGAACGGCGGCGGCCAACTCCTTGAACACGCCGTCGAGGGTCTGCGGGGCCTCGGCGCCGAGGGCGCGGAGGAGGTCGGACAGGATCTCGAAGTCGTCGCGGGCCTGACCGGGGGCCGAGATGGCGCGGTTGAGGCGCTGCACGCGGCCCTTCACGTTGACCATCGAGCCGCGCTTCTCCGCGAAGCCGGAGCCGGGCAACACGGCATGGGCCGCGGCGGTGCCGGAGTTGGGGAGGATGTCGAGGCAGACGAGGAGATCGAGCTTGGCCAGGTCGTCGGCGGTGAGCCCGAGGTGGCGCGGGTCTTCGCCGAGGCAAAGGAGCGCCTTCACGCTGCCGGAGCGGACGGCGTTGCCGATTTCCGCGAGGTGCGCGCCGGGTTCCTTGGTGAGACCGAGGAGTTCCGCGCCGCGGGTGTTCGGGTTGCCGTCGGCCGAGACGAGGATGCCGTCGGCTTCCTGCGGACGCGCCACGACATCGTGCCGGGTGACGCCGAGGTGGCGGGCGATCTTGCCGGCGAGCCAGAGTTCCTCGTTGGTGAGGCGGGCCGAGGCGAGGAGGGCGGTGGCGCCGCGCGGGACGGCGGCGAGTTTCTCCGCGACCTGGCTGATGACGCGCGGCCACGTGGTCTGCTGCAACTTGCCGTCCTCGCGCCAGAGCGGCTGGGTGAGCCGGTCCTCGCGTTGCAGGTAGGCGTAGTTGAGGCGGCCGTGGTCGCACATCCAGTAGGAATTGACGGCGTCGTTCTGCCGCGGCGTCTGGCGGATGATGTTGTTCTCGCGGGCGCCGATGAC
>CAZSUJ010000113.1:0-7077 GCA_964609925.1 uncultured Chthoniobacter sp. | reverse complement strand
GAATTGTGGCCGGTCGCGCCGGCCTCGCGGCGGAAGCACGGCGTGTAGGCGGCGTAGCGCAGCGGAAGATCGTCGGCGGGAAGAATCTCCTCGCGGTGGAAATTCGTCACCGGCACCTCGGCCGTGGGGATGAGGAAAAGGTCGCTGCCGGAGATGCCGAAGAGGTCGGCCTCGAATTTCGGGAGCTGGCCGGTTCCGGTCATGGTGGCGCGGTTGACCAGGAACGGCGGGCTCATCTCGGTGTAGCCGTGGTCGCGCGTGTGAAGGTCGAGCAGGAAGTTGATGAGGGCGCGCTCGAGGCGTGCGCCCGGTCCCGTGTAGCACATGAACCCGCTGCCGCTGGTCTTGGCCGCACGTTCGGGATCGAACAAGCCGAGCCGCGTGCCGATCGCCACGTGGTCCTGCGCGCCGTCCGGCGTCCGCGGCTCGCCCCACGTGCGGAGCACGGGATTGGCCGAGGCATCGGCGCCCTTGGGGATGTCGAAATGGGGGAGGTTCGGGATGGAGAGGAGGAGGTCGTTCTGCCGCGCCTCGGCCGCGGCGGCGGCGGCCTGCAGCGACTCCATTTCCGCGCCGAGCGTCTTCGACTCTTCCTCGAGGGCGGTGCTGTCTTCCTTCTTGGCCCGCTTCGCACCGATCTCCTTGCTCAGCCGCTTGCGTTCGGACTGCAGGTGCTGCCAGCGGGTCTCGTGGGCGCGCCGCTCGACGTCGGCGGCGAGCACTTCGTCGATCATCACCTCGAACCCCGGGCCGCGGAAGGCGAGGAGGGCTTTGACGGTTTCGGGAGTTTCGCGGAGCTGGCGGATGTCCAACATGGGCCGCCAAGCGTAGCGCCCCCGCGCCGCCGCGCCAAGCGGTGGAATCTGTTCGTCTCGTGACGGAGGGGGAATTTATGCTGCGGAACAAACCAGCGCACCGTGGAATTCCGCGACTACTACAAGACACTCGGCGTGGCCAAGACAGCGACGCCCGACGAGATCAAGAAAGCCTTCCGCAAGCTTGCCCGGCAGCACCATCCCGACCTGGCGCAGGACAAGAAGGCGGCCGAGGAGAAGTTCAAGGAGATCAACGAGGCCTACGAGGTCTTGAGCGATGCGGACAAGCGCAAGAAATACGACGAGTTCGGGCCGAACTGGCAGCAGCCGGGCGGAGGGTTCCGTCCGCCCCCGGGCTGGCAGCCGGGCGGCGGCTTCGGCGGCGCGGGCGGTCCGGGCGAGGAGGAATTCCAGTTCGGCGGCACGGGCTTCAGCGACTTCTTCGAGGCGTTCTTCGGCCGCGCGGCGCGCGGCGGGCGGCGCGGGAGCGCGTTCTACGGCGAGGACATGCCCCTGCGCGGACAGGATGCCGAGGCGGACATCATGGTCACCCTCGAGGAGGCGTTGCACGGCTCCACGCGTCAGATTTCCTTCACCCGCGGACGATCGGGCAAGGTCGAGACCTACACGGTCAAGATCCCCAAGGGGGTGCGCGAGGGGCAGAGGATCCGGCTCGCCGGAATCGGGGGCGAGGGAAGCGGGGGCGGAGAGGCGGGCGACCTTTACCTGCGCGTCCGCTTCGAGCGTCACCCCGAGTTCAGCGTCGAGGGATCCGATGTGACCCACGAGGTCGAGTTGCCCGTGACCCAGGCGGTGCTGGGCGGCGAGGTGACGATCCCGACGCTCGACGGCCGCGCGAAGTTGAAGATTCCCACCGGGACGCAGAACGGCCGCAAGTTCCGCCTGCCCGGCCGCGGCATGCCTCAGCGCGGCGGGACCCGCGGGGACTTTTACGCCGTCATTGATGTCCAACTCCCGACCGCCCTCACGCCCGCCCAACGCGCCGCGTGGGAGGAAGTGGCGCGCACTTCGGTCTGATACGCTTGCGCCCCGCGGCAGAGCGGGGCAACTTCGTCGCCCATGGCCGAGATGACCGACATCACCGCGCTGCGCTCCGCGGTCAAGGAGGAATGGGTCCGCGCCGCCCTGCCGGTCGTGGCCGAGGCGCCCGTCGAAAAGGCGTCGCGGGACGGCAAGCCCTACATCGAGGTGCCGCTGTGCGACGCGCGCGACCGGTTCGTGCTGCGCGTGTGGTCGGACAACGGCCAATACGAAGCCGCGCGGTCGCTCGCCGCGGGCGCGTGCCTGCGGCTCGAAGGAGAGTTCCACCTGCATCCGACCTTCGGCCTCGAGGCTCGCAGGTGGAGTTTCGCCGCCCTGACCGGGCAGGCGAAGGAGGACTTCCTTGCCGGGCCGCCCGACCTCCGCGCGCGGCAGGAGGCGGATTACACGCACATCGTCTCGGTGGCGGAGTCGCTGCAGGACCCGCGGCTGAAAGCGCTGGCGGCCGGCTTCCTCGAGAAGTTCGGCCCGCGTTTCCGGCGCACAGCCGCCGCGCGGTTCTTCCACCACGCCCGCCGCGGCGGCCTCGTCGAGCATGTGGCGCAGATGATGCGTTATGCGGACGGCATCTGCGCGGCGAATGCTGCGTTGAACCGCGACCTGCTGCTCTCCGGCGTCCTTTTCCACGATTGCGGCAAGCTGTGGGAGAACTGCGTCGAGGAAGGCGGCTTCAACATGCCGTTCGACGAGCGCGGGGAGTTGCTCGGCCACATCAACATCGGCATCGAACTGGTCAACTCGCTCTGGAAGACATTGCCGCTCGACGACTGGAAAGATGTGGTGCCGGAGAGCGAGGACGTGCGGCTGCACCTGCTCCATCTCATCGCCTCGCACCATGGCGAACTGGAGTTCGGATCGCCCGTGCAACCCAAGACGCCCGAGGCGGTGGCCCTGCATTACGTGGACAACATCGACGCCAAGCTTGAGATGCTGGCCCGCGGCTACGAAAGCGGCCCGACCGTGGCGCCCCGCATCCACGACAAGGTCAAGCCGCTCAACGTGCGCCCGATCACGCCGCTCGCCCGCTGGGCATGAGGGCGTTCCTGCTCATCGCCCTCCTGGCCTCCGCCTTCACGGCGCGGTCCGCCGCTCCGGATGCGGCTGCGGCCAACGAAGCGTGGGGTGTCCCGCTTTTCCCCGCGACGGGCACGCTCTGGGATGAGGACGCCGCGGCCGTGGCCAAGCGCCTCGGTCTGCCCGAGGAGTCGCGCACCGCGACGGCATCGAGCTACCGTCTTTATCCGCGCGAAGACGCCCGTGTCCTCGGCCGCAGGCCCTATTCGATCGCCTTAAGCGCGGAGAGCGGCCGACCGGTCGCCCTCAGCATCGTTTTCGCGAACAAGGGCGACTCGGTCGGCCAGTTCGCGCGCACCGGTCCGGGGCGCAGCACGCAGACACTGCCCGCCGCGGCCATGCGGGAATACAAGAAGGCGATCGCCGAGGACGAGGCGGCGCTCGATGAGGTTCTCGCGCAGATCGCCGGCGAGGCCGTCCCCGAGCGCACGAGCCAAGGCGGGAAGATGAACGAGCGGGCCAAGCGCCGCGATTGGAACGGCCACGCGGTCCTCCTCGTCTCGGCGCGCGATGAATACGTGGCCCTGCGCGTGGTGCCGCCCTCCAGCCTCGATGAAGAAGTTGCCTCGTCGCGGATTCCCGCGGCCCAGTTGCGTGAGATCCTCGCGCAGCGGGTCGAGCGCCGGCCCAACGGCGATGTTGTCCTCCGCGATTTGCCGATGGTGGACCAGGGGCCCAAGGGCTTCTGTGTCCCGGCCACGATGGAGCGCATGCTGCGGCACATCGGTGTCCCGGCGGACATGTATCTTCTCGCCATGGCGGCCAACACGCGGCCCGGGGGCGGCACGACCATTCCCGACCTGCTCTGGGCCGTGGGCGACACGGTGCGCCGCCACGGACGACGGGTGCAGTCGGAGGCGGGGAAGCCTGACTTGAACCGCATCGCGCGCTGGATTGATGCCGGCTTGCCCGTGCTGTGGGGACTCAACACGTCGCAGGACATCGACCGCCGCATCACCGAACACACGAAGCGTCGGGCGGAGGTGACCGATTGGAGCGCTTGGGCCGCGGGCCTCGAGCCGATACGCCGCGAGGCACGCAAGCTTTCGCGCGAGGCGAACGAGGGCCACGTCTGCCTGATCACCGGCTACAACCGCGCCACGGGCGAGCTCGCCATCTCCGACTCGTGGGGCCCCGGCTACGAGGAGCGCTGGATCACGGTCGAGGAAGCTGCCGCCATCTCGCAGGGATCCATGGCGGTCGTCTCATGGTGAAGCACGCCCTGGTTCTGCTCCTCCTCGCGTCCGTCCTGCGCGCGGCGCCGGAACCGGTTCCCGCACCTGTGCCCGTTCCCGACGGTTTGGTGTGGCTCGCCCGCGATCCCGATGCGGTTGCCGGCGGACGCGTTGATTCCGTCGCGGTGCGGCGGATGGTGGACGCCCTTGTGCTGCGCGCGACCGGGCGGAACGACATCGCGTCGGCCTGGGGTTCGCTGGTCAAGCCGGGCGAGCGGGTGGGCATCAAGGTCTCGGCTTCGGGCGCGCCGGTTTCATCCACGCACCCGTCGGTGGTCGCGGCGGTGGCCGACGGTTTGGTCGCGGCCGGCATCGCGCCCGATCGCATCGTGATCTGGGACCGCGAATGGAAGGACGTCAAACGGGCGGGCTACGGGGGATTGTCCCGCCGTCATCGCGTGATCGCGACCGACCTCGTGGGCGGCTATTCGGAGAAGGACTTCGTCACCGCGGCGGTGATGGGGAAATTGATCGTGGGCGACCGCGAGTTCGATCCGCGCGGCGGTTCGGCCGACCAGACGAGCAGCCGCAGCCATATTTCCGTCGTGTTGTCGTCGTGGGTGGACAAGGTCGTCCACATCCCGGCGTTGACCGACCACTTCGCGTCCGGCGTCAACGGCGCCATCTCCGGCATGGTCCTCGACAATCTGGACAACTGGCGGCGCCTCGCGCGCGCCCCGCACTTCGGCGATCCCTACCTGCCCGAGGCCTACGCCGATCCGCGCCTCGGCGGCAAGGTCGTCCTGACCATCCTCGACGCGCTGCGTCCTCAATACGCGGGCGGCCCGTTCCCCGGCGCGGAATACATCGCCACCTACGGCGCGCTGTTCGCGTCGCGCGATCCGGTGGCGGTGGATGTGATCGGTCTCGGCATCCTCGAGGGTTTCCGCGCCGAGGCCGGCATGCCGCCCCTCGCGCCGATGACCGAATGGCTCCCGTCCGCCCAAGCCGTCGGCCTCGGCACAGCCGAGCGCGGTCGCATCCGGCTCGTCGCCGTCCCCGCGCCATGACCGAGACGGAGATCCTGCGCCGCACGTCGCGGTCGTTCTACCTCACGCTGCGCTGCCTGCCCGGTGGGGTGCGCGGTGAGGCATCGCTCGGCTATCTGCTCGCGCGCGCGACTGATGCCATCGCCGATTCCTCGCTCCTCGAATTGCCGCAGCGTGTGGCGGCCTTGCGTGCCGTTTCCGCGTCACTCGGCACTGCGTCCCTGCCCGTGGAAGTGGCCGCCCGTTGGGCCGGAGCCCAGCGCGACCCGGCGGAGCGGCGGTTGCTCGAGGAATTGCCCGCCCTGTGGTCGCGCCTGGCCTCGGGCCATGCGGGCCGGCGGGCGCGGCTCGAACCCTTGCTGCGCACGATCATCGAGGGTCAGCTTTTCGACCTCGAACGTTTCACCGACGATGCCCCGCCGCTCGGCGATGCGGAACTTGAACGTTACACCCACCTCGTGGCCGGGTGCGTCGGGGAATTCTGGACCGACATGTGCGCGGCATGTCTCCCGGGCTTCGCCACCGCGCCGGCCGATGACATGCGCACGCTCGGCCGCGCCTACGGCCAGGGATTGCAACTCGTCAATATCCTGCGCGACCGCGCCATGGACGCGGCGGTGGGACGCGTTTACATCGTGGAGTCGGACGTCCCTCGTTGGACCGAGCGGGCGCGCGAGGCGCTGGACGCGGGCGGACGCTATTGCGCCCAGCTCCGCTCGGGGCGCCTGCGCTACGCGACGCTGTTGCCGGCGCTCCTCGGTTTCCGGACTCTCGCACTGGAGGGTTCGCACGGTTCGCACCCGCTCACGCCGCGCAAGATTTCGCACGGCGAGGTGCGGCGCTGGCTTTGGCGGGCCCTCCCGGCCTGGTGGTCGGCGGGGGCGGTGGAGAGGTTGGTCCGCGAGGCCCGCGGCAACACGGTCAAAGCAGCACCATCACGACCGCCCCGAGAATGAGCAGGCTGCCGAGCACGCGCAGCGCGAAGGTGCCGCGGGAGAGCGCGGTCTCGCTCACGCCGAGCTTGCTGGCCAGCAGGCCGAGGATGAGCAGGCTCCACAGCCCGCGCGAGCTGTAAACGACGTTGACCCCGGTGGCGTTGCCGAAAAGCCCGATGGCCGCCGCCATGCCCCCGGCCTGCAGGGCCAGGACGATGATCCCTGCCGCCCCCCAACTCCACGCGTGCCAACCAGCCCGCAGGCCGGTGCCGCGCAGAACCCGCGGCAGCAGGATCGGGAACGAGAGCAGTGCGACCGTGCCGAACATCACGGGCATGAAAAGCGTGAACCCGGCCCTCGGCGCGCCCACCTGCACGAGCAGATCGGCCGCGGCGAAGGTCAGCGCCGCGAACAGAGCCCAGCCGAGCGTGGCCAGCGGATGCGACGCCGCGTGTCGCGGGCCCTGATGCAACAGCACGACGCCGCCCATCGTCATTGCCACGGCCAGCCACAGGTCCGGATCGGGTCGGTTGCCGGGCACGAGCAGGCTGAGCAGGGCCACGAAAACCACCTTGCTGGCCAGCGCCGGCGTGGCGATGGACACGTCCCCCGCCGAGAGAGAGCGGAAGGTGGCGATCTGGCCGACGAAGAACAGCACCCCGGCTGCGACTCCCCCGGGCGCAGCGGAGGCATCCCAGCCGTCCCGGGCGAACAACGCGAGCGGCAGAAAAAGCGCCGCCATTGAAAGGTTGCTGAAGAAGGTCACCGACCAGGTGTCCGCACCGCGGCTGATGGCCAGCTTTACGAGGATCGCCGCCGTGGCGTAGAGCGCCGCACTGGCGAGGGGCAGGAGAAGCGGAAGTTGGATGGTCAACGGCGGGGTATCAGCTTAGGCTTCGTCCGGCCCGGAAGGCCAGATGCACGAATTGTGACGTTTTTGTCACAATCGCCCTGCTCTCCGGGCTTT
>CAZSUJ010000112.1:0-7225 GCA_964609925.1 uncultured Chthoniobacter sp. | reverse complement strand
TCACCGGCGACCATGGTCCGAAACACGGCAAGAGCAAGCGAAAACATCAGGGGGCCAGGATGACCCGGAAGAACCCTTGCGGCTCGCCGGCCAAAGCGGGCGGGGGTGCCGCGGGCAGTTCCTGTGCATCGTGGCCGGTGCCGGTGATTTCGCCGGTGGTCGTCCAGGTTGCATCGGACAATCGCGTCTTGTGTTGCACAAGGTAGCGGACGCCCGGAACGGTGGGGACATCAATGCCGACTCCGCCGGGGGTCTTGCGCAGTCCCTTGATGCGGAAGAGCCGGTCGCGGTCGGCGCGGTCGAAGCGGTGGTCGCCCATGGAATCGGCGATGGACGGCACGGGAATGGCGAGGAACTCGGCGGGCTCGATGTTGCCGTTGGCGGTGACGGCGGCCGGCGCCTGGGCGGCGAGCCCGCCGCTGTTGGCCGTCTGCACGGCGGCGACCGCGACATAAATGGTCGAGGGCATGGTGCCGAAGGCGTCCACGAGGTCGATCACGCCCTCGACGACATTGCCGCCGCTGCTGGCGTTGGCCGTGGCGCCGGAGGGCGCATTGAACCAGCCGACCCAGCCGTTCGTGCTCTCCTGCGCGAGGTAGGGCTTGTTGGTGGCGGACGCGATTTGTCCGGCCTTGTTCCATGCAGGCGCGAGCGCCGCGCTGGCCGAGCCGAGCAATTGGTCGGTGATGAAGATGAAGTGGTCGTTGCCGTTGGCCGGCGCGGCGAACCACGTCGCGACGTAGAGCTTGGTCCCGCGGACCGCCGCGTGGATTTTCATGCCGGGCGCGGTCAGCAGGTAACCGGGACGCGCGGTGCCGGAGAGAACGAAATCCGGCGGCGCCACGGGCTGCACCGGGGTGGTGGCGGACACCGTGACCGAGGGCGCCGAATCGCCCGCGCTGTTGCCCGCGATGACGGCATAACCGTAGGTCGTGGAGGGCGAGACGGTCGTGTCGGCATGGGACGCCGTCGCGCTGGTCGCGATCTGCGTGCCGCCGCGGAGGATCTTGTAAACCGTCGCGCCGGGGACGGGCGTCCACGCGAGATTGATGCGGTTGTGGGCCGCGGCCGTGGCGCTGAGTCCGGTCGGAGCGGCCGGGATCTCGGGCGTGCCGCCGGTGACCGTGGCACGGTAGTCACCGCCGCTGTTGTTGTCCCACTGGTTCGAGGCGCTGCGGAAGGCGAAGTTGATCTCGGTCGCGCCGGCGGGCGGTTGGTAGGAGTAAGTCCAGAAATCTCCGCCATCGATCATCGCCGGATTGGGCAGGATGACGTCCTTCCATCCGCTGTGGCCGATGTGGATGAACACCTGCGCGCCGCCGAGGAGCGTGCCGGCCTTGGCGTAGCGGATGGTGACCGGACCGCCAGCCACTGGTTGCTCGGCCGTGACGAGGCTGCCTCCGCCTCCCCCGCCGCCACCGGTGGCCGCACCGACCCACACATGCGCGATGTCGCTGCGCGAGACGTTGCCCTTGGTGTCGGTCGCCTCGACGAAGTAATCGATGTGAACGTTGTTCTGTCCGTTGACGGGGGCCATGTAGCGCTGGGCGCGGTTGGCCGGGTCGGGGACCTGCGGGCCCTTGACCGGAGGATAGAAGTCGCCGGTCATGTCCGCGGTGTTCCACGCCGAGACCTTCGAGAGGTTGGCGGCGAACAGCTCGTTGTCGTATTCGCCGATCGGGTTCTCGCCGTCGTTGTCCGTGCGCCAGTAAAGCTTCACCGAGGCGAGGCCGCTGGTGTCGTCCACGAACGTGAAGACGTTGAAGTTCGACGGCTGGTTGGTGGACTCGTTGTAGTGCTTGCCGCCGGGGTTGTAGATGTCGCGCTGCGGCGGCCAGATGGTCGGTCCGACCGTGTCCACGCCCGGATGACGGGCCAGCACCTTGTTGGCCTCGGCGATGGCGAGGTTCGCCCCGCGCGTCGCGTTGCCATCCCACGGGTTCGCGCGGTCGAAGTCCCAATACCAGTGGCAGGACGTCTCGGCCTGCAGGTAGTAGCGCCAGGCCTTGGCCGTGTCGTGCGTGATGCCCCGGCGCACGTCGTTCATCGTGTAGTTGTTCTCGAGGCTGTCGGCGTGGATCACGCGGTTGGCTGCGGCCACGAGGACGGACCACGACCACAGGTCGGGATGCTCGCCGCTGCGCGCGTTGTCCTCGCGCCATTTGTCGAAGTAGGGCGTGCCGCCATCGATGCCGACCCACGAGCCGGGCTCGACGTGGATGATGTCGTTGGTCGGGACGGGGTAGAGTTCGAGGTAGTCCTGCACCGAGGTGTGCTCGAAGTTCGGGTTCGAGCGCACCATGTTGAGGAAGTTCCCGTGCTGGCCGTTGTAGGCGTCGGCGTTGAGCATACCGAAGTTGTCGCCATCGCTGTGGCAGAGCAGGAGCATGGGGCGCTGCGGGTTGTTGTTGCGCGCGATGTGGGTGGTCCAGACGTTCTCCGGCTTGAACGCGCCGTAGCCGCCGCGTCCGTTCTCGTTGCCTTCGTAGCGGCCGGCGGGGACAGCAATGATGCGCTTGACCGTCGGGTTCGTCGGATTGCTCCACGGATCGACGTATTGCACGTAATGCGGCTGGTAGCCCCACGGGGCGGAGACCTTGGTCGGCGCCCACACGTTGTTGAGCTGCACCCACTGGCTGCCGATGGTCGCGGGGTCCGGGTTGAGTTGGTCCGCCTTGTTCGGACGGATGCTCGAAGCCGGAGCCCACGGGTAGTTCTGCGTGGCGCGGTCGAAGTGGCCGTTGTCCACGATGACCCATTCGAGGCCTTCATCCACCAGCGCCGGGATCATGTTGACGGCGAACGCGCACTCCGGCGGCCAGAATCCCTTCGTGTAGGAGCCGCCGGTGTTCCACACCTCCTTGTAGGCTTCCTTGTGCAAGCGGATCTGCATGCGCATGGACTCCTTGGTCGTCAGCGGCATGAGCGAGTGGTGGTAGGCGATGCCGACGGCGTCGAGGCGCGGGTTGTTGCGGATGGTGCGCAGCCCGTTGCGTCCCCAGCGGTAATGCTCGCGCCAGCCGGTTCCGTAGAGGCCGTCCATGTTCTCCATCAACGAGCCCGAGAAACTCACCTGCACGCCGGCATGGGGCAGATCGGTCCCCTGCTGCACCGCATTCTTCGGCCACTCGCCGTAGGACCCCGTGCGGGCATCGTGGACCCCGCGGACACTGAAGTTGAACCGCCCGGCGCTGTCGGTCGCGCTGACCGATTCGTAAGGGAAATAGATCGGCTGATGCATGTGCCAGAGGTAGGTCACATGGATCGGATTCTGGGCTACGGCCGGACCGGCCAGGGCGATCAGAAAAACAACAAAAGCGGCGCGTAGCGCGCCGCCACGACGGGCGGGGGGTGTCTCAGACATGGGGGACTCAACAATTTATCGCGCAGTGAGCTTGGTGCAAGCGACGAAGCTATTTTTGTTGTGGAGTGCGGCGGCTTGACGCCGCTTTGGCTCATCCGATTGCCTGTCCGAACTCATGGCGGACCCGAACACGAACAAGCGTGTCCCCTGGCCCCACGCCCCGCCTCATCGCCTCGGCGAGGCCGGAACTTACATGGTGACGGCGGGCACCTACCGGAAACTGCACCACTTCCGCACTACGCAGCGGCTCGACGTGCTCGAACGCGGTTTGCTCACCGTCTGCCATGATCATGGCTGGGGCCTGGATGCATGGGCGGTGTTTTCCAACCACTACCACTTTGTGGCATCGGCACCGGCAGGGGAGCAGGCGGCCGCCTCGCTCTCGCGGATGCTGTCCACGCTGCACACCAAGACCGGGGCCTGGGTGAACCGGCTGGACGAGACGCCGGGACGCAAGGTTTGGCACAACTTCTTCGAGACGCGAATCACCTTCGAGCGGTCATATTTCGCGCGACTGAATTACGTGCATCAGAACGCGCTGCGCCACGGGTTGGTGCGCGCGGCGGCGGATTATCGGTGGTGCTCCGCGCGATGGTTCGAGCACACAGCCCAAAGGTCGCGGGTGGCGGTGATCTACGGATTCAAGGTCGACCGCGTGAAGGTGACCGATGACTACGATGTGGTTGGGCCGGTGGACGGCGGCCATTGACGGAAAGCGGCGTCAAGCCGCCGCACTCCAAAGGCCCTACGGCACCAAGCGCACGCGGTAGAAGTGCTGGCCGGTGGCGTCGTGGGTCGTGGAGCTTGTGGAGTTGGTTGCGGTGACCGGGTCGCCGACGTCCTGCCATGCTCCCGCATCAAGGCTCGGACGGGCCTGCAGGCGGTAGGTTTTGCCGGCGACGGAGGACCACGAGATGGTGAAGAGGTTCCCGGTCGGTGCGGCTTGGTGGATGGCGAACCGCGAACCCGGATTGCCCGGTTCGGTGCCGAGGGCGAATTCCTCGGCGTTGCTGAAGCCGTCGCCGTCGTGGTCGGCCGAGGCCACGCGCTCGCCCGGCGGGATGTTGTGCTGCTCCCACCACGCGTCGGGGAGTCCGTCGGTCACACCGCCGGCCTGCACGGTGAGGATGGGTGCGTTGGTCGAGTTGGTGGCGGACGAAGGCAGCGCGGCGGAGAAGGTCATGTCGCCGACGTAGAAGTTGTAGGGCGTGTCGGGGCCGGCGTTGCTGTTGCTGAAGACGAGCTGGGTGATGGGACCCGAGCCGCCGAGCGAGCCGGTGATGGTGCTGCCGCCGGTGGAGAGGCTGTAGCTGTTCGACCCGGTGAGCGTGAAGGTCACGAGCATCCCGCCGTCCGTATAGGACGTGCCGCTGTCGCGGTTGGTCGCGGCATCGTCCACGCGGTAGGTGGTCTGGCCGCCGATGAAGGAGAAGTTGAAGCGGTTGGTCGCGGAGGCGTTGGCCAGCCCGAAGCCGACGCGGCCACCGGTCTGGACCAAGTTGTTGTCGATGCGCACGGCGACGGAATCGCCGGGGGCCATGGCCGAGGGCAGGCTGCGGCGGGCGGAAGAGACACCGCCGCCGTTGGCCCAGAGGCCGAAGCCCTTGGTCGCGTTGACGTTCATGTTGCTGCTGCCGACGGCGAGGAACTGTCCGGCGTTGGTGGTGGACGAGAAGGCCCACGGGCCGAACCCGGTTCCGCCGGTGGAGCCGTTGGTCCACGCATTGTAGTTCGTGGCGCTGTCGAAACCGGTCACCTGCGTGCCACTGGTGTTGTAGGCGGCGGAGAAGGTGACGTTGTTCGAGCCGGACGCGACGGGAATGGCGATGCTCCACGCCCAGCCGTTGGTGTTGGTCACGCCGGTGAAAGGCACGTTGCCCGAGCCGCCGGTGAGCGGGTTGGTCCACGCGAGACCGTTGGTGAAGAGGCGGCCGGCATGGCCGAGGAAGAGATAGTTCGTGGTCCCGGCCGGCAGCGACGAGGCGGCGGACGGACTGGTGACGCGGATTCCGTCGGACGCCACGGAGGCGAACCATGTGGTCACGCTCACGGGGTCGGACAGCGTCGAGTCGCCGGCGGCGTTCGATGCGATGACACGATAGCTGTAGGTCGTCTCGGGAGTGAGGCCGGTATCGACAAAGGACGTGCCTTGCACCGTGGCCACGGGGGAACCGCCGCCGTTGCGGAAGACTTTGTAGCTCGTCGCGGTGGAAGCGGCGTTCCACGAGAGGAGCACTTCGCTGCTGGATTCGGATGAGCCGGCCAGTCCGGTCGGCGCAGACGGGGGCTCGGTCGGGGCGGGCTGGTTGGTGACGGAGAAGTTCCAGTTGCCGCCGCCGTTGTTGTCCCACGTGCCGGCGTTGTTGTTGAAGACCATGGCGAGGGTCGTCGCGTTGGCGGGAACGGTGTAGGAATAGGTCCAATTCGTGCCGGTCTTGGTCATGGCCACACCGGGCACGGCGGTCCAGTTGGCGCCGTTGTAGCCGTGGTGGATGTTGACGTTGGTGGCGGCGGCGAGGTTCCGTCCGACGGGATTGTAAGTGACCGTGACCGCCTGCCCGGCCACCGGCGGGTTCGGACTCGTGCTGACCACGGGGTCGCTGTTGCCGCCACCGCCGCCGCCCGCGCCGCTGAAGTCGTCGACCCAGACGTGCTGGATGTCCGAGCGGCTGACGTTGCCCTTCGCATCGGTCGCCTCGATGTAGTAGTCGAGCAGTTTGTTGCGGAAGCCGGCGAGATTCGTCTCCGTGATCTTGGCGAAGTAGTAGTCGGCCAGCGCCGGGTTCGACCAGAACGCGGGGTCGAAGACGAAGTAGTCGATCTGGGCGTTGGAGGCCGCGGCGTTGAGGGCGGTGCGGGTCTTGGGCAGCACGCGCTTGGTCATGGGAATGCTGACCCACGAGCCGACCTCGCCGCCGCCGGCGTAGGTTTCGTTCTGGTTGCTGGCGAGCGGGTTGGTGCCGTCGTTGTCGATGCGGATCTTGAGCACGACGCTGCCGTCGGGGATGCCGGAGAGGTCGTAGGCGTGGGTCCAGACGTAGAACTCGGAGTTCATGCGCTTGAGGAAGCTGGTGTCGCCGCCGGGGATGCGGTTGAACCATCCGAAGGTCCAGCTGCCGGGGTTGTAGGGGAAGCGCTGGGGCTTGAGCACGGTGGGCGGCGTGCGGTCGTTCTCGCGCCGCTGCGGCGTCATCCACGAACTGAGGCGGTCGATGGCGCGCTTGGTCGCGAGGGCGGGCTTGACCTCGTCATCGTTGCCGAGGCCGCCGTAGTAATTGAACCCGGAGTCGAGGCCGGCGAGGTAGATGTGCCAGGCGAGTTCGACGTCGTTGGGCGAATTCCACGCGCCGTTCCAATCGTAGGGCGCCTGGATTTTCCACGCCTCGACCGTGCCGCCCTCGTCGCGGAGGATCTGCTCGGCCGTCTCGACCCAGTTGGCGCCGGCCATGATCGGGGCGTAGCTGAACCATTTGAGCGCGAAGCCCGGTGTCTCCATGTCGATCTGCGTGCCGGGGACGGCGTTGGTCGCGCCGATGGCGGCATTGGCCACGGGCGGCTCGATCCACTTGAGGAAGTAGGGCGAGCCGTAATCCATCTCGGGGAAAATCCACGCGCCGTCCTCGATGTGGGCCACGGGCGCGGCGGCGCCGTGGGCATTGACGAAGTCCTGCGGCGTGGTCGGCTTGTAGCCGGCGGCGGCGGAGCCGTTGAAGAACTGCGGCGTGGCTTCGTTCCAAGAACTTGAACCGCCGCCCCACGCGTTGTCGCCGTCGGTCGAGGGCATGACGATCACGGGACGGGCGGGGTCGGTGGCATGCGGGGAGATGAAGCTGCCGATCTTGCCGATGCCCTCGTTGGCGT
>CAZSUJ010000111.1:3953-7426 GCA_964609925.1 uncultured Chthoniobacter sp. | reverse complement strand
CCTGCGGGTCGAGGTCATGGACACGTCCTCGCTCACGGCCATCCGCGGGACCATGGATCGAATTGCCGGACTGCTCGAACTGCCCGCGAGGACGCCGGCGCCACCGGCAATCGCCGATCGCGGCCTTTCCTGCGCCCTGCTTTTCGGGGCCGACACGGGTTACAGCGCGGGACGCGGCACCCACGCGCACGAGATCCTCGAGGCGGCGGGACTGCACAACATCGCGACCGACCGCGGGAGCCCGTGGCCCGAACTCGGCGAGGAATTCCTGCTCGCGGCCGACCCGGACATCATTCTTGTGGCCGATTACGCGGGCACCAGCGAGGACGCCGTCCTGGCCCAATTGCGCGCCCACCCGGTCCGCCGCCACCTGACCGCGGTCCGGCGCGGCCGCGTCCTCGTTTTCCCCGCGGCGGCCTTCAGCATCCCCGGGCCGGAGGCCCTCGCTGCCCCGGGCCTCATCACCGCGCGACTCGACACACCGTGAACAAGCCCGCCCTCGAAGTCCGCGACCTGCGCGCCGGATACGGTGGAGGCGAAGTGTTGCGAGGCGTCAGCTTCGCGCTGCACGCCGGCGAGCTGCTGGCCGTGGCCGGACCGAACGGCTCGGGCAAGAGCACCTTGCTCCGCGCCATCACCGGCCTGGTTCCGGCCAGCGCCGGGCACGTCGGGATTTCCGGACGCGAGTCCGCCACGCTGGACGCGCGCGAGCGGGCGCGGCTCTGCGCGACTCAACCGCAGGCCGAGGCGCCCGTCTTCGACTACAGGGTGGATGAGTTTGTCCTGCTCGGACGCCATCCGCACCGCCATCTGCTCGCGCCCGCCGGGCCGGATGATTTCACCGCGGTCGCCGCCGCGATCAAGGACACCGGGCTGGAGAGTTTCGCGGCTCGCAGCGTCCGCTCGCTGAGTCTCGGCGAATGGCAGCGCGTCCTCCTCGCCCGCACGCTCGCCCAGCAAGCGCCCGTGATCCTCCTCGACGAACCCGCCGCCCATCTCGACCCCGGGCACAGCCACGCCATGCATGCGTTGCTGCGGAGCTTGGCGAGGGAACGCGGACGCGCCGTGCTCTGCGTCTCGCACGACCTCAACCTCGCCGCCGCCTTCGCCGACCGCATGCTCCTGCTCTCGAACGGCTCCATCCGCGCTGCGGGAACTCCAGACGAGGTGATGCGCGAGGAGATTCTGCAGGAGGTTTTCGGCTGCGCCGCCTTGCGCGTGTCCACGAACGCCCTCACCGGCCGGCCGGGCATGTTCTTCACGTCATGAACACCGGCGCACGCATGATCCTCCTCGCGCTGGCAACCCTCGCCGTCGTCCTCGCCGGCGTGTGCTTCGGCCCGACGCATCTGCTCGATTTCTCCAAGCTCGCGGCGCTTCTGCGCCACGGCGCCGAGGGGCCGGAGCTTGAACGCGCCGCCGTGGTGCTCTGGGAACTCCGTCTCCCCCGCGTCCTCCTCGCCGCCTCGGCCGGCGCGAGCCTCGCCCTTGGCGGAATCCTCCTGCAGGCCATCTTCCGCAACCCGCTGGCCGAACCGTATCTCCTCGGGCTTTCATCCGGCGGAGCGCTCGGCGCGGTGCTCGGACTCGCCGCCGGCGTCTCGACCGTAGTCTGGCCCGCACTGGCCGGAAGCCTCGCCGTGGCCGGCCTTGTCCTCCTCCTTTGCCGCCGCCGCATTGCCAACGACCTGCCCTCCCTTCTCCTGGCCGGCGTTGCGATCGGTGCCCTCGCCCAGGCTTTCACCACCGCGGTGATCCTCCGCTTCGACCCCACCGCGCTCCGCAGCATCCTGTTCTGGCTCATGGGCAGCTTCGCCGGGCGCGGCTGGGGCGAGGTCGCGCTCCTCGCGCCCGCGACGGCCGCCGGCCTCGCCGCGGCATGGTGCCTGCACCGCCCGCTCGACCTTCTTGCGCTGGGCGGTGAAAGCGCGCACCACCTCGGGGTGCGCGTGCGCGCCGTGCAATTCGGCGGCATCGCGCTGGCCGCCGTGCTCGCGGCCCTCACCGTCGCGACATGCGGCACCATCGGGTTCATCGGCCTCATGGCCCCGCACATCGCCCGCCGCCTCGTCGCCGCACCCCACGGCGCCTCCATCCCTGCCGCGGTCCTCGTGGGTATCCTCCTCACCGTGGCCTCCGACCTCGCGGCACGCACCCTGCTCTCCGGAACCGAACTCCCGGTCGGCGTCGTCACCGGCGCGCTCGGCTGCGTGTTTTTCCTCGCCCTGCTGGCGCGGCCGCGGTGACGCTCGGGTATGGTCAAGATCCAGATCAACTACGAAGGCGACCTGCATTGCAGCGCCAAGCACGGCCCGTCCGGAAAATCCCTCGAAACCGACGCCCCGGTGGACAACCAAGGACGCGGTGAATCATTCTCGCCGACCGACCTCGTCGCCACCGCCCTCGGCACCTGCATGGCCACGCTCATGGGCATCGTCGCCCGCCGCCACGAACTCGACCTCGCCGGCCTCACGGTCGAGGTGACGAAGGAAATGTCCACCGACACCCCGCGCCGCATCGCACGTCTGACCACGACGATCCGCGTGCCCCTTCCCCCGGACCACCCGCAGCGCATCCTGCTCGAGAACGCCGCGCTCACCTGCCCGGTGCACCACAGCCTGCACCCCGACGTGGAGAAGCCGGTGGACTTCCAGTGGGTCGGCTGAACGCCGAGGGCGAAGTTGAGGGATGAGGGTTGAGAGATTGCCGGTCCCTCAACCCTCAACCATAGACCCTCAACTTCCCTTTCGGGTTAGCCGCGGGTTGCCCGACCGTCCGTCCTCGGCCATCTTCCCACCCATGCGCACCGTCCGCCCCGGCAATCCGGGTTACGAAAAATTCCTCGCGTCGCTCGACCGCCGCGCCACGACTGCTCCCGCCGTCGGCCAGACCGTCTCGGACATCATCGCCGACATCGCACGCCGAGGCGACGCGGCCCTGATCCACTACACGGAAAAATTCGGCGGCCCGCGGTTGAAGCCGTCCGGCCTCCGCGTGCCAGCCGACGAACTGTGCGCGGCGTGGGACGGTCTCGACGCGCCCACCCGCTCGGCGCTGCGCGCCGCGCACCGCAACATCCGCGACTTCGCCCGCCGCAGCCTGCGCCGCAACTGGTCCGCCCGCAACGCGCAGGGCGCCCGTGTGGGCGAGCGCTTTGATCCCTTCCAGCGCGTCGGCATCTACGTTCCCGGCGGCACGGCGCCGCTCGTCTCGACCGCGCTCATGACCTGCACCTTCGCCGCCGCCGCCCGCGTGCCGGAAATCGTCGCGGTCACGCCGGCGGGACTGGACGGCCGCGTCAACAACGCGCTCATGGCCGCGCTGCACCTCGCCGGCGCCACGGAGGTTTACCGCGTCGGGGGCGCGCAGGCCGTGGCCGCGCTGGCCCTCGGCACCAAGACCATCCGCCCGGTCGCGAAGATCTTCGGCCCCGGCAACAGCTACGTCGTCGAGGCCAAGCGCCAACTCTTCGG
>CAZSUJ010000111.1:0-3853 GCA_964609925.1 uncultured Chthoniobacter sp. | reverse complement strand
CTGGCCAACGCCTTCGCCTCCGAGCACGTCTCCCTGCAAGTGGCGCGGCCGCGCGACTTCGCGCCGAAGCTGCTGACGTCCGGGGCGATCTTCCTCGGCGGCTATTCGCCGGTCGCCGTGGGCGACTTCCTCGCCGGCCCGAGCCACGAACTGCCGACGGGCGGCGCGGGCAAGTCGTTTCCGGGTTTGACCGCCGACCAGTTCCAACGCCGCACCAGCTTGGTCGAACTCGACCGCGCCGCGCTCGCCCGCTCGGCCCCACTCGTCGAGGCTTTCGCCCGGGTCGAGGGACTGCAGGCCCACGGCCACTCGGCCAGAATCCGCCTCGCATGATCTGGCGGACCAGCCGCCGCGCGTTCGACCTTTCGGACAAGGCGCTCATCATGGGCGTGATCAACACCACGCCGGATTCGTTCTCCGACGGCGGTGCGTTCGCCGGCGCGGAGGCGGCCATCGAGCACGGGCTGCGGCTGGCCGACGAGGGCGCGGACATCCTCGACATCGGCGGCGAATCGACACGCCCCGGCGCGGACCCGGTTCCGCCGGACGAGGAACTGCGCCGCGTGATTCCCGTGATCGAGGGCTTGGCCGCGCGAACGAACGCGGCGCTGAGCATCGACACGTCGAAGGCCGCCGTCGCGCAGGCCGCCATGGCGGCCGGGGCAAGCATCATCAACGACGTCACAGCCCTCACCGGCGATCCGGAGATGGCGGGCGTCGCGGCTGCGACCGACGCCGGCGTGGTGCTCATGCACATGCGCGGCACCCCGCGCACCATGCAGCAAGGCCCGGCCTACGACGACGTGGTCACGAAGGTCTCGGACTTCCTGCGCGCGCAGGCGGAGGCGGCGGAGGCCGCCGGCATCGCGAGGGATCGCATCGCACTCGATCCCGGGATCGGCTTCGGAAAGACGGTCGAGCACAACCTCCGGCTCATCGCCGCGCTGCCGGAGTTCGCGCGGCTCGGCTACCCCGTGCTCCTCGGCGTTTCGCGCAAATCGTTCCTCTCCGCCGCGGCGGGCGCGCCGGAAATGGCAGACCGCGAGGCACCAACAACCGCCCTCACCGCGCTTGGCCGCTCGCTCGGCGCGCGCATCTTCCGCGTGCACGCCGTCGCGGGAAACGTCCGCGCCCTGCGGGTCACCGAAGCCGTGCTGGCTGCGAGGTAGGGAGAAAAGCGGGGACCGCGGCGCTACTCAGCGCGGCGGTTGCTGCTCTGGACAACGTAGGAGTTGTTGATGATGTCCAGAACGCGCTGTCCGGGCAGCACACGGTCGGAGATTTCGTCGAGGTTGCCGTCCTTGCCGATGACGAAGATGGCGAAGTTCCCGGCCACGCCGTAGGAGGACACGACGGCGGCGGGATCGGCTGCCATCACGAAGGGAATGTTCGACTGGATGAGCCCGGGCTCCTCCGTGAAGGCGACCGCCATGACGGCCTTCGTGTTGCCGAGGAGTTGGTAGGTTTTCTGCAGCTCGCGCACCTGCTTGCGGAACTGGCGGTCGCGCGGCGAGCGGGCGACGACGAGAACGACCGGTTGGCCACGCAGCGACTTGAGGGTGGCGCGGTTGCCGCCCGACTTGAGCCAGGAGAAGTCCGGCGCGCCGCGGACGACTTCGGCCGGGGCGGTCGCGGGCACGAGGAACGCGAGAATGGCGATGAGAAGGATGAGGCGCATGGTTCGTGGGCGCGTCAGACGCGCATGATGTCGGCTTCCTTCGACGCAACCTGCGTGTCCACGTCGCCGACGTATTTGTCCGTGAGTTTCTGGATCTGTGTCTCGGCGCTCTTGAGGTCGTCCTCGGTGATGCCGCCCTCTTTCTGCATCTTCTTGGCCGCGTCCATCCCGTGCCGCCGGGCGGCACGGATGCGCACGCGGGTTTCCTCGGCCATGGATTTGATCGTCTTCACCAGGTCCTTGCGCCGCTCCTCGCTCAGCTCGGGGATGGGGAGACGGATGAGCTTGCCGTCCACCGCGGGCGTGATGCCGATCTTCGACTCGTTGATGGCCTTCTCGATCGGCTTGGCGTTGGCGAGGTCGAAGGGCTGGATGACGAGCAGGCGCGGCTCGGGCGAGGTGATGAGGGCGAGCTGCTTGAGCTTCATCGTCGAGCCGTAGGCCTCGACGTCGATGCCCTCGACAAGGGCCGGCGAGGCCTTGCCCGTGCGCACGCTGGAGAATTCGTGGCGCATGAAATCCAGGGCCTTCTCCATGCCCTCCTCGGCGGTGAAAAGTATCTCGTCCATGATGCTTGCGTCAGCCCTCGCCCACCAGCGTGCCCACCGGCTCGCCGAGCACGGCGCGCTTGATGTTGCGGGGTTCCGACATGTTGAAAACCACTATCGGCATCTTGTTGTCCATGCAAAGGCTGAATGCCGTCGAGTCCATGACCTGCAACCTCCGCTGCAACGCCTCGGTATAGGTGATGCGGTCGAACTTCTGCGCCTGCGGGTTCTTGTTCGGGTCGGAATCGTAGATGCCGTCCACCTTGGTCGCCTTGAGGATCGCGTCCGCTCCGATCTCGTTGGCCCGCAGCGCCGCGGTCGTGTCGGTGGAAAAGAACGGGTTGCCCGTGCCGGCCACGAAGATGACGACATGCCCGCGCTCGAGATGGCGCAGGGCGCGGCGCAGGATGAACGGCTCGGCCACGTTGTTCATCTCGATGGCGGTCTGCACGCGCGTGGTCACCCCGATGTCCTCGAGGCCGCTCATGAGCGCCATGCCGTTGATGACGGTGGCCAGCATGCCCATGTAGTCGGCCGTGGTGCGGTTCATGCCGCGGTGGGCCGCCGCGAGGCCGCGCCAGATGTTGCCCCCGCCGATGACCACCGCGATCTGCACGCCGAGGCCCAGCACCTCTTTGATCTCGAGGGCCATCGAGTTGACGATCTGGGGCGAGATGTTGTCCTTGCTGCCCGGCTCCCGCAGCGCCTCGCCGCTGAGTTTCAACACGATGCGGCCGTAGCGGGGAGTCTCTGCCATAGCTCGAAAGCTAGCCAACCCGCCGCCCCGTCAGAAGCGAAAAAGCCCGCGAAAAAACATACCCGCACCGCGTTTCCGGCGTAATCTTCGCGTCATGCCACGCCGCGCCATCCAGCTTCCGAGGGAAATCCCGGTCATGGCCCTGCCGGGCGTCACGCTCTTTCCCGACGCCCTGCTCCCGCTCTACATCTTCGAACCCCGCTACCGCCAGATGCTGGCTTCCGTGCTCGACGGCGACCGCATCTTCGCCGTCGGCATGGTGCGGCCAGACACGGGCGAGGAGAGCATTTTCCCCGTCGCCGGCGCCGGGCTCGTGCGCGCCTGCGTGGGACAGCCGGACGGAACCAGCCAACTCATCCTCCAAGGGCTCGGCCGCGTGCAGTTCGAGGGCTTCGCGCAGACCGAGCCCTACCTGGTCGGGCACGCCACGCCCTTGGCGACGGTGGTGGACGATGCCGCGGCATGCACCGAACTGCGGCGGGAGTTGCAGGAGATTTGCGCGGGCCTCGTCTCGCGCGGGGTCGAACTGCCCGAGGCCTTCGTCAAGGCCGTGGGGGAAATGGAAGACCCGGCAACCTTGGGCGATTTGTTTGCCCAGCACCTCGTTCGCGACCCTCTGGCCGCGCAAAAAGTTCTTTCCGAAGCCAGCCTCTCGGTGCGGCTCCGGCACCTCGTGGAGACCTTGCGGAAGGAATGGCAGCAGTTCTCATGAGCCGCGTCCGCCGAGAACAATTGCCCGGCATCGCACCGAGCGTCGGGACGCGGAAGCGAAAAAATCGCCGCTTTTTTGTATTCGGAAGGACACTTGCACTTTCTGCAGAAAGTGCACATATGACGTTCGGACAGAGGTGCTCCGCGATCAAGCCGCCG
>CAZSUJ010000110.1:0-7428 GCA_964609925.1 uncultured Chthoniobacter sp. | reverse complement strand
AACGAAATCGTGAAGAAGCGCGAGTTGTTGAACTTCTCGATCAGCCGCTCGACCAGGGTTTGCTTTTCAGGGAGGTCCATGGGAGGTGGTTAAATATGTCCGCCCCGGCCGCGAAATCAACGCCGGACTGGATGGCCATACGATCCCACGTGGAGCATGCGCGCCCGCCGTGCCGCACCAGACGCCGCTACAACCTCGCCGCGCCTCGCAGCTTGTCCTCCCACCGCGTAAGCAGGTGGATGATCATGTTCGCGCCGAACTTGTAGGTGTCCATGATCGAGGCCGCCGGCGGGTTGGGGTTCACGTTGTGAACGTAGATGCCCGAGTTGATGTAGAGGTCCCACTCGAGGGCGATCCGCTCGCCGCGTTCGTTGCGGTTGATGTTGACGATCCAGTCCTTGCCGTCCTTCTGCTCGACGCCGAACTCCCACATGTCGCCGTAGTCGTTGGCTGTGTAGATGATCGAGATCTCGCCGAAATACCGCATCACATACACCGGCTCTTGATAGTGGTTCAGTCCGGCCGGGGCCTCCTTGACACCCTGGAAATACGCGGCCTTCGCGAAAAGCGGATCGCGCGCATCCAGCGGCTCGAATTCCTTGTCCTTGTCCGCCATCACCCGCTTCATCTCGCGCCGGAATGCGATGTCAAACGCCGAACCCCGCCCCGGCACCGAGCTATCGCCCCAGATCGCGCCGCCCGATCGGATGTATCTCTGGAGATTCGCCACCTCCTTGTCCGTCAGGACGAAGTCGCGTGAACCCGTGAAGAAGATGAAGGGCGCGCCGCCGGGACGGCTGGGGTCTGGGGCGAAGATCTTGTCGCTGTCGAGGGCGACCGGCTCGACCTTGCGGTAGTTGGTCTTGATCTTGTCGCGCGACTCCTTGCTCATGAACTCGAGCAGATTCGGCAGCGCTCCCATGGGGAAGCCGTCGCGCACGCGGAAGACGGAGTCCCAGTTGCCCCCGCTGTATCGGGCGATGAACGCGGTGAATTCAAACTCCCGCTGACGCGTGCCGACGCCGCCACCGGTGTCCGTGCCCCAGCCCTTGGTGAATTCGCCGATCTGCCCGGCCGCACTGGCATCCAAACGCGTGGAACCCGGTTGGGGTGCCGTCGGCGCACTTGGCATCGTCGGCGCAATGGCCGGGATGCCCGCAGGCGTCGGGAGCAAGTCCCCTGAGAAATCGAGGCGGCTCGGCCCGATGGTGGTGATGATCGGCGGCGGCGCGCTCTGAGACGGCTGCGGGGCGACATTGATGGTCGTGCCCGGCGGCAAGCCTTGGTCCGGCCGCGGCGGCGCGGGCTGATGCTCGGGCACCGCGACGAAGCCGTGCGGGCCGCCTGTGAAATCCGAAGGCTTCTGCATCACTTCGACCAGCACCGTGCCGCCGAAGAAAGCGATCAGCAGCACGTGGAGGATGAACGAGATCGTGAAGAACCTCGAATTGCTGAAACGATCGACCAACCGGTCGAACCAACTGTCGTTACCGGGCGTGTTCATGGGAGGTGAAGTCACTGTGGTCCCGCCGACCATGAAGTCAACGCCGGACTGGGCGCTTGGCGGACCGCGCCCGCTTTGCCAGTCTCCCGCCGCGATGGATCACACACCAGTCGAGGCCACTCCCTCCCAGCGCGCGGCTGCCGCCGCGGGCGCCCTGCTCTTGCGGGCGCTCCTCGGCACCGTGCGGCTGCGGCTCGATGATCCGTCCGGCTTCACCACCACGCCGCCGCCGGGGCCGGTGATCATCACGTTCTGGCACAACCGCATCCTCGCCATCACGGCCACCTTCCGCCGCCACTATCCTGCCGGGCGCCCCGGGGTCCTCGTCCTCACCAGCGCCAGCCGCGACGGCACCTGGCTCGGCCTCGTCGCCCGCCACCTCGGAATGGGCTCGGTGCGCGGCTCCAGCTCCCGCCGCGGCGCCACCGCCATGCGCGAATTGCTGGAGAAAACCGCCGCCGGCTACGACATCGCCATAACGCCCGATGGACCGCGCGGCCCCCGCTACGTCCTCGGGCCGGGGCCGATCTACCTTGCCCAACGCGCAGGCATCCCCGTCATGACCGTGCACGCGAAGTTCGGCTCGTGCCGCCGCCTTCGGACGTGGGACGGCTTTGTCATCCCGATGCCCTTCTCGCGCCTCGACGTGCGCATTGACCCGCCCGTCGCCATCCCGGACACAGCCGACGAGGAGGCTTTCGAGAAAGAGCGGCTGAAAATCGAATCGGTTTTGCGCGCCGGAGCCGACTAGAATCCCGCGATGCCACAAATCATCGACGGCAAGGCCATCGCCGCGCGCTGCCTCGAGCAGACCAAGGCCGACATAGCCGACCTCCGCGCCCGCGGCATCACCCCGGGTCTCGCGGTCGTCATCGTGGGCGAGAACGCCGCCTCGCTCGCCTACGTCCGCTCGAAGGACCGGACGTGCAAGGAACTCGGCATGCACTCGGTCAAACTGGAACTGCCATCAGAGACAACGCAGGACGAACTCCTCCGCGTCGTCCGCCAACTCAACGCCGATCCCGCCATCCACGGCATCCTCGTCCAATCGCCCCCGCCCCCGCACATCGACGAGGCGGCCATCGTTCAGGCCATCGACCCCCGCAAGGACGTGGACGGTTTCCACCCGCAGAACGTCGCCGCCTTGGCCATGGACGACCCGTCCGCCCTCGTCCCCTGCACGCCGCTCGGCTGCCTCGAACTCCTCCGCGCCTCCGGCATCGCCACTGCCGGCGCCCACGCCGTCGTGGTCGGCCGCAGCCTGATTGTCGGAAAACCCATGGCCCTGCTCCTCCTGCGCAAAGGCACGGACGCCACCGTCACCATCGCCCATTCCCGCACGGCTGACCTTCCCGCTGTCACGCGGCAGGCCGACATCGTCATCGCCGCCATCGGTCGTCCCGGCTTCCTCGGCGCCAACCACGTGCGCGAGGAAGCGGTCGTGATCGACGTCGGCATCAACCGCGTGGACGACGCCTCCTCGCCGCGCGGCTACCGCCTCGTCGGCGACGTGGACTTCGACGCCGTCGCCCCGAAGTGCCGCGCCATCACCCCCGTTCCCGGCGGCGTCGGCCCCATGACCATCGCCATGCTCATGCGCAACACGGTCACGGCCTGCCGCAAACAAACGGCGGGTTGACGCATTTTGTGCTGGCCTGCGCGGGCGGCAGAACGCATTTCATGCGGGTGGCCACGACCGACGCCATTCCGCCGGCCCCGACAACCGGGCGCAACTGGCTCCCGCCCAGCGTGGTGGTCCAGCGGTGGTTCTTCGGCGGCTGGACCGCGGCGGTCTTCGCGTTCCTCTACATCCCCATCCTGCTGCTCGTCGTCTTCTCGTTCAACGACTCGCGTCTGAACCTGCAATGGGTCGGCTTCACCACGAAGTGGTATGGCATGCTCTTCGAGAATCGCGTGCTGCTCCACGCGTTCCAGAACAGCCTCGTCGTGGCCGCCTTCACCACCGTGCTCTCGGTCTTCATCGGCACGACCGCCGCGTGGCTGCTCCACCGCTACCAGTTTCCCGCGCGTCGCATGCTCGGCCTGCTCATCCTCATCCCGATGGTCATTCCCGAGGTGCTGATGGGCGTGAGCCTGCTCGTGCTTTTCGTGGCCATGGGCATCCCCCTCGGCTACACCACACTCATCATCGCCCACACCACGTTCTGCTTCCCGTTCGTCCTCGTGGCCGTGCAGGCCCGCCTGCAAGGCATCGACCCGGCGCTCGAGGAGGCGGCCCTCGACCTCGGTGCCACCCCCTTCCAGGCATTTTGGCTCGTCATCGTCCCCTACCTCATGCCCGCCATCGTGGCCGGCGGGCTGATGGCGTTCACGTTGTCGTTCGACGAATACATCGTCACGATCTTCACCAGCGGCCCCGACTCGCAGACGCTTCCGCTCAAGGTGTATGGCATGGTCCGCGTGGGCCTGAACCCGCAACTCAACGCCCTGAGCACCCTCTTCATCGCCGCCACCATCCTCCTGGTGCTCGGCAGCCAGCTTCTCAGCCGAAAAAACCAATCATGAAAACACACCGCATCCTAGCCATGGTCGCCGTCTTGGGGGTCGCCCTCCTCGCCGGCTGCTCGAAACCCGAAACCACCCTGCGCCTGTTCTGCTGGTCGGAATACGTGCCGCAGGCCGTCATCGACAAATTCACCGCGGAGACCGGCATCAAGGTCTCGGTGGAGAACTACGCGTCGAACGAGGAACTGCTGGCCAAGCTCTTGGCGGGCGGCGGCGAATACGACCTCATCCAGCCGAGCGAATACACCATCCAAGCGCTGATCAAGGACGGCCAGCTCCTCGAACTCGACCACGCGAAGATCCCCAACCTGAAGAACCTCGCTCCGGAGTTCCGCAACATGCCCTTCGATCCGGGCAACAAATACTCGGTGCCGTGGATGGCCGGCTTCGTCGGCATCGTCTACAACTCCGAAGTCATCCCCGGCCCGGTCGTCGGCTTCGCCGATGTCTTCACCGAGGGCAACAAGGGCCGCGTGGTGGTCCTCGACGACGCCCGTGAAATCGTCAGCTGGGGCCTGGCCGCCTCCGGCATCCCGGTCAACGACATGTCCGACGAGAACCTCGCCAAGGTCACGCCGCTCCTGCGCGACTGGCTCTCGAAGGTGAAGGTCTATGATTCGGACAGCCCGAAGACCTCGTTGATGAACGGCGACACCGACATCGGCGTGGTCTGGAGCGGCGAAGGCGCCATCCTCTACGCCCAGAACCCCAAGTTCCAATGGGTCATGCCGAAGGAAGGCGTCCACATGTTCGTGGACAACCTCGCCATCCCGAAAACCTCGAAGAACAAGGACGCCGCCGAGCAGTTCATCAACTTCATCCTGCGTCCTGAGATCAGCAAGATGATCTCGGACGACTTCCCCTACTACAACCCGAACGCCGAGGGTCGCAAGCTGCTCGGCGAGGAGCAGCTCAAGAATCCGGCCAGCTACCCGCCCGGCTTCGATGTGACCAAGGCCGAGCTCTTCACCGACATCGGCGCACAGGCCGGCAAGGTGGACGAACTCGTCACCACCCTCAAAGCCCAGTAATCGATGGCCATCGCGGCCGAAACCATTGCCGGGCCGCCGCCCAACCAGCGGCGTCCCGGCCTCGGCCCGTGGCTGTGCATCCTGCCCATGCTGGGCTGGCTGGCGATCTTCGTGATCCTGCCGGTCTTCATGCTGCTCGTCGTCAGCTTCAGCGGACGCGACGACCTCGGGCGCGTCATCTACTCGTTCAGCCTCGACAACTACGCCCGCGCCTTCGACTGGACGTGGTTCAACATCCTGCTCCTCTCCGTCTGGTATGCGTTCCTCACGACGGTGATCTGCATGGTGCTGGGCTACCCCGTAGCCTACTTCATCGGGCGCTCGGACCCCCGCTGGCGCGCGACGCTCATCATGCTCGTCATGGTGCCGTTCTGGACCAGCTTCCTCGTGCGGACCTACGCGTGGATCTCCATCCTCTCGCAGGAGGGCCTGCTCAACGCCGTGCTCATGGGGCTGCAACTCACCGCGGCCCCGATCAGCTTCATGTATACCCCGTTCGCCATCGTGCTCGGGCTCGTTTACAACTTCCTCCCCTTCATGATCCTGCCGATCTACACGAGCGTGGAGAAACTCGACGGCTCGCTCATCGAGGCGGCCTACGACCTCGGCGCGCGACCGGCCCGCGTCTTTTCGCAGGTGGTGCTCCCACTCACCAAGCCGGGCCTTGCAGCCGGCATCATGCTCGTCTTCGTCCCGGCCATTGCCATGTTCGCCATCACCACGCTCATGGGCGGCGGCGCCAACCCGACCATCGGAGAGGTCATCCACAACCAGTTCACCAAGGCGCGCAACCAGCCCTTCGGCGCCGCCCTCGGCATCCTTCTCCTCGTCATCTTCTTCTTCAGCCTCTGGCTCAGCAGCCGCCTCCAGCGCGACGAGAAGGAGTGATGCCGGAGAGGCCGCCGCGGAGGCCGTGATCCCGCGTCGCCTGTTGCTTGACAGGCCGTCAGGAGTGGAGGAAGAGAGGCCGGTGCGTCGCCCTACATTGTTTCAGAGATGCCTTCGCCGGCTTGCCACCCCGGCCCTTGCTTCGTTTCTCGTCGCCAGTGCATCGGCCCAGTCCACTTGGATCGGCGGCGTGGGGAGCCTCTACGTCGCGACGAATTGGAGCGGAGGAACGGTGCCCCAATCGTTCGATTCGATCATCATCACCAACGGGGGCACGGTGCAGTCGGACAACACCGCCGACGTGGCGAACACGAGCATCGGGGGAGGCAGCACTTACGCCGTTCTTCCGGGGATCCTGTCGTATTTCACCCCGGACAACGTCTACCTGGGCACGTTCGGCTCGGGCACGCTGACCGTCGGCTCGCAGGCCCAGATGGCGGCAGCCGCCGACCTCTATGTCGGCTATGCGTCCAACGCGACCGGCGTGGTGACCGCGGATGGAGGATACCTTTCGCCCTTCACCACCTACATCGGCTACGAGGGCAGCGGCACCGTGACCCTGACAAACGGCTCCACGCTGCAGAGCACGTTCGCCTATGTCGGATACGCAGCGGGTTCGACGGGGCTTGTGCAGCTCAGCGACAGCACGTGGAAGGCCGAGGTTTCGGGCTCGCCTGTGGACATCACCGTCGGCCGCCAAGGCAACGGCGAAGTCCAAGCCACCAACTCCATCCTCTCGGCGCAGAATCTCGTTCTGGGCGACAGCGCGGGCGCAACCGGCACGGTGTCGGGCAGCGGCGGCACGATCACCGTGGCGAATGAGACGCAGGTGGGCAACGGCGGCACGGGCAACCTCAACCTCTCGAACTCCGCCACCATGACCACCTACGGCCTGACCGTCGGCGTGCTCTCGAATTCCACCGGCGAGTTGGCGATCGCCGACAGCTCGGTGACCAGCTCGGAGAGTATCTTGCTCGGGCTCTCCGGCGCGGGCTCCCTCACAACATACGGCGCGCACATGAAGGCACCGCAGATCTTCATCGCCCGGAACAGCGGCTCCACCGGAACGGCCACGGTCTCCGGCGGTCTGACGGAGTTGACCGGCGAATTGCACGTCGGGGCCGAGGGCGAAGGAACTTTCACCCTCCAAGGGGCGGGCACGCTCACCACGGACAAGGGCAACATGGCCTTCGCCGCCGGCTCGAAAGGCACCGCGAACATCCTCAACGGCACGTGGTCGAACAAGCAGGCCATCTTCGTCGGCGTCTCGGGCGAGGGCACGCTGAACATCGGGGCGCAGGGCTCGATCCTCAGCGAGAGCGGCTACATCGCGCAGAACGTGACCGGGGTCGGCGCGGTCAACATCACGGGCGGGTCTTGGACCATGACGAACACGCTCGTGGTCGGCGTCCGCGGCACCGGCGCGCTTTCCGCCAGCAACGGCGCGCAAATTTCCAGCGAGTGGGCCCAACTCGGGCT
>CAZSUJ010000109.1:0-7446 GCA_964609925.1 uncultured Chthoniobacter sp. | reverse complement strand
TCGGCGCTGGGGCGGGCGATGACGCTGACGCTGACGATTTCGCCGAGCGACTGGGCTGCATTGCGGCCGGCTTCCGTGGCGGCCTTGACGGCGGCGACGTCGCCGGTCACGCAGACGGTGACCATGGCGTTGCCGACCTGGGTCATGGGGCCGATGAGTTCGACGTTGGCCGACTTGAGCATGGCGTCGGTCGCCTCGACGAGGGCGATGAGGCCGCGGGTTTCGATCATTCCTAGTGCTTGTTGCATGGTGTGTGTGGTGTTGAGGTTTTTCTGGAAAGGGTTCAGGCGGCGGCCTGCTGCGGATTTTCCTGCAGGAGGCGCCAGGCGTTGCGGGCGATGACGATCTCCTCGTTGGTGGGGATGACGCGGACCTCGACCTTCGAGGCGGGCGTGCTGATGACGGCCTCCGTGGCGCGGCAGGCGGCGTTGGCGGCGTCGTCGAGTTCGAGGCCGAGGCAATCGAGGTTCGCGCAGATCTCGGCGCGCAGGTCGGGGTTGTTTTCTCCGATGCCGGCGGTGAAGACGAGGACGTCGAGGCCGTTGAGTTCGAGGAAGAACTGGCCGAGGTATTTGCGGATGGAGTTGACGAAAACCCCGATGGCGAGGCGGGCGTCGGGGTTGCCGGCGTCGGCCGCGGCGCGCAGGTCGCGCATGTCGCCGTTGGAAAGGCCGGACATGCCCTTGAGTCCGGATTCCGAAGCGAGGGCTTTCTCCACAGTCTCCCAGCCGAGCCCGCATTCGCGCGCGAGGTAGATCATGGCGAAGCAATCGAAGTCGCCGGCGCGGTTGTTCTGCGGGAGCCCGCTCTGCGCGGTCATGCCCCAGGTGGAATCGATGGCGCGGCCGTTGCGCACGGCGGCCATGGACGAGCTGCCGCCGAGGTGGCAGGAGACGAGGCGGAGCTGGTCGGTGCCCTTCAACTCGGCACAGCGTTCGCTGACATAGCGATGGCTGGCGCCGTGGAAGCCGTAGCGCTGGACGCCGAACTTGCTTTCCCATTCGAGCGGGATGGGAAAGCGGCGGTTGTGCGCGGGGACGTGGTCGTAGAACGCGGTCTCGAACGTCCCGATGCACGGCAGGCCGGGGTAGAGTTTGTTGAAGAGCCGCACGCCGGCGATGTAGGGCGGGTTGTGCGCGGGCAGGAGCGCCGCGATGTCCTCCATGGCGGCGAGGACGCGTCCGTCCATGAACTGCGTGCCCGAGATGCCGCGGGCCATGACCGGCTTGAAGCCGACGGCGGCGAGTCCGGCGAGTCCGCCGAGTTCGCGGTCCACGAGGCGGATGGCGTCCTCGTGGGTGGTGACGTCGCCTTCGCCGGATTTCTCGGGTCCGTCCCCCACGCGGATTTTCCACGAGGCGCGCGTCGAGCCGAGGCGTTCGAATCCCCCCTTGGCCAGGACGCGCTCCGACGGCATCTCGAGCAAGCGGAACTTGAACGAGGTGCTGCCGAGGTTGGCGACCAGGATTTGGCGGGCTTCGGGCACGGGCGGGCGTTTACTTGGCGGCGGCTTTGCCGGAGATGAACTTGCCGAGCTTGGCAAGGTCGCCGTGCGGGCGCGGGATCACGTGGACGGCCATGACTTCGCCGATGGAACCGGCGGCGGTGGCCCCGGCTTCGACGGCGGCTTTCACGGCGGCGACTTCGCCGCGGATGAAGACGGCGACGTGGCCCGAGCCGACCTTTTCCCAGCCGACGAGTTCCACGTTGGCGGCTTTGAGCATCGCGTCAGTTGCTTCGAACTGAGCCACGAGGCCCTTGGTTTCAATCATTCCGAGTGCTTGTCCGGACATAGTTTTGGTTTCTTTGGGGTTCAGGCGGTGAAGAAGGCGAGCAGTTCCGGCGCGGGGCGTGGGATGACGTGGCCGGCCACGAGGTTGCCCACTCGGGCGGCGGTTTCCTTGCCGGCTTCGACGGCGGCCTTGACGCTGCCGACATCGCCGCGGACGATCGTGGTGATCATGGCTCCGCCGATGGGGATGGATTTGATGAGTTCGACGTTCGCGGCTTTGACCATGGCGTCGCTCGCCTCGACCAGCCCCGCGTAACCCCGGGTTTCAATGAGTCCGATTGCTTGGTTCATATTGGATTGTTTGTTTGTTGGATTGGGAAGTGTCAGTGCTTCGAAAGCTCGACCCGCTCGGCGCGCTCCAGGTCGCAGGCATTGGCCTCGTCGGTGTCGATGTGGACCTCGAGCTTGAAGGAGGGGTCCACTCGGACGAGCAGGTCGTCGAACCGGGTGGTGCAACCCTTCGAAACGACGCGCAGGGTCATGAAATCAAGGTGCTTCACGCCGTAGTGGGCGGCGTCGGAAGGCGACATGTGGACGTGGCGCGCGGCGCGGATGACGCCATTTTTCATCTCAAGGAATCCCTTGGGGCCCATGATGTAGGCGCCGGGCGTGCCTTCGACGTCGCCGGACATGCGCACGGGGAGGTCCATGCCGAGCGAGACCGCGTCGGTGAGCGCGAGTTCGATCTGTGTGAGGTCGCGGCAGGGTCCGAGGATCCGGAGGTTCGGGATGATGCGTTTGCGTGGTCCGATGAGCGTGACGGTCTGCTCTGAAGCGAACTGTCCCTCCTGGTAGAGCATTTTGTGGACGGTGAGTTTCGCGCCGGGGCCGAAAAGAACCTCGAGATTCGCCGGGGAGATGTGCATGTGGCGCGCCGAGCTGTTGACCACGAGCGCCGGGGCGGCGGTGGACCCGGATGCGCCGGGGCTGCTGACTTCGCGGAGAAGAACCTCACGGACGAGGTTGGCGACAATGCTTCTGTCGAGGGCTGGAGTGGGGGAACTCATCGCTGAACTACGGGGAGACTAAACGTGATTCCTGCCGGAAGGCAAGGATCTTTTTTTTGAATTTGTGGGATTCTGCCCGATTCGCTGGGTTATGCACGTTCCGCCAACACCACCTTCTCGTATTTCCGCGCCTCCGCCAGCCAGTCCAAGCCAGCGGGAACACCGGCCCGTTCACAGAATTCAGCCCACACCGCGCCCCACGGCAGCGCCTTGGCTTCCTCGAGGAGGGCGAGCCGTCGCGTGAGATCCCCGGTCGCCTCGGCTTCCCGCAGCTGCGCGGTCGGCTCGAGCAGGGCCAGCAAGAGAGCCTTCTGCGTGGCGCGGATGCCGATGATCCAGGCGGCGATCCGGTTGATGCTCGCATCGAAATAGTCGAGCCCGATGCTTGTGCGACCGAGGAATCCGCCGCGCACGAGCTCCTCCATCACGGCCCGCGTCGGATCGTCTAGCAGCACGACGTGGTCGCTGTCCCAACGCACGCCGCGGCTCACATGGAGCAACAGGCGCGGAACAAAAAGCAGCACCGAAGAAATCTTGTCCGCCAGTGTCTCAGTCGGGTGGAAGTGCCCGGCATCAAGGCAGACCGCCTTCTGCCGCGAGACGGCGTATCCGAGGTAAAACTCGTGCGAACCCGCGGTGTAGCTCTCCGAACCGATGCCGAAGAGTTTGGCCTCGACGGCGTCGATTTCCTCAGCGGCGGGAAGCGGCTCGGCGAAGATGGCGTCGAGCGATTCGATGAGTCGCTGCCGCGGCCCGGTTCGGTCCACGGGCAGGTCTTTGTAGCCGTCGGGTATCCACACATTGGTCACGCAGGGCGATCCGAGCGCGCGTCCCATATCGGCCCCGATCTGCCGGCAGCGGCGTCCGTGTTCGATCCAGAATTCGCGCACGCCTGCATCGCGATGCGTGAGAGTGAAGCCGTCCGCCGCCTTCGGGTGGGCGAAGAAGGTGGGGTTGAAATCCATTCCGATCCCGAGGCTTTTCGCCCATTCGATCCAGCCCTCGAAATGCCGGGTTTCGACGGCATCGCGGTCCACGCGGGCGCCGCCGTTTTCGAGGTAGAATGCGTGGAGGTTGAGCCGGTGCTTCCCCGGAACGAGGGCGAAGACCTTCTGCAGGTCGGCCCGCAGTTCATCCGGAGTGTTGGCGCGACCGGGGTAGTTCCCTGTCACCGCGAGTCCGCCTCCCGGGGAGCCGGCTCCGGCTGACTCGAAGCCGCCGACATCGTCGCCTTGCCAGCAATGAACCGAAACCGGCTGAGCGGCCAGAACGCCGAGCGCCTGCTCGGTATCCACGCCGAGGGCGGCGTAGGCTTCTTTCGCGAAACTGTATTGGGGGGTCATGGTGAGGGAGGAGTTAGGTTGCGGTGCTGGCTTGATCGTGCTGCGGCACACCGTTGGATTCCGTCAGCCAGCGAGAGATTTCGTCGATCGTCTTGCGTCCGCAATTCCGCTCACCTCGCAGCAGTTGAAGCACGTCCTTCTGCCGGGCCTGCTCGCGGTTCGATATGCCGTGCCGGCCGAGGGCGTTGACGGCGCGCGCGGAGAGGCTTCGGAGGTCGATGGAACCCTTTAGGGACTTCAACGAACGGCGGTGCCGGGAGAGCATGAGCGACACGGCCTGCGGGGTCACATCCAGTTGCTCGGCGATCTCACGAAACGAGTATCCCAACCCCCTCAGCGTTGCGATGTCGCGGACGCGGTGGGGGAGTTCGTCGGGTGAGAGAAATTGCGGCCCGGAGACGGCTTCCGCCGTTTCTGTTGGATTGGACATGTGCATCAAAATTTTGTTTCCTTCAGATGGAGTGGGTTACGAGCGAAAATGTTTATATCTGCGTTTCAATTTGGGCAATTCTTTTTTTTTGCTTGATTGATACTGCATAACGGTTGAAATTGCCTTCCCCTCAATGCTCGCTCTTGAACGCCACCGCTGGTTGATGGAAAGAGTCAACTCCCAGGGCAGTGTGCGCACATCGCAAGTCGCACAGGCTTTGGGCGTTACGGAAGAAACGGTGCGCCGCGACTTCGAGAAGTTGGCCGCCGAGGGAATGTTGATGCGGTCGCATGGCGGTGCGGTGCGGTTGGAAGTCAACCGTCGCGAGTTCTCCATTCACGACCGCGCGCAGCAGAACATCGCCGGGAAGAAAGCAATCGCCGCCGCCGCTGCGAGCCGCATCAAGCCCGGACAAACCATCTATTTCGACGCCAGCACCACCGTTCTGCAGGTGGCAGAAGCGTTGCCGGACATGCCGGTGACCGTTGTGACCAACGGCCTGCAGATCGCCACCTCGCTGGCGGACAAAGCCGAGGTCGATTGTGTGTTGTTGGGCGGGATGTTGAGGGCCAGCTCCCTTTCGACGGGCGGTTGGGCGGCGGAGAAGGCGCTCGAGATTTACCACTTGGACATCGCATTCCTCTCCTGCCGCGGCGTGGACCCGGGGCGGGGCTTGAGCGATGCCGGAGAGGTCCATGCGCGGCTCAAGCATGCGGTCATCGAGCGCTCGGACGAGGTGATCGTGCTGGCGGACGCGGCCAAAGTCGGCCTGGCCTCAAGCTACTTTTTCGCGCGTCCGGGCGACATTGATCTTTGGATCACGGACCAGCCGCTGGCCCCGCAGGTGGCCGAAGCGGTCGCGGCGCAGGGCATGCGCGTTGAAGTCGCCGCCGGGGGCCAGCCATGAGCCGCCGGGTCTATCTCGCGGCCGACCTCGGCGCCGGGAGTGGCCGGGTCATGGCCGGGCTCTTCGACGGCTCCCGGCTGGTTCTCGAGGAGATGGTGCGTTTCCCCACGGGCGGGATCCTGCTGCCGGATGGCTGGCATTTGGATCTGCTCAGGATTTACGGCGAAATTCGCAAGGGCATAGCCAAGGCCCGCGCCATGCATGGCGGGGAGGTCGTCTCGGTTGCCGTCGATTCGTGGGGCGTGGATTACGCGCTACTCGGCGAGGGGGGAACCATGCTCGGCCTGCCTTGGATGTATCGCGATTCCCGGACGGACGGCATGATGGAAGCGGCGGCGGCGATTGTCCCTCCGGACGAAATTTACCGTCGCACGGGCATCCAGCCGATGTTCTTCAACACGGTCTACCAGCTGATGGCGGAAACACGGCGGCAGCCCGAAGTGGTGCGGCAGGCGAAGCGCATCGCTTTCGTTCCGGATCTCCTCACCTATTGGCTGAGCGGCGAGGCATTGGTCGAGCGCACCGTCGCCAGCACCTCGCAGTTGCTCAAGGCCGGAACGAATGAATGGGACCGGGACTTGGCCGGGCGGCTCGGCATTCCGCCTGGATTGCTGCCCCCGGTCACCGATCCCTGCACGGTCGCGGGGCCGCTGCGGGGCGAGGATGGTGGCGTCGAGGACATCAAGGTGATCCTCTGCGGCAGCCACGACACAGCCTCGGCCGTGGCCGGCGCTCCGGCGGCGGGGCCCAACCCGCTCTTCCTCAGTTCCGGGACGTGGTCGTTGCTCGGGCGGGAGTTGGACGCGCCGCTGATCACGGAGGCCACGGGCGCCGCCGAGTTTTCGAACGAGCAGGGGTTGGCCGGCACCACGCGGTTCCTCAAGAATGTGGTTGGCATGTGGCTGCTTCAGGAGTGCAAGCGCAACTGGGAGCGGGGCGGCGAGGTCCTGGATTACGGCTCGCTCGTGTCGAAGGCGGCAGGCACCGAGGCCGGCCAGTTGGTGGATCCGGACGCGCCCGAGTTCTCGCGCCCCTGCGACATGCCCGCCGTGCTGGCGGCCGCCATGACCAACAGCGGACAGAAACCGCCCTCGACGCGGGCCGGGCTGACCCGGGTGATCCTGGAAAGTCTCGCACTCAAATACCGCGTCCACCTGCTCCGCATGAAATCTTGGATGCCGGACATGCCGGACACATTGCACGTGGTCGGCGGTGGCGCGCGCAACGCGCTGCTCAACCAGATGACCGCCGACGCCACCGGCCTGCGTGTGCTGGCCGGTCCTTCCGAAGCCACGGCCCTCGGCAACGTCCTTGCGCAAATGATCGCGTGCGGCGACCTGAATTCGCTGGCCGAGGGGCGGAAGATCATCCGCGACTCCTTCGAGATCGGCGAATTCCTGCCCCGCGACCGCGCGGCGTGGGATGACAAAGCCGCGCTCTTTTCCCGCCTCACCGCATCGGCATGATTAACCTCGCCTCCAGACCCAACGGCCGCCGCGTCCAACTCATGGCCACATGCCTGTGCGACGCGTTTTTCGACGATGTGGCGCAGGCGACCGTCGAGGTCCTCGAGCACGCCGGTTGCGAGGTCGTGTTTCCCGAGAACCAGACGTGTTGCGGCCAGCCCGCTTTCAATTGCGGCCAGTGGCCCGCCGCCCGTCAGGTCATGCGCCACACGGCGAAGGTCTTCGCCGGGTCCGACCCCATTGTCGTTCCGTCCGGATCCTGCGCCGCGATGATGTTCCATGGCTCCACGCTTGAATTTGAACACGAGCCCGACCGCGCCGAGATCGAGAGCGTGGGCGGACGGACCTGGGAGTTGGGCGATTACCTGGTCAACGGCCTCGGCATTTCGGAATGGCCGGGCGAGTTCAAGGCCCGAATAGCCTTCCACCGCGCCTGCCACACCCGAGGAACGCCGAGCGGCCCCGCGGTGATGCAACTCCTCGGCTCGATCCGCGGCCTCG
>CAZSUJ010000108.1:0-7637 GCA_964609925.1 uncultured Chthoniobacter sp. | reverse complement strand
AGGTTCGCGATGTGGTCGTCGATCGGCGTGCCGATGAAGACGATGCGGTCCTTGAGCAGGCGCGAATAGATGTCGTAGCTGCGCTCGCCGCGGCCCGTCTGCTCGACCACCATGGGAACGAGGATCGAATTGCGGGCGGAGGAGGAGGTCGTGGTCATGGAATTCGGGGTGCCGCGCGAAGTCCGGTCACACCTTGGCCGCGGGGCTCTTGACGTTAACTTTGGACGAAAGGAAATCAAGCGCCTTGTCCCTCAGCACGTCGCCCTCGACGGCGGAAACCGCGTCGCGCTTGACTAGTTGCTTCACCAATTTCTCGACCGGCATGTTCAGCCGGCGCGCGAGCGAGTCGACGTGTTCGGACAGCTCCTCGCCGGACACGCTGAGCCCCTGTTCGCGGGCGATGCGGGTGAGGATGAAGTCCGCTTTCACGCGGAACTGCGCGCCCATGTGCGCGTGGTTGAAGATGTCGTCCTTGCGGCTGAGTAGGTCCTCGTCGCTGAGGCCGCGGGCCTGCTCCATCTCGACGATCTCCTTGACCACGCGGCGCGCCTCGTTGACGAGCATGGAGGCGGGCACCTCGAAGGCGACTTCCTGCACGAGTTTCTCGATGCCGGCGGCGCGGCGGCGACGCCCGGTCTCTTCGACGGCGGCACGCTCGAGGTGCTGCCGGAATTCGGCGCGCAGCTCGTCGGCGGTGCGGCCCGCGACTTTCTGCGCGATCTCGTCGGTCAACGGGGGCACGCTGCGGGACTTGATGCCCTTGACGCGGACGTTGTGGCGGATGGTCTTGCCGCGCAAGCTCTCGAGTCCGGCGGTCTCGGGGACCGCGACTTCGACAACCCGCTCATCGCCGGGGGCCGCGCCGAGCAGGCCCGCGCAGAATCCCGGCCAGAGGCTGTCCTCGGCCATGACGACCCAGAGCCCCTCTCCGCCCTTCATGGTCGAAGGCGCCTCGGGGCAGGCCTCGCCGAGCGGTTGCCCGTCCACTGCCGCGTCGTAATCGAGCACGGCGTAATCGCCCATGACGAGGCCGCGTCCCTCGACGTCGGAAAACTCGGCCATGCGCTCGAGCAAGCGGGTGATCTGGCCCTCGACATGCTCGTCGGTCACGACCTCCTCGAGGATCTCAAGGTCGAGCTTCTCGAGGTCGGGCAGGGTGAATTCCGGCTCGAGCGTGAGTTGCACGCTCAGGTCGAGGTCGCGTCCGCCGCCGACCTCGCCGTGCTTGAGATCGAACGCGTTGAGGATCGTGAGGTTGTTGTCCTTGGCGGCCTGGCGGACGACATCCGAGACCAGCCGTTTGACCGTCTCCTCCACGATGATGTCCTTGTATTTCCGGGCCACGGCGGCGAGGGGAGCCTTGCCGGGGCGGAAGCCGGGGACCTTGGCGACTTTGCGGTATTCGGTGGCGATCTGCTCCACCCGCTCGTTGACAGTTTGCACCGGCACGGTGGCACGCAGGGTGGCGAGGCAGTGGGGCTGTTTTTCGACGAAGATTTCCATGATGTGAAAAGGGGGCGAAACGTAATCGCGAATGCGGCGCCGGACAAACACATTCCCCGGTCCCGGGGTGCGGCTAGGGCTGTTTGCGGTCCGGGTGGCCCCACCAGCTGTTCCGCCGGCGCCCGTCGTAATGCTCGTCGAAAACGCGCACCGCATCCTCGACCCGGCCGTCCGCCGGCGCCCACTTCGCGATGTCGGGGAAATCCACGCACGCATTGCGGTTCTTGCAGTCGTCGCAGAAGCGGATCGGACACCAGAACGACTCGATGTTGCGCAACATGTCGCTGCCGAGCGACCAGAGACCGGTCATCCAGTCGCAATACCAGCACCAGAGCAGGTCGTGGCCGACGAGGCCGTCGAACTTGTGGCGCGAGAGGTTGACCCATTCCGACGACTTGTAGGTCGGCAGGCGACCGAGCCATGCGATGGGAGGGTAGAGCAGGATCTCGGCGAGCCGCACGGCCCAGAAGACGGGGATGGCCGGCGTTTGCACGAGCAGGCAAAGCTGGTTGCGCAGCGGGCCGAGGACACGGGCTTGGGCGCCTTGGAGCGTCGGGCCGGGCCGTCCGCGCAGGGCCCGATCCACGGCGCAGAACGCGTGCAGGAACGCCACTTGCGCCAGCACAGCCGCCCCCACGCCCGGCCAGCCCGAGAGCCACCACCCCGCGACCCATGGCACCCAGGTGAAGAGGCTGACGAACAGATCCACCCATGGGGCGCGAGCGATTTTCTCCGTGACCGCGAAGGCGGCGCGGGTGAACAGGGCGCAAGCCGTGAGCCCGCTGAACACGAGGAGGAAGGCGGTGAGGAAGACCATGGCGGCATCATGCGCGCAGGCCGGTCCCCGCGGGAATGCTTTTTCCTATCCCTCCCGCACCAGCCGCAGAAGTTCGTCGAGCACCGCACGGTGCGCCGCCACGCGGGCGGTCAGCGAAAACTCGGAAGGCGTCTCGAAAGTCAGGCTGCGCTCCGTGGGACCGAAGCCCACGAAGAACGCCTCGGGGTGCTGCGGGACGGCATCAGGCTTCACCCTCGCCCGGATGAGGCCGTCGCGGCAGGTCCGCCCCTCGACGCGGCGCCGCGGCTCGCGGGGCAGGTGTCGTGCGCCGGCGGCGAGCAGTTTCTCGCCCCAATGGGGACGCGGCCCCGCCAGCTCGTAGAGGTAGATGCCGTGCGCATCGAAGTCCTCGTGCAGCATGAGGGCGCCGTCGAATTTCCGGCCTCCCACGAGTTTTTTCTGCGCGCGGATGAGCGGGATGGAGGCGCCGCGGTAGCCGCGGTTCAGGTCGCGACCGGCTGCGTCGAGGCGCGAATTGCTGCGCAATCCCCACGGGTTGAGGCACGGGAAAATGAGGAAGTCACAGCCCCGCAGGACCCGACGTCGCTCCTGCGCCCAGCCGATGAGCGCCTCGGGGCCCGCCGGCTCGTCGCCGTGGATGCCCGCGGAGAGGTAAAGCGACGGGCCGACCGCGTTGTGGGACTCGACGGCGAAGACCGGCAAGCCGTCCGCGCGGGCGAACTCCCGCATCCGCCACCCCTGGCTCCGCGCCAGCATCCGCCAGCGCCGCACCAGCCAATTGTAGTCATGGGCGCGGAGGAGCGCCGCGTTTTCTGATTGCCTTGCCACGCCGTGTGGATATCCGAAAGGGCGTCATGAGCAAAACCCCCATTATCCTAGCCGCTTTCGCCCTCGCCATCCTCGCGCCCGCCGCGCAAAGTGCCGGGCCCATGAAAGACATCCGCATCATCCTCAAGACCAACCAAGGCGACATCGAGGGCGTCCTCTACGCCGAGAAGGCCCCCGTCACCGTGGCCAACTTCCTCAATCTCGCCAAGCGCGGCTACTACGACGGCCTCATCTTCCACCGCGTCATCCCGAATTTCATGATCCAGGGCGGATGCCCCGAGCGTCGCGGCACCGGCGGCCCCGGCTACCGCTTCGAGGACGAATGCACTCCGGAACTCCGCCACAACAAGCCCGGCATCTTCTCCATGGCCAACGCCGGCCCCGGCACCAACGGCAGCCAGTTCTTCATCACCGTCGCCCCCACCCCGCACCTCGACGGACGCCACACCGTCTTCGGAAGCGTGACCAAGGGCCAGGACGTGGCCGACAAGATCTCCAAGGTCTCCAGCGGCGCGAACGACAAGCCGCTGCAGGACGTGAAGATCGAGAAGATCGAGATTCTCGACCCCACCGACGAGCTCTTCGCCGCCCAGGCCAAGCGCCTCGCCGAGTGGAACGCGATCCTGGACAAGCGCTGAGGCGGAAAGACGAAGCAGGCACACGCTCCTGGGAATACATCGCGGGGGAGGATCCGTTCGCGGCAGCGGGCTCATCATGGCTCTGCGATGCGGCGCTTGATTCACCGGGTCTCGACGTTCCAGACGAGAAGGAGATACAAGTCTCTCGTCACCTGTCCTGACGATGACGCTCGAGATAAATCCTGCGGCCCTGGCCGTGCTCGCCGTTCTCATTGCGTGGCTCATCCATCGAGCTAGACGCAGCAGATATGTCGAATTGCCCGCGGGCGAATTCTGGTCGGTGGTTCGTTCGCAGCCAGCTCCAACGGTCCTCATGACGTTGAAGGGGTGGATCAGCAAGAGACCCTGCTACGCTTTCCCCTACCACGGGGTTGTGTTCACCACACCCGCCGAAGGCACGGAGACCCCGGACGGCGTGCGCTTGATCAGGGCGACTGATAGATTTTCCGTTCCCTGACGGGGGGGCGCAGGTCAGAAAACCCGCGGTTCGCCTTCGCGCAGGAAGCAGACGCGGTCGAGGAGGCCTTGGGCCCCGGCGCATTCGATGAGGCGCGACGGCGGCTCCCAAGGCGGCTCGTAGCTGAGTTGGAACGTGCCGTAGTGCATGGGCACCAGCGTGCCCGCCCCCATCTCGACGAAGGCTTTCAACGCCTCCTCCGGCGTCATGTGGACCTCGCGTCCGCTGGGCGGGTCGTAGGCGCCGATGGGCAGAAGGGCGACATCCACCGGCAGGCGTCGCCCGATTTCGGCAAAGCCGGGGAAATATGCGCTGTCGCCGCAGTGGAAAATCGTGCGTCCCTCGACGCGGATGAGGAACCCGCCGAACCCGCGGTGCGAGTCGGCCAGCATGCGCGCGCCCCAATGGTGCGCTGGGGTGAGCGTGACCTCGGCGGGACCGAGTTGCACGGACTGCCAGACATCGAGTTCGTGGACGCGGTCGAAGCCGAGGCCCTGCACGAGGCGCCCGACGTGGCGCGGGACCACGATGGGTTGCTCGCTCGCCACGCGGCGGAGGGTGCGGCGGTCGAGGTGGTCGAAATGGGCGTGCGTGACCAGCACGGCGTCAATCTCCGGCAGGGCGGTCAGCTCGAGGCCGGGTTCGCGCAGGCGCTTGATCACCTTGAGCCAGCGCGCCCAATTCGGGTCGATCAGCAGGTTCATGTCCGGCGTCTGCAGGAGGAATGACGCATGACCGATCCACGTGAGAGCGATCTGTCCGGGCTGCAACACGGGAAACTCCGGCGTCAGGCGTGATCCGTGGCGCTTCTGGAAAAGGCTCGGCCAGACGACCTCCGCGAGGAAGTTGCGGCGGTGCCAGCCCTGGGCCGGCTTGAGGCCGACGTGGTTGGCCGGCTTGTCGCGACGTTTCAGGGCGGTGAGCAGACGCCGACGGCGTGGCCGCGCGGGCTTGTCTGGCGATTCGTCAGCACTCACCTTCGCAGCATAACCGGATGACCCACGGGGACAAAACAGAAGTGCGGCGACGGATGCGCTCGCTCCTCGCCGCAATGGACGAGGACGGACGCGGGCGGGGCTCCCGCGGGCTGCAACGCGCGGTTGAAGGACTGGCGGGATGGAAGGAGGCGCGTGTCGTGGCGGCGTTCGCCGCGCTGGCATCCGAGCCGGACCTGCGTCCGTGGGATTGGGCGGAGAGCAAGACCGTGCTGCTTCCGCGCGTCGCGGCCGAGAACCTCGTATTCCACGCCATCACGGCACCGGACAACCTGCGCACGGGCGCGTTCGGCGTGCGGGAACCCGAACCGCTGCGGTGCGCCGTGCGCGATGCGGCAGAGGCCGACATCCTTCTCGTGCCGGGCCTCGCGTTCACAGCAGACGGACGCCGCTTGGGACGCGGGCGCGGGTTCTACGACCGATTGCTGGCGGGGCTGCCGAAGCGGGTTCTCAAGGTCGGCGTGTGCTTCCGCGCGCAGGTCCTTGATGAACTGCCGGTCGAAGACCACGACCAGCGGGTGGACCTCGTCCTCAGCGAGCCAGCTTGACGCCGAACGCGGTCAGCAGGGCAAAAGCGACGCACCACGGCAGCACGCCAGCCGATAGGGCGGCGAGCGTTCGAAGCGGACGCTCCCCGGCGGCAAGCGCAATCACCGCACCGGCCTGCGGACCGATGGTGACCGGGGCGATGAGGCCAAGGCCGGCCAACCCGGCCCGGTCCCAGATGCGCCAGACGACTTTCGTCGGATCGCGCGTGACGGGAATCCGGAGTTTGGCCACGAGCCAGTTGCGCAACGGGGTTCCCGCGGCAAGGACAACGCCTGCACCGGCGGAATAGCCGAGCCATGCCGCGAGGGCGGCCGCCCAAGGCCACGCGCCCGCGGCAGCTCCCGCCGGGATCGAGGCGATGAAATAGACGAAGCCGAGGCCGAAGGCGGTCGTGAGTCCGGTCATGCTCATGATCAGCGCACAAAATCTCCGCCGCCGGGCGCCCTACCGCGGCTGAGGCCGGTGGCTTTTGCCTTTCTTCCGTTGGTCCGCCAACGGAGCCACGGTGACCGGGCCGCGCGAGGTCTCCATCTGGTTGCCCGAAGGCGACAGTCCGAGGGCGAAGGCGGCGGGAACCTCGACCAACGACGCGCTTTCACCGAGATCGATCACACCAACCTCGCGCGCGGCCAACCCCGCACCCTCGACCAGCAGATCCACCAAGTCCCGCGGACCAGCGAGTTGATCGCGTCCCAAGCCCACGCTGATCCAAAGCTTGCCCGGACCGGCTTTCCGCGCGGCGGGTGGCGCGGCGTTCGCACGCGGCGCCTTGACGGCCGCAGGGACGGCGGGCACGGGCTTGGGCGGGGCCGGCTTGGGCTCGGGCGCAACCGGACCGGCCAGCAGTTGGAAAAGCGCGGCAGCCAACTCGGTTGAGTCCACGCCCTCCTCGAGTAAGCGATCAACCGTTGCAGCATGCGGACGCCATGAGCCGTCTTCCAAAATCGATCGCACTTTGCCCAGCAGCGCGTCGGCCCGCTTCTCGCCGATCTCGCCCTCGGTCGGCAGGGTCCCGCGGCGGATCTTCGTGTGCGCGAAGCGCTCGAGGAACTGGATCTTCCGCAGGTCGCGTCCGCTGACGAATGTCACTGCCATGCCGCGCTTGCCCGCACGTCCGGTGCGTCCGATGCGGTGGACGTAATCCTCCGGATCGTAGGGCAGGTCGTAGTTCACGACCAATTCGAGGTCGTTCACGTCGATGCCGCGCGCGGCCACGTCGGTGGCGATGAGGAATTCGAAGCCGGCCTTCTTGAACTTGTTCATGACCCGCGTGCGCTGGGCCTGCGCGATGCCGCCGTGCAAACGGTCGGAAGGAACGCCCTGGGCCTGCAGGTCGTCGGCCAACTCGTCCACCATGCGCTGCGTGTTGCAGAAGACCACACCGGAGCGGAACGAATGGAAATCGATCAGGCGCAGGAGCGCGTCGAATTTCGCCCGCGGATGCACCTCGTAGAACCACTGCTCGATGGCCGGGGCTGACATTTCCTTCTGCTCGATGTTCAGGGTGACCGGGTCGCGCGCGTAGCGATTGATCAGGCTGCGGATGGCCGGGGACACCGTGGCCGAGAAGAAAGCGGTCTGACGCTCGGCCGGGACGGCGTCGAGGATCTTGCGGATGTCGTCGCGGAACCCCATGTCGAGCATGCGGTCGGCCTCGTCGAGCACGACGAACTTCACGCGGTCGAGTTTCAAGGTTCCGCGATCCATGTGGTCCATCACGCGTCCGGGCGTCCCGATGACCATCTGCGCCCCGCGCTTGAGCTCGTAGGCCTGCCGCTCGAACGAGGCGCCGCCATAGACGGGCAACGCGTGGAGGCCGCGCTTGAAGGCCGCGAGTTTGTGCACCTGCTCGGCCACCTGCGTGGCCA
>CAZSUJ010000107.1:0-7700 GCA_964609925.1 uncultured Chthoniobacter sp. | reverse complement strand
GGTTTCGGGGTGGGCAGGGGGAGTTCGCTTTTCGTTGCGCTCAACGCCGGGTCTGGCGTGGCCTCCGGGTCTGGCGTGGGCTGCGGCTCCGGGGTTGCGTCTGGCTCTTCGGGCTCTTCCTCCTCGGCCACCTCGGGCGGGGCCGCGAAGCTGGCCGTGTTCATCCACGTGATTTGGCCCTGCGGAACCTTCACGGTGCGCGTGCTCCACCACACCAGCCCGCCGAGGAGCAAGGCATGGATGATGGCCACGGCGGCCACGGTCCGCCGGAAACGCGGTTCGCCCATGGCGGGTCAGTTCTCCTCGGGCCGCGTCATCACCCCGACCTTCGAGATGCCCGCGCGCTGGATCACGTCCATCACGGAAATGAATTTCTGCACCGGCAGGTCGCGGTGCGGGCGGACCACCACGGCCGTGCCGGGTTCGCGTTCGCGCAGCGCGGACAGCTCGCGTCCGAGCGCCTCGGCGGTGACCGGCTCCATGTTCAGCTTGAGCACGTCGTTGCGGTCAATCGAGACCGTCTGCACCTTCGAGGTGTCCACGGCATCGTCCGCCGTGGCACTGGACGGCACGATCAAGTCCATGCTGTTCTCCAGCAGCGGTGTGGTGATCATGAAAATGATCAGCAGCACGAAGGCCAGGTCGAGCAATGGCGTGACGTTGATCTCGGACAGCGTCGATGCCCTCTGCCTTTCGGAGTAGCGTCTCATCAGGTCAGCCTCTCTGGTCGAAGTTGACGAAGCGGTGCTCGAACTCGGACGACAGTTCCGCCGCGTAGTTTTCCGTCTGCACGATGAGCGCGCGCAGGCTGGTGATGAGGAAATTGTATCCGAACATCGCCGGAATGGCCACGAGCAGGCCGATCACCGTGGTGACGAGCGCCCCGGCCACGCCGGGGGCCATGGCGGCGAGGTTGGGCGTGCCGGCGATCGCGATGCCCGCGAACGCGTCCATCACGCCCCATACCGTCCCGAGCAATCCGAGGAACGGCGACCCGCTCACCGCGGTGGCGAGGATGATCATCTGCGATTCCATGCGGAGGCCGGCCTCACCCACGGCGCGTTCCATGGCCACGCTCACGGCGCGCATCTGCGACGGGCTGATACGGTCGGCCACCTCGACGCGTGCCGCGAAGGTTTCGTCCACATCCGGCGAGCCGAGCATCTGCAACGACAGCTCGGCACAGCCCGCGCGGTAAACCTCGAAGGCCGGGGATCCCTCGAACGTGATCCCCGCCTCGTAGAGCCGCAGAGGGTTGCGGTCGCGGCGGAAGAGGGAAAAAAAGCGCTCGGTTTGCCTCTTCGCGAAGCGGATCATGCGGAACTTCGTGATGATGACCGACCAACTGAAGATGGACGCCAGAAACAACGCCGCCACCACCGCGTGGCCTGCGATCGTGGACTCTTGGAACGCGAAGAGCAGCCCGTCTGCGGCGAGGAAGTGCGGCATGAATGGCGTGGGCATGATGGGTCGCGGCCATAGTAGGACGCGCCGCGTTGCGTGCAAGATTCTGGGTCTGGCCTTTCTCTTCGCTCTCCCGCTGGCCGCCCGGGCGGCCGACGGCCCTCCCTACGATGTGTTCGCCAAAACCATCGCGCCGATCGCCGCCGCAGTCTTCGGTGGCACGGAGGGGGCGGGTGCGGCCCTTGTCGCGGAATGCACGGTGACCGACGCCACCGGACGCCTCGCCGCGGCCAAAGGCGCGCGCTTCCGCATCGCGCTCCAGTCGCCCGACCACCTTCGCGTGGACGTCTCCGCCCAAGGCGCCGTCCTCACGGCCTGCCGTGACGGCAACACCGTTTGGGCCTTGCCGGCCGAACCCATGGGCGCGCTGGCCTCGGCGGTCGGCATTGATCCTTCGACTGCAGCCGATCCCGGTCAGCCCGCACCGCCGCTTGTTCCACTCGCATTGAACGCCCAGATGCTCGCCTTCCTTCCCGTGGTGTTCGATGTGAAGGACCGCGGTTTCGAGGAGAACCCGCGGCTCCGCGTCCTCGACTTCGGCCTGCTCCCGGAGGTGCGCGATGCCATCGGTGCCGAGGATTTTTCGGTCGGCGCGTGGATCGGCGACGACTTCCGTCCTTCACGCCTGACCATCCGCGGGGGCGACTACACACTCGACGTCAAAGTGGACAAGCTCGACTACGCCGGCAGCCTGCCGCCTGCGGCATGGCAGCCGCCCGCGGACGCGCAACCTGTGCGCCTGCCTGCAGTGGCCATTTACGAGGTTTTCGAGAAGATGCTCGGCAAATCGGCCGCTCCCGCGACGCCTTAGCCGCGTCAATCCCGAACCATACCGTCGGCAAGCTCGTTGCGGTCGCCGCCCGCGCGCGGAAAATGCTCCGCCAACAAATCGGCGGCACACTGGATGCCCGCGACGAGCCCCTCGGTGAACTCCCCTCGCGCGAAGGCCTGCCGCACGGACTGCGCGGTTTCCTCCCAGAACTCCTGGCCGCACTTCTCGTGCACCGCCTTGTCGCCGATGACAGCGAACGCTTGATCGTGCGGTGCGAGGTAGAAAAGCACGGCGTTGCGATCCTCGGTCGAGTCCATGTCGAGTTTGTGGAACTCCGACAGCGCCCGCGTCTTCACATCCGCTCCGCGCAGTTTGCGCCGCGAAACAAACACCCTCACCTCGCCCGAGGTGCGTGCCTCCGCCGCGCGCACCGCTTCGAGGAGGCGCGCCTCGTCGATGCGGCTTAGAAAGTCGTCTGTCTTCATCTCACCATCTCCCGCTTGCGCCGCCCCCGCCGAAGCTGCCTCCGCCGCCGAAGCTTCCCCCGCTGGAGCCCCCGCCTCCCGACGACCATCCGCCGCCCCCGCTGCCGAAGCCTCCGCCGAAGCCGGGCGAGAAAACATCCCTGCGTCCGCGTGGCGAGTAAACCGTGCCGCCGCCGTTCATGTTCCGGTGCACCGTGATGATGAGGATCACGATGAAGATGACCCAGAAGAGCGCGTCCGGCGGCAGACCGCCGCCACCCTTCTCCTCGGCCTTTGTCCTGCCTGTCCCGTGATATTCCCCGCGGGTCGCATCGATCAGCGCGTCCACCCCGCGGTCAATGCCGCCCGGCAGGTCGCCCCCGCGGAACGCCGGGACCATTTCGTCCTGGATGATGATGTTCGCCAGTCCGTCCGGCACCGCGCCTTCCAAACCGTATCCGACCTCGATCCGCATCGCCCGCGACTTCGGGAAGACGAAGAGCACGATGCCATTGTCCTTTTCCTTCCGTCCCACGCCCCACGCCTCGGCCGTGCGTTGCGTGAAATCCTCCATGGCATAATCCGCGGGCACTTCCGGCAGCACGCACACCCAGATCTGGTTCGACGTGTCGCGCTCGAATTGCGCCAGCTTCGCCGCCAAGGCCGACTTCTGCGCTGGCGACAGCACCCCGGCCGCGTCGAGAACGTAGTCCGTCGGCGGCTTGGGCAATGGGTCCGCTGCAGGCGCGGTCAAGCCGCCCAGCAGCAGGAAGGCCGACAGCAGCGTGAAGCGTGCGAGGGGCACGGCGCGGAGCGGCTCAGGACCCCGGCGTGCCGCCGAAGTTGAAGTTCACTTCCGGTGCCTGGTCCGCCCCCGCGCGGGCCGAGAAATACGGCCGTTCCTTGAACCCTAGGAAGCCCGAGTAGATCACGGTGGGGAACTGCTTGATCGCCGTGTTGTATTGCTGCGCGACCTCGTTGAACTTCCTCCGCTCGACCGTGATCCGGTTCTCCGTGCCCTCGAGCTGCACCTGCAGATTCTGGAAATTCGCGTTGGCCTTCAGCTCCGGGTAGCGCTCAACCGTGACGAGTAACCGCGACAAAGCGCCCGACAAAGCATCCTGCGACTGCTGGAACGCCGCCATGGCCTCCGGCGTTTCCGGTGGGCTCGACGGATCGAGTTTCACCGTCGTCACCTGCTGCCGCGCCTTGATGACATCCGTGAGCGTGGTCTTCTCGAAATCAGCCGCCCCCTCGACCGTCTTCACCAGATTGGGGATCAAGTCCGCCCGCCGCTGGTAAACATTCTCCACGTCCGCCCAACTGCTGTCGGTCTGCTGCTTCAGGCCGACCAGCCGGTTGTAGCCGCAGCCGGTCAGCAGCGAGGATGCGACGAGAAGGAGCAGCAACGAGGGTAAGCGGAGGGGTTTCATGACACCAAGGTGTATGGCCCAACCTGCGCAGCCCGACGAGTTCAAACTCTCCCGCGCCCCTGCACGATCCCCGCTACCGAAGGGATCCGGACGGACAGCTGGTGGAAGCCTTTGTAAGTTTGGAGGGGCGAGACACCGGTTGGTTGGCGGCCAATGCTCACTCCAAGCTCCGGCTCCGGCGCGACCGCAGAAGCATCGCGGCAGGACAGGCTAGAATGCTGAGCCGTCGCGGTCTTGGCGCGTCCGCTGACTTGTCTCTTTAGGCCGGTGCGCATGACCCTAGGCCGTCTGGGGACCACCGAAAGCAAACGAGGCGCCCCGCTGCTCATTCATTGATCTGCTTGAGCCAACTATCAAACACATGCACTTTCTGCAGAAAGTGCATGTATGACGCAATGTCTTGAGCATAAAACAATTTTGCGCGCGGCGTGTCAGGTTTTCACGGCGCGGCAGGCGAGCGCTTCGCCGCCACGGATCAAACGCCGGGCTGGGCCTTGGGCTTGACGAGAGACAGGATCCGGCGCCGTTCACGCCAGCCGATGGCGGCCAGCAGGGCGATGGCAGCCGCGTAAACGCGAGGTTCCGGGATGGGGACGAGTTCGCCGCTGCCAAGCAGTTTCGCGCCTGTGCCATAGCCTGAGAACTGAACTTGGGCGAGTTGCGTCGAGGTCAGGCCGCCCACGCCGAAGAAAATCCGTCCCGCCGTCCCCGAAGAATCGGCCACGCCCTGCCAATTGGTGACAGTCAGTGTGCCGGCCCATGTGATGGCGCTGCTGTTGCCGAAGGTGAGGTTGCGGGTGCCAGCCCCTCCAGTCAGGCTGCCGAGGTCGATCGTCGAGTTGGAAGACAGCGTCAACGTCCCGAGCGTCTCGGCGTAACCTGCCGAGCTGGTGCCGGTGATGAGCGTGCCGCCGTTCAGGATGAGGTCGGTGGTATTCCCGATCTGCTCGTCGGCGGCGATCTGCAGTGTCGAATTGCTGCTCACCTGGATGCTGGCCGGAGCAAAGCTGTTGCTTGTCGTGGTGTTGCTCAGGACCACCGTCCCGCCCGCCACGACCATGCGCCCGGTCCCGCTGGCCGATCCGTCGAGGGTCACGACGGTCGAGGAGTTCGAGACGCGCAGCGTGCCGCCTTCGCCATTTGTGGCCACGCCGTTGAAGACCAGGCTGCGGTCGGTGGTCACGTTGCCTCCGGTGTAATCAAGGACGGTCGTCGAGGCGTTCATGCCGGAGAAGTTGACCGTCGCATTCGTGCCGATGCTGCTGACGGCGCCCGCATCCGCGAGGGTCGTGACGCGCAAGGTTCCGTTCGAGATCGTGGTGGCGCCGGCATAGTCGTTGGTCGTTCCGGTGACGCTGAGGACGCCCTCGCCGGTCTTGGTGAGTCCGCCGCTGCCGGTGACGAAGCCCGAGAGCGTGTTCGTGGTGCCGGCGGCGACATCGTAGGTGGCGTTGTTGTTGGTGATCCGGCCGGAGAGGGTGTTGCCGTTGTTCACGAACGCCACGTTGTAGACGCTCATGTTGTTCGTGATGGTGCCGCCGGCCGCGATCTGCAGCGTGGAGGTGCCGTTCGACTGGACGATGCTGCCGGTGCCCCCCGCGTTCACGTTGTTCAGCCGCAGCGCTCCGCTGTCCAGGAAAGTGCCGCCGGAGTGGGTGTTGTTGCCGGAGAGCACAGCGGTGCCGGCTCCCGTTTTGATGACGGCGTTGCCGGTGCCGGCGAAGTTGGTGACCGCGCCACTCAGGGTGACGGTCGAGTTGGTGCCCGCCTCGATCGTGAGCGCGGCGCTGCTCAATCCCACCGGTCCGGTGTAGGTCGCGGTGCTGGAGGAGGCCATGTCCCGCTGCCCGATCACTCGCGCCTGCCCGTTGGTCGTGCTGACGTAGATCGAGTTGGATATCGTGACACCGTTGCTCGCGTAGAGCCGGGAGGCTGCGTTCACGATGTTGTTGTTCAGGTCCACCCCCAAGTCGATGGCGTGCCCGAGGCCGGCCACGTTGGTCCGGCCGATCAGCGTGCCTCCGCCGATGATGAGAGTGCCGTTGCCCACGCGCACCTGGTAGTTGTCGGAGTTTGCCGTGGAAGAATTCCCGGTGGAAATCACCGTCCCGCCGCCGTCCACCGAGAGTCGCGCCGTGCCGAGCGTGGATACCGTCCCGGTGAACTGGATCGTGCCACCGCTGGCCACGTTGAACGCGAGGCTGTTGGTGTTGAGCGTGAGGGAGCCGACCTGGGTTCCCGTGCCGGAATCTTCGGCGTAGGCGAGCGTCCGGGTGCCGGTTCCGCCTCCCTCGACCGTGATGGAGTTGCTGTTGGCGATGCCTTGGCCGATGCGCAATGTGGCCGCCGTGGTGCCCTCCGTGGCCCCAAGGAACGTGGTGCCGGCCGTGCCAAGGGCGTTGTTGTTGCTTAGCACCACCGTGCCCTCGCGAATGAATTCGTTGCCGCTCCACGCGTTGCTGGCCGCCAGAACCGCGGTGCCGGTGTTCGTCTTGACGAACGCGGTGCCCGAACCGCTGTTGGTCGCGCCGCCGGCGATGGTCGTGGTGCCCGCGCCGACGACCCAGAGTTCATTCCCGCCCCCGGAGATGTTGCTGACGGTCAGCGAGCTGCTGTTGGTAGCGCCGATGGTCGTCGTGCCTGACCCTAAGGTGACCAAACCTGTGTAGGTATTGCCGCCACTGACCGAAATGAGCGCGCCGTTGTTGTCGAGGCCGGTGCCGCTGATGGTCACGCCTTCGTTCGCCACGGTGATGCCGTTGCTGAGGCGCAACGAGGTGCCGGAGTTGACAGTCGTGCCGCTGTTGGTCGAGCCGAGGGCGTTGGCGTGGGAGATGGTCAGGGAACCGGCGTTGATCGTAGTGGGGCCTGCGTAGGAATTGTTTCCCGACAAGACTACAGTTACGCTGGCGTTGTTGTTGGTCAGTCCTCCACCGCCGCTTAAAGCCCCCGCAAACGTGACCGTTTTGGCATCGCTGGTGTTGCCACCGGCAATGATGATAGAACTGCCTTGGTTGTTAACGCTGCCGTTGAATGTTAGCCCTCCAGTCGAGTTCATGTAGAGCTGGAGCGGGTCACCGCCGTCGCCGTCGCCTTCAAGGTTGAACGAAACGGTGTGCGTAGCCGAGGAGCTGTTTTCGATGTAGGGATCAGTTCCGCCGTTGTCGAAGAGGCGCATGGTGTTGCCCGTCAGGGTGCGGCCGGTCGTCGCAAAGGATCCGAAAACAACCCCATGCATGCTATAAGTGCCGGCCACGTTATTGGTCATGGTCGTGAAGTTGTTGTTGTTGAACCGAAGAACGCCGAACGGAGGCTGATCAAACAGCCCGCCGGGATTCCAACGTGCCCCAAAAGCCCCCTGTCTCCAATTGCCGTCGGGAGCAGTATTCAGCCAGTCGTAGATGGTCTGGGCACTAAGCGGCTGGATCAGCCCGAAACCTAGTCCTGCGGCAACGGTCAAGCGGATCCAAGGCGGATCGTGACGCGCAACGCATCTGACGACGCCGGAGACAATCCGGCGCAACGCAGACAGCACGCCGGAGCGCGCATGGCTTGTGCGGTTGGTCA
>CAZSUJ010000106.1:0-7772 GCA_964609925.1 uncultured Chthoniobacter sp. | reverse complement strand
GACGGTCGCCCGGCTTCTCCCATCGGTCCTTCAGCGCATCGACGACGCCGGGCTGTTGCACAGCGAAGGCCAAGCCAGCGACCAGCACGGCGCCGCCCAAGGCATGGATGAGGATTTTGCGCGAGGGGCCGCGATGCAGCGCGAAGCCGAGCGCCAGCGCGAAGGCGAGAGCGAGGATCGGGCCGCGGCTTTGCGAAACGAGGACAGGGAGGATGTTAAGGATAAGCAGAGCGAAAGCGATCGAGGCTTGCTTCCGGCCCCGCGCATCAAGCCACCGGACATAGGCGAGAAGGCTGAGCGCCCCGAAGAACATTCCAAGGGTGTTCGGGTTCCTCGCCACGCCATAACCGCGCAGTTCGAGCCTCTCGCCGAGCGGGATCGTGACGCTGTAGTAGGCGAGGTAGAGCCCCGAGGCGACCGCGCCCGTGACGACAAGAACATCGCGCAGCCGCAGCGGATCAATCTTCCCGCGGCAGGCCAGCCATGCCGTCCCGGCCAGCCAGACGGCGAGGTAAAGAAAGTGCAGGAGGAAAAAGAAAGGCCTGGGTGCCGGAGACCAAAGCGTGCTCAACGCCGCGAACAGGCCGTAGGCAAGGCCGAGGCCGGTGAACCATCCGCCGTAAGCACGGGCGTCGAACGGACGGAGCAACAGGACAAGGAGCAGGGGGATCAGGAAGGAGGCCGCGTAAACCGCCTGCATGAAATCCCGGGTCGGAGCCCAGAAGAACGAAGTGAGGAAGACCAAGAGGCCTACCGATGCATAGGCTCCGACGCGGTTCTCACGCCAGGCACGATCGGTGAAAAAGCGTTGCACGTGAAAGGCCGCGTCGGTTCTCACGCTTTGCCTCCGGCCGTGTATTCCGGAATCTTCTCCGCCATCCATGCGCGCAGACGCCCGGGATCGAGGACGAGTTCACGTCGCAACGCCTCGAGTTCGGCCACGATACCGGACGAAGGGCCTCCGCGCTTGTCACGCAGCACGCGCACCTTGGGATGCACGGTGGGCTCGACATTCTCCATTTCGTGGATCGGCTCCTCGTAGAGTTTCTCGCCGGGCCGGAGGCCGGTGAACTGGATCTTGATGTCCTCGCCGGCCACGAAGCCCGACAGCTCGATCATCTGTCGCGCGAGTTCGGCGATCTTCACCGGTTCGCCCATGTCGAGGACGAAGATCTCGCCACCGCGCGCCTGCAGCGCACTTTGCAGGATGAGCCCCACCGCCTCGGGGATGCTCATGAAATAGCGCGTGACCTCGGGGTGCGTCACCGTGATCGGTCCACCCGCCGCGATTTGGCGGCGGAAGATCGGGACCACGCTTCCGGAAGAGCCGAGCACGTTGCCGAAGCGGACGGCGGTTAACGCGCACTCGTGACCCGGCTGGATCTGGTGGTCCTGCACAACCATCTCCGCGAGGCGCTTGGTCGCGCCCATCACGCTGGTCGGGTTGACCGCCTTGTCGGTCGAGATGAGCACGAACTTCGACGCGCCATGGAGGGCGGCGAGGCGGGCGACGATGCCCGTGCCGAGCACATTGTTGCGCAGCGCCTCGCCGGGCTGCTGCTCCATGAGGGGCACGTGCTTGTGGGCGGCCGCGTGGAAGACCAATCCGGGACGGTGGAGGGAGAAGAGCCGCTCCATCTGCTCGGCGTCGCACACGCTGCAGGCTGAAGGCACGATGCCGACGTGGCGGTGCGTGGCCAGCAGTTCCTGCTCGATGGCGAATAGGGCGGGCTCGCTGCGCTCGACGAGCACAAGCTGCGCGGGATCCTGCCCGGCGAGCTGGCGGCAAAGCTCGCTCCCGATGCTGCCCCCGGCGCCGGTGACCATGACCACCTGCCCGCGGACGAGGCGGGTGATCCCCTCCTCGTCGAGCGCCACGGGGTCGCGTCCGAGAAGATCCTCAGGGTCCACGCGCCGGAGGTGCGTGACCGTGACCTGCCGGTGCAGAAGCTGCGGCACGGAAGGGAGGATGTCGTGGTCGAGGCCGATCTCGTTGATCTTCGCGACGAGCTGGCGCACCGCGGGCGGCTTCGCGTTGGGCATCGCGATGACGACCTTCTGCAGGGCGAACTCCTCGGCGAGCGAGGCGAGACGCCGCAGCGGGCCGACCACCGGCTTGCCGTGCAGGCTGCTGCCGATCTTCGCGCGGTCGTCGTCGATGAAACACACGACTTCAAGTCCGAGACCCTGACGGCTCTGGATGTCGCGCAAAAGCGCGGCACCGGAGGCGCCGGCACCGAGGATGGCCGTCCGTCGACGCTTCGCTCCTCCGCCTGCGCCTTCGGCAGAGAGTTTCTCCCGGTAAACCCGCAGGGCCGTCCTCAAGCCGGCGAGTGCGAGGAAACTGATGACCATGTCGGAGAGGATGACGCCGCGCACGATCACCCCGCGTCCCTCGAGGGCGAACCAGACGACCAACTCGATGACGGCGGCGAGGGCCACCGCGCCGGCGATGCGTTTGGCGTCGGGCAGGCTGAAGTAGGTGAGCAGCGTGCGGAACTGCCCGAAGACGGCGAGCAGGACGAGCTTGAGCGGGAGGATCCAAGCCAGGGATTGCCAGAATCTCGACCAGTGGTCGGCCGGAGGCTGGAAATCGAAGCGGAGAAGGAACGCCAGCAGCAGCGAAACGACGATGACCGAGGCGTAGGTCGCCAGAAGGACGCCGATGCGCCCCAAGGCGGCGAACTGGTTCTGGACTCGATTGTTCAAGGGGATGTGCGGGAGAAGCCTAGCAACGGGGAGATCGGGCGGCGAGGCGCGCGGCTCATCAATGTGCGACCCCGGATCCGCGCACGGCGTTCCATGCCGTGAGCACGAGGATCTTCATGTCGAACCAGAAACCGCGACGCGCAAGATATTCGGCGTCGAGTTGGACTTTGGCGGGAATGGACAGCTCGTCGCGACCGTTCACCTGCGCCCATCCGGTCACGCCGGGCACGAGTTCATGCACGCCTCGCGTGGTGCGCAGCGCGACAAGGTCGTCCTGATTGAAGAGCGCCGGGCGCGGGCCGACGAGCGACATGTCGCCCTTGAGCACGTTGAAGATCTGTGGGAGCTCATCCAAGCTGGTGCGCCGCAGAAAACCACCGACGGGGCTGAGATACCGCGCGGGATCCGCAAGCAAATGGGTCGCCACTTGGGGGGTGTCGGTTCGCATCGTGCGGAACTTATACATCGTGAAGAGTGCGTTGTGCCGACCGACACGCTGCGTGCGGAAAAGCGCCGGACCGGGCGACGTGAGGCGCACGGCAAGGGCCACGACGAGGAGGACCGGGGCGAGGACCACGGCAAGTGCGGACGCGCTGACGAGGTCGAAGACGCGCTTCACGGAGCGGCGGAGAGGGCGCGAAGGTAGTTGCCGTAGCCCGACTTCCCGTGCCGCGCTGCCGAGGCCTCGAGGTCGGCGCGGGAGAGCCAGCCTTGGCGGAAGCCGATTTCCTCGAGGCAGGCGATCATGAGGCCTTGCCGCGACTGGATGGCGTGGACGAATGCCGAAGCGTCGAGCAGCGATTCGGCCGTTCCCGTGTCGAGCCAAGCGGTCCCGCGACCGAGTTTCTCCGCGCGCAACGAACCCTCGGCAAGATAGCACCGTGCCAGGTCGAGGATTTCTAGTTCGCCCCGGGCCGAGGGTCGCAAGCTTGCCGCGAACTCGGGCGCACGGCCGTCGAAGAAGTAAAGACCCGGCACGGCGAAACCAGAGCGCGGTTGCGCGGGCTTCTCCTCCAGCGAGAGGACGCGGTCATCGGCACCCAGTTCGATCACGCCGTAGGCGCGGACGTCGGCCACGTGGTAGGCGAAGAGGGTTGCTCCCGGGGCGGCCGCCGCGGCGCGGACGCTCTCACCGAGGCGGGCTCCGTAGAAGATGTTGTCCCCGAGGACAAGGCACGAGGGCGCGCCGGCGAGAAAATCGCGGGCGATGGTGAAGGCCTGCGGAAGTCCGTCCGGGCTCGGCTGCTCGGCGTAGGACAAGGACAAGCCGAAGGCCGATCCGTCGCCGAGCATTTCGCGGAAACGCGGCAGGTCGCGCGGCGTCGAGATGAGGAGAATCTCGCGCATGCCGCCGAGCATCAGCACGGACAAGGGATAGTAGACCATCGGCTTGTCGAAGACCGGGAGCAGTTGCTTCGAGATCGACGACGTGACCGGGTGCAGCCGCGTCCCGCTGCCCCCGGCCAGCACGATACCCTTTCGCGGCGATGTCATGGGGATGGTTTTCGCTTATCCAGACGAGTAATCAAGACGCGGCAACGCCCAGTCCGGCCAAGCCTTGCTCGAGCCCGACACCCGGACGCCAACCCGTCTCGCGTCGAAGAGGTTCGCTGTCCACAAACAGCGACGAGCACAACTTGCGCAGCGCACCCCCGCCGGGCAGGCCTGCGATCACGGAAAGCACGGCAGCGGGCACGGAGAAAAGCCTTGGCTCCACTCCCTGCGAGCGGGCGATGCAACGGATCAACCCGGGTGTGGAGACGTCGGCCTCGTCCGAGGGCAGGTAGATCTTCCCCGCCGCCTCCGGAGAGTCGAGGCACGCGAGGATCGCGTCGGCGAGGTTGCCCACGTGGAGGAAGCTGCGGCGGTTGCGAACGCTGGCAAGGGGGAGAGGAACTCCGCTGCGCACAAGGCGCAGAAGACGCTCGAAGTTCGCCCGGTTGCCCGGGCCGTAGACCAGCGGGGGACGCAGGATCGTCCACCCGGCAGCGAATTCCTCGCGGACAGCCTCCTCCGCGGTCAGCTTCGAGCGGCCATAGGCGGTCACCGGACGCGGCACCGAGTCGCTGGTGATGATCTCGTCTGACGCCGCGGCCACGGCGTGGCAGGAACTCATGAGGAGAAGTCGGCGGACGCCGCACTCTGCGGCTTGTTGGGCAAGAGCGCGTGTGCCGTCTGCATTGATCCGCCGGTAAAGCGCCTCGACATCGCTGCCAGAGACCTCGGAGGGAACGTGGGCCCGTGCGGCGAGATGGACGACCGCATCTGCGCGCTCCAACAACGGCCCCCATTCTGCATCCGGTCCCAACTCGGGGGATTCAGCCCAATCCGCATCCAGGCCGGGAATCTTGGTGCGGCTGACAGCCGTCACTTCGTGTCCCGCCCCGCGAAGAACGGGGAGAAGGTGGCGCCCCACAAAACCGGAAGCGCCGGTGACAACGACTCTCATTCGGAGCGCTTCCCGATCGCCGCGCGATAGACGGACAATGTCCGTTCGCGCAAGGAGCCGAGCGAGTATTCCTCGATGGCTTTGGCCCGTCCGTTTGAGCCGAGCCGCGCAGCGAGGGCCGGTTCGTCGAGGAGCCTACTGATGGCACGGCGCAGTTCGGCCGCGTCACCCGGCGTGACGACAAGGCCGGTCACGCCATCCTGGTTGACGTAATCCACGCCGTTGTTGAGCCGCGTGCTGACGACCGGCTTTCCGCAGGCCATGGCCTCGACCTGGACGATACCGAACGCCTCGGCTTGCGTGACCGAAGGAAGGCAGAAAATGTCCGCGGCTTGGTAATGCGCGGCAAGATCGGCGTCGGGCACAAACCCGAGGAAGTGCACGCGCTTGTCGAGCCCGAGAGCGGATGTCTGGCGCTTCAGGTCATCAGTCAACGGCCCCCGGCCACCGAGGAGAAGGTGGACATCCTCGGGGAGTCCGGCGAAGGCCTCGATCAAGACATGGAACCCCTTGTAGCTCACATGCCGTCCGGCGGAGAAGACAAGCCGCCCGGGATAACGCGCCTTGATCGCGGCGGCTCCGGCTGCGGGTTCGAGGAAGCGAGTCAGGTCGAAACCGTAGGGAATGACATGCAACTTCGGCTCTCCTTCGAGCGGCGAGAGCACGGGCGAGGAAGTGACGTGCGCGGGGGTGGCCACGATGATGCCCCGGGCGGAGGCGACGGCTTTGCGAAGCAGCGGACCGTAGAACAACCCGAGCGCGCGGTGGCGCAGGATGTCGGCATGCCAACTGATGACACGCGGAATCGAAGCGGGCAGCACCATCGAGGCCAGATGCGCCATGGGGTCGGGAAAGTGGAGATGCACCAGGTCAAATCGGTGCTTGCGATGGAGGCGGCGCGTCTGAGTGACAAGACCGGGCGAGAGCGCGAGGCTGCCGTCCACATTCCAGCTTGGCGTGCGGATGACCTGGATGCGCGGCCCCGCGCGTAGGCAAGCACCGGAGGTGTCGCGGCTGGTGACCGCGTGGACGAAATCAACGTCGCCGGCCAGAGACCGCATGAGGTGCAGCGTGTGCGTCTGGATGCCGCCGGGGATCTCGTCGAAGAATCGCCCGTAGCAGAGCACCGAGAGGCGCGGCTTGTGATGGCAGGAATCCTGCATGGCTGGGTTCAGAAAATCGTCTTCCACCAAACGGCGTAGGGGTAGTAGAGCCACCACTTCCACGGGATGCGGCCGTGATACCTCCGCACGAGATCCATCGCTTCGCTGTAGTGCAAACGCCGCTGCGTCCGGGTCTTGGTCTGTTCGTGCTCGCGGTTGACCGCGACGAACTCATCCACCATCGCCATCGCGCCGAAGCGGCGGTAGATGCGCCACCAAAGATCGTAGTCCATGGCCATGCGCAGGCTGCCGTCGAGACCGCCCACCTCTTCCCAAGCCGAACGCCTCATGAGGGAACCGGGTTGCGAGACGATGCAGCGCAGCGAGAGATTGCGCTCGGTGAACGGCTGGATCCATGCGGGACGCCGGCTCCCGGTCCGATCGTCGAGGTTCCACACACGCCCGAACACACCGGGAGCGCTCTCCTTGTCCGCCAACTCCAGGCAGAGCCGGACGAGGCCGCCCGGGAGGAACATGTCGTCGCTGTTCAACCAGCATACGAAGGGAGCACGGCCCCTCGCGATACCCTCGTTGATCGCGGCCGACTGGCCGCCATCCGGCTCGCTGCGCCATCCGGCGAGGCGGCCCGCATGACGCTCGATGATCTCGCGCGAGCCATCCGTCGAGCCGCCGTCCATGACGAACACCTCGGCCGCCAAATCCTGAGTGAAGATGGATTCGAGGGCCTGCTCGAGGAAACGTCCCTGGTTGAAGGACGGCACCGCGACGGTGACGAGCGGGTCAGGCATCGCGTATCGGAAGACATGCCGGATGGCCTGCTGCCGCGTATTTCAGGTCGGCCACCATGTGCCGCAGGAGGAACGGCACCACCGCCCGCAGCCGCTCGGCGCGCGTCGGCACATGCCCGAGAGCGCGTTCGCGCACGAGGTCCATCTCACGGTTGCCCACATCGTCGATCTCGGCCGAGGTTTTCTGGCTGCCGTGGACGCGGAACGCACCGAGGAACCGGGGAAGGTGGGCGAAGCGGGCGCCGGCCTCGCGGAAACGCAGGAGCAGATCCCAGTCCATCGCGAAACGCAAAGACTCGTCCACTCGGGCGCCGGCCCGATCCCAGACTGAGCGGCGCCAGAACATCGTCTCCTGCGGAATGTAGTCCCCCCAGGAGAGCATGGCGCCGTCGTGCCCGGGCATGACCCAGCGTCCGATCTCGCGATCCTCCTCATCGATGAGCAGGCGGTCGCCGTAAACCACATCAACTTCGGGATGACGCCGGAAGAAGTCCGCCACGACAGGCAGCGCACCCGGGAGCAGCAGGTCGTCCGAATTCAGCCACGCCATGATCTCGCCCCGCGTGCGTGCGAAGCCGCGATTGATGGCTTGGGATTGGCCCGAATCCCGTTCCGAGGCCCAGCCGGAGAGCCTGGCTTCGTGCCGTTGGAGAATCCCGACCGTCTCATCCGCCGAACCGCCGTCCTGCACGAAATACTCGA
>CAZSUJ010000105.1:0-7880 GCA_964609925.1 uncultured Chthoniobacter sp. | reverse complement strand
CCGAAAAAGTTGAAGAGGATGATGAGCAGGACCAGCCCGAGGACCAGCCCCAAACCGACAGCCGCGAACGAGATGATGGAAATCATGGCGGGAAGCTAGACCGATTCGGCAGCGGGAGCCAGTCCGTCTTTACGGCGGACGACGACACGCATGCCGTCGGCCGCGACCACAACAATTTCCACGCCCTCCTCGAGAAACTCCCCCGCGGTGGTGACGTCCACGCGGCGCCCGGCGATGCGGGCGGCACCGGCGGGACGCAGGGGCGTGGCGGCCGTTCCCTCCTCGCCCACGAGCTGGCGGTTGTCACCGGCGCGCGGGTCCGTGGGCTGGCTGGTGCTGAGGACGACGCGGCGGCCGATGAAGGTGCGGGGGAAGATGGAAAGCCAGATGACGAAGCCCGCGATGGTGAGGCCCCCGACGGTGACGAGGGCGATTAGGCCGGGGCCGGTGCCGTATTGCACGAAGACAAGGGCGACACTTCCGGCGAGGCAGAGCAGGCCGGCGATGCCGAGGACGAGCCCCGGCACGAGGACTTCGGCTGCGAGCAGCACGAAGCCGGCAATGAAAAGGGCGATGATGAGGGCGGGGCCTTCGGGCATGGGGTGCAGGGTCAGCGGTCGTTGGTTGATCCCGGACGGCCGACGAAGAAGGCGCTCACGCTGTCGCCAACTTTCGATGCGGTTTCCGAGGTGTCCTTCCAAGCCCGCTCGCTCCACCGCCCGACGTGGCCGACGAGGCCGCCGCCCTTGACCCAGCGGTCCCCGAGGTCTCCCTCGGCGGCCGGGCGCGGTGTCGGCGAGGCAGCGGCCGCCGTGGCGGAAGGGGTGGTGGCTGGCGCTGCGGAACGGCGCAACGGAGTGACGATGGCACCGTCCTTGGCCGAGATGTCAATCGAGCCGGCTTGGATGCCGTCGGCGTCGAAGAGGCGCACCGTCCAGACGGGGCGGCCGGACTTGTTGAGGAGTTCGTAGCTCACGGAGTTGAAGCCGATCCTCTGTCGCGCGGCCTCGCGGTCCGCCGTGGCGAAGGCGCCGGTCGAATCGAGGTTGAGTCCGGCTGCGGCCATCACGCCGGTGGTCGCCGTGTTGCCCGGTTGGGCGGGCGTGCGTTCGCTGGTGATGCCGGATGGCTCGACCACGAGTTCCCGCACGCCGCCGCGCGCGAGCGGGTCGCGGAAAATGATGAGCCAGCGCTCGGGTTGCGGGTCGCCGGCGGCCCCGCGCATCTCGACGAGCGAGCCGAGCAGGGTGTCGCCCTTGGTTTTGCCGACGGAGCGCAGGGCTTCGTAGGCGGCAAGCTGGGAGGCGTGGGCGGCAGCCTGCCCGGCCAGCACGGCGGCCGTGACGGTGAGGAGGATGCGGAATCTCATCCGGACAGTTTGGACCTACGGGGCGGGATTTTCCAGTGCCTACCGCGCGGGAGAGGTTTTCCCCTGCAAGATCGCGTCGCGCTCGGACGGCTCGAGGAACGCGATTTCCCAGGCGTTGGCCAAGGCGACGGAGACGTCGTCCGGAGTCAGTCCGGCGGCGGGCGCGGCCACGTCGAGTTCGTGCGGGAGGTCGATGCCGCTGATGCCCGGGTCGTCGGTGTTGATGGTGGCGAGCAATCCGGCGTCGAGGAATTTCTTCAGCGGATGGCTGGCGTAGTCGGGCACGGTGCTGGTTTGGACGTTGCTGGTGAGGTTGGCCTCGATGCCGATGCGGCGCTCGCGGAGGAGGTCCATCACCGCAGGGTCCTCCACGGCACGGACGGCGTGGCCGATGCGCGTGGCGCCGAGTTGCTCGACGGCCGTGACGATGCTGCCAGCGCCGGCCGCTTCGCCCGCGTGGACGGTGACCTGCCACCCGGCGTCCCGGCCCTCGCGGAAGTGCTCGACGAAAAGCTCCGCGGGCCAGTTACCCTCATCGCCCGCAAGGTCGAGAGCGACCAGGTCCGAGCGGTGCTCCAGCAGGGCGCGGAGTTCGCGGCGCGCGCGGACGGGGCCGTAGGTGCGGGTGAGGATGCCGATGAGGTTCGACCGGACGCCGGTGGCGGACTCGCCCTCGCGAACGCCTTCGATGACTGCCGCCGTGACGCGGGCGGGATCGAGATGATGGGCATCGGCCATGAAGCACGGGCTGAAGCGCAATTCGATGTAGCGAAGCCCTTCGCGCGCGGCGTCCTCGACGTTCTCGCGGGCCACGCGGCGGCAGGCGTCGTAGTCGGCGAGCACGGCGGTCATCCAGCGGAACTTGGCGAGGAACTCGACCAGGCCCGGCTGCGGCGTCATGACAACGACATGCGGACGGAGCTCTTCCACGGTCCATTCGGGCAGTGGCACGTTGTGCTGGCGGCCGAGGTCGAGGATGGTTTCGAGGCGGATGCTGCCGTCGAGGTGGCGATGAAGGTCGATCAGGGGCGGTCGCATGGAAATCAGCCGCCGAGAATGGCCGAGCCGCGCGGCGCGACAAGTGGAATCACGCGCCGCGGGCGATATCGTCGAGCGCGCCCTGCAGCCCCGGAAACCGCCAGGCGAATCCGAGTCGCGTGGCCACGGCGGGAAGGACTCGCGAGCTGTCGAGGAGCATCGAGGACAACTCACCCAGCGCGAGCCGGAGGAAGAACGCCGGCGCGGGCAGGAAGGCGGGACGATGCACGGCGCGCGCCACGGCACGGGTGAAGTCGCGGTTCGTGCAGGGCGCGGGCATCACGGCGTTGAGCGGTCCTTGCAGTTCGGCGTTCTCCACCGCCCACAGCGCCATGCCCGCTACATCATCCACATGGACGCAAGACATCCACTGGCGTCCGGAGCCGAGTGTCCCGCCGAGGCCCGCGCGGAAGACCGGAAGCACGAGCCGCATGGCGCCGCCGCCGCGGCCGAGCACAAACCCGGTGCGCAGCAGGACCACGCGCGCGGCCGGGGCGGCCCGCATCGCCTCCGCCTCCCATGCGCGCACGACGCCGGCGAGGAATCCGCCGCCTGACGGCGAATCCTCGCTCACCTCGCGATCGCCCGTGTCGCCGTAGAATCCGGTGGCGGAGCCGCTGACGAGAACACGCGGCGGGTCAGCCGCCTGCCGGAACCCTTCAACTACGGCGCGCGTGCCGCGAACACGGCTTTCCTCGATCCGGCGCTTCTTGTCCTTGGTCCACAAGCCGACGACCGGCTCGCCCGCGAGGTGGAGCACCGCATCGAGACCGTCCACGGGAGCGGGCTCGTCCAGGGCGAAGCGCCGCACGCCGCCGGAGGGCGGATTGCGCACGGACTCCGGGCGGCGGGTGAGCAGCGTGACCTCCCATCCGCGCGCGGCCGCGAGCGCGGCAGCGCGTGAACCGACGAAGCCGGTTCCGCCAGTGATCCCGAGGCGCATCAGTCGAAGCGCCGGTGCATCCACGTGTAGGGGAAGCGGTTGCCCGGGCAGTCGGTCGGCTTGGGGTTGATCTCGCGGTGGGCCTTCACGATGACGACCTTGCCCTTGCTGCGACCGACGCGGGAGCGGAGGTAGCGGACGAGTTCATCGAGGGCTTCCAATTGCGCGGTGCTGGGCTTGTCGCGGTTGAAGTCGCCCACGAAGCAAATCCCGATGGCGATGTTGTTGAGGAAGTCGCTGGCCACGTGGCCGCCGTTGATCTGGCGCGTCCAGCGCGAGCCGATCTCGATCTCGCCGTTGCCCGAGGATGTGCCGTTGCCGATGACGAAGTGGTAGGCGAGGCCGTTCTGCATGCGGCGCACGTTCTTGTGGTAGTTATTGAAAATTTTCGCGTTGCCCTGCCGCGTGCCGCTGTTGTGGATGACGATGTATTTCCAGCGGCCCTTCTTGACCGGCGCATTGTCGATGGCCGCGCGCACGCTGCGCGTGAGGTAGCGGTAGCGGGGCCCGCCGAGACCGAGGAATCCGCGGCGTTCGGGTTTGGGCAAGGGCGCGAGGCCCTCCTCCTCGCCGAGGCCTGACTTCTCCACGGTGATGGGAGCGGCGGGCGGGGACGCGGACGGCGTGGCGGCCACCGCGGGAGTCCCAGCCGGGCGCGCCGGCGGCAGGACGATTTCGTCGGGCTTCGCCTCGCGCGGTTCGGGCGTCGGCTCCTCGCGGTCAGGCCGCGGGGTCGGGGTGGGTCGCTCGCGGTCGCTGTCCATGGGCGGCGGCAGCACGAATTCGTCGTTCGCTGCCGGGGCCGGCGGCACCGGGCGTGGCGTGGCCTTGGGTTTGGGTGGCGGCGTGGGTTTCGGTGTTTCGACCGCCTTGGGCTTCGGCGTGGGGCGCGGCGTGGACGGCTTGGGCGGCGGCAGGGTGACGATCTCCTCGTCCTGCTCGACCGGCTCGGGCGTGGGGCGGGGACGGGGGCGCGGCTTGACCGGCGTGGGGGCGGGTGTGGCCGCTGGAACCGGCTCGATGGATTCGCGGGCGCGGAGGAAGAGTTCGCGTTTGCGTTGCTCCTCGGCCGAAATCTCGGCGCGCAGGACGCCCGACGCCATGAACGCGGAAAGGACGGCCAGCACCGAAAGCAGCGGGATGGCAACGGAAGAACCTCGCACGCGGCGAAGGTATCGGCGCGGGTCGAGCGATTTCAACCCGATTGCGCGGAACGCTGGTAAGCAACCCTCACAAGGTAGAGGCCTCCCGCGGGCGCGACGGCGCGGGCCAATGCGGACGGACGGCCCGCGAAGCGGGCGTGCAAGTCGGCCACGGTCGCCCTCCCCTGCCCCACGGCAACGATGGCCGCGGCGAGCATCCGCACCATCTTGTAAAGGAACCCGTCGCCCTCGAAACGCAGGCGGATGAGCGGACCGCTCACGGTCACGCGGATCGAGCGCAGATGCCGCACGGTGTCGCGAACGGGCTTGCCGCCGCGGTTGGCCGAGAAGCCGCGGAAGTCGTGGCGTCCCTCGAGGACCCGCGCCGCCTCGCGCAAGAGCGCGACGTCGGGCACCGGATACACGCGCCAGCAACGCCCGGCCCGGAGCGGCGGCAGGATCGGCCCGGTCCAAAGCAGGTAGTCGTAGGTTTTCCCGCTGGCCGCGTAGCGGGCGTGGAAAGAATCCGGACAGCGCCGGCAGGAGAGCACGCGCAGGGCTTCGGGCAGGATGGCATTGAGTGCGCGCTGCCACTCGCTCGGGTCGCGCCCCGTTGGCACGTCGGCGTGGGCCACCTGTCCGAGCGCATGGACACCCGCATCCGTGCGGCCGGAGCCCTGCACCGGGACGTCCACACCGCCGGCGAGTCGCGTAAACGCCTCCTGCAGCACATCCTGCACGGCACCGCCGCCGGGCTGGCTCTGCCATCCGCGGAATGCGGCGCCGTCGTAAGCGAGCGTAAGCCTCAGCCGCATGCCGGGCGGTCGAGCCAGCTTTGCAGGAGAATCTGGGCCGCGACCTGGTCGATGACCGAGCGCTGGTCGCGCGCCTTGCGTCCGCTTTCGCGCAGGGCTCGCTGGGCGGAGACCGTGGTGAGGCGCTCGTCCCAAAGGTCCACCGGGCACGAAATGCGGCCGCGCAATTCCTCGGCGAACGCGCGCGCCCCGATCGCAGCGGGTCCTTCGGATCCGTCCATGTTGCGCGGCAGGCCGACGAGGACGCGGGAGGGACCGACTTCGGCCACGGCAGCGGTGACCGCATCGAGCGCGGCGGCTCCGCCGGGCAGGGTTTTCCAAGGCTGCGCGAGCATGCCGAGTTCGTCGCTGACCGCCACGCCGGTGCGGGCGGTGCCGAGGTCGATGGCCATGATGCGGCTCATTGCAGGGCCGCGGGCACGCGGGGGACGAGTTTCTTGATATTCTCGGCCTCGCTGCGATGGCAGACGAGCAGCGCATCGCCGGTTTCGATGACGATCAGGTCTTGCACTCCGGCGAGGGCGATGTGCTTGCCTGTGCTCGAGAAGACGATGTTGTGCGACGCATCGTGCATGGTGACGGGGCAGTTGGCCGTGTTGCCGGCGTCGTGCTGCACGAGGTATTTGCTGACGGCGACCCAGCTGCCGACGTCGTCCCAATCAAAGCCCGCCTCAAGTTCGAGGACATGCGCCGCTTTCTCCATGATCGCGTAGTCCACGGAGATCTTCGGAAGCTTCGGAAACTCCTCCGCGAGGAGCGCGCCGACGTCGGGGGCCGTGCGCATGCGCGCGACGAAGCCCGCGAGATCGGGCGCGTGCTTGGTCAGCTCGCCCATGATGGCGGGGATCGACCAGATGAACATGCCGGCATTCCAGCGGAAATTGCCCTGCCGCAGGAACGACTCGGCCATTTCGGGATTGGGTTTCTCGCGGAAGCGCAGGACTTCGTGGACGGCGGGTTCGTCGTTGTTGATGCGCGGTCCCTGCTCGATGTAGCCGAAGCCGGGGCAGGCCCAGGTGGGCTTGATGCCGATCGTAAGGAGGGCGCCGGACTCCGAAGCCAGGCGCGCGCCGGCCACGAGGTCGCGACGGAAGGCGGCCGCGTCCTGGATCAGGTGGTCGGCGGGAAGGACGGCCATGACCGCCTGCGGGTCGCGGCGAAGGACGAGGCCGACGCCCAGGGCGACGGCGGGAGCGGTGTCGCGTTTGGCGGGCTCGGCCACGATGTTCTCGGGTGGCAGTTGCGGGCAGGCGGCGCGGACGGCGGACTCCTGGTCGCCGTTCGTGAGGATGAAGATACGCTCGGGCGGGACGGCATCCCCGAGGCGCTGCACGGTCTCTTCGAGCATGGTGCGGCCGGAGAAGAGCTTGAGCAGTTGCTTGGGGCGCGAGTGCCGGCTGTAGGGCCAGAATCGTTCGCCGCTGCCGCCGGCCAGAATGAGGGCGTAAAGGTTGCTCGCCATCACGCCATCTCAGCGTTTTGGCCCCGCCAGTGCAATCCCGCGCGCCATGCGGTTGCGGTTGCAAGACCGGAGGCGGTGGTCTATAGAGGCAATCATCATGGCTGGCATGCTAGACAGATTCTCCCAGAACCTCTCCGCCACCTCGGTGGCCGCCGTCGCGGAGATGGCCGTCGGCGTAGGCGCCGGCCTCCTCCTCGCGGACCAACTCGGCAAGAGCACGCGAACGAGGCTCGGGGTCGCGGTCCTCATCGCGGGCGTGGCCGCCAGCGTGCCGCTTCTCATCGGTGCCGGTGTGCGGGTGAACCGCGAACTGGGCGAAGGTCGCCGCACGCGCCGCCGCCTCGAGACGATCCGTCAGGACCACGGCTTCGCCGACGACGGCGAGTTTTATTGAGCCAGCCGCGGCTCATCCTGGCCTCGGCCTCGCCGCGTCGCAGGGAACTCCTCCGCGAGGAGGGTTTCGAGTTCACGGTGGTCCCCACCGGCGCGGAGGAATCCCACGATCCGGAAGTTGGTCTGGTCCCGCTCGTCTTGTCCAACGCCCGGGCCAAAGCCCTCGAAGCCGCCGCGCTTCACCCGAACTCGGCGGTCATCGGCGCCGACACCCTCGTCTGGCTTGATGGCCGGCCCCTGGGCAAGCCTTCGGACGGCGCCGAGGCGCGGGCCATGCTGCGGATGCTCTCCGGCCGCACGCACGAAGTCGCCACGGGCGTCCACATGGCGCGACTCGACCCGCTGCTGGAGTGCGCCTTCCACGAAGTCACCCGCGTGCGCTTCCGTGCGCTCGGGGATGCGGAGATCGAGGCCTATCTCGCGCTGGTGGACGTGCTCGACAAAGCCGGAGCCTACGCGGTGCAGGAGCACGGGGACATGATCGTCGAGCAGATCGAAGGATCGAAGTCCAACGTCGCAGGCCTGCCGGCCTCGCGCGTGGCGGCCGCGCTGCGGCACCACTTCGGGTTTTGACCCGTCACTCTTCGGACTGCATCCGCTCGGGAGCGGCGTTCTCGAAGCGCGTGAACTCGCGGAGGAAGGTGAGCGGGACTTCGCCGACGGGGCCGTTGCGCTGCTTGGCGATGATGAGCTCGGCCTTGCCCGCGAGTTCGGCCCG
>CAZSUJ010000104.1:0-7884 GCA_964609925.1 uncultured Chthoniobacter sp. | reverse complement strand
CCGCCCACGTGACGGGAATCATCTCGGCCGCCGCGTTGAGCTTCATGGTGCAGGAGCCGAGCGGGATCATGCTGTGATTCAAGGCGAGGTCACGTCCCTCCAAGCGCCGCAAATATCGCATCATGCCGGTCTCGGTGTGGTGCGTGTTGAAGACAGGATGCGCAAGAAAATCGGACGTCCGGGCCACGGGAGCGGCGAAGGCACTGTTGGCGGGCACCGGAGCTGCGCCGAACACCTCGAGCAAGCGTGCGAACTGATCGTCCGTGACGGTCTCGTCAAGAGCGACGCCGAGCGATCCATCCGGCCATTCGCGAAGCGCGATGCCTGCGGCACGGGCCCGATCGGCGACGGCTTTGTCCTTCGGGGTCACCCGGATGGTGTCGAAGAACGTGTCATGGTGCACGGAGTGGCCTGCGGACCGGAGGGAGGCGGCCAGCGAGGCGGCCCTGCCGTGAGCGCGCCGGGCGATGGCGCGCAGTCCCTCGGGGCCGTGGTAAACGGCATACATCGACGCCATGACGGCGAGGAGGACTTGGGCGGTGCAGATGTTGCTTGTCGCCTTGTCCCGGCGGATGTGCTGCTCGCGGGTCTGCAAAGACAGCCGCAAGGCACTGCGGCCAGCCGCGTCCTTCGAGAGGCCGATCAACCGGCCGGGGAGGCGCCGCTTGTGGTCGTCGCGCGTGGCGAGGAAGGCCGCGTGCGGTCCGCCGAAACCCATCGGGACACCGAAGCGCTGCGCGCTGCCCACGACGATGTCGGCCCCGAACTCGCCGGGCGGACGGATCAGCGTGAGGGCGAGCAGGTCGGCTGCAACAATAAGGAGGCCCCCCACGGCGTGGATGCGGTCGGCGAAGGCGGCGTAGTCCTCGATCAAGCCGTCGGACGCCGGGTATTGCACGAGAGCGCCGAAGAAATCCGCATCCAACGCAGCATCGGACCACGGCCCGGTGACGATCTCGAATCCGAGGGGTTCCGCCCGAGTGCGGAGGAGGGAGATCGTCTGCGGGTGGACGTTGTCGGCAACGAAGAAGCGGTGCCCGCCGCCCTTGGCCCCGTGAGCCATGGCCATGGCCTCTGCCGCCGCGGTGGATTCGTCGAGGAGCGAGGCGTTGGCTATCTCCATGCCGGTGAGGTCGGTCACCATGGTCTGGAAATTCAACAAGGCCTCGAGTCGCCCCTGCGCGAGCTCCGCTTGGTATGGCGTATAGGCCGTATACCAGCCGGGATTCTCGAGGATGTTGCGCAGGATGACCGGTGGCGTGTGGCAATTGTGGTAACCCATGCCCAGGTAACTCGGACGGATTGTGTTTGCTTCGGCAAGAGCGCGGATGGCGGAAAGAGCCTCGTGCTCGTCGAGCGGCGCGGGAAGGTCGAGCGGCCTGCGCAGGCGAATGGACTCGGGAACGGTGGAGTCGATCAGTTGGTCAAGGCTTGCGCAGCCGACGGCTGCCAGCATCGTGGCGATCTCGCTCTCGTCAGGACCGATGTGGCGGCGGGCGAAGGGTGGAAGGGCGGCAGGGTCGCTCATCTCGGGAGTCAGGAAATCTGCGCGCGGTAGTCGTCGGGCGACTTGAGGGCTTCCACTTGAGCCGGGTTGGAGAGGCGGATGCGAAAGAGCCAGCCATCCTCGTAGGGCGAGGTGTTGACCAGGGCCGGATTCGAGGCGAGGGCTTCATTGACCTCAACGACCTCGCCGTCAGCTGGCGAATAGATGTCGCTGGCCGCCTTGACGGATTCGACGACGGCGGCTGCCTGTCCCGCAGCCACGGCAGAGCCGATCTTCGGCGGGTCGACATAGACAATGTCGGTCAGCTCATTCTGGGCGTGGTCGGTGATGCCGATCGTTGCGGTCTCACCATCAAGGCGGATCCACTCGTGGGTTTCGGCGTAGCGGAGGTTGTCGGGAACGTTCATGGTATGGCTGTTTCCGCCTCGGGATTACGAGGCAGAGGGTGATGTTGGACGATAAAAGGGCTTCTTTTCAACCACCGCCGCGAAGGTTCGGCCGCGGATGTCGATCTGGACCTGCCGCCCCGGCTGGGCAAGCGGGGCGGGGAGATAGGCGAGGGCGATTCCGGCAGTGAGGCTGGGGGAAAGCGCCCCGCTTGTGGTCTCACCCACCACGGCACCGTCGACTACCACGGGGTAGTGCGCGCGCGGCGGCGGGGATTTCTCGGTCATGCGCAGTGCCACAAGCCGGGTGGGGACACCGGAGGCCTTCTGAGCCAACAGGGCTTCGCGCCCGACAAATGCCGCTTTGTCGAGCGCCACGAACATCCCGAGTCCGGCCTCAAGGGGTGTGCGGTCGGGGGACAGGTCGGAGCCGTTCAACGGGTAGCACATCTCGAGGCGGAGGGTGTCGCGCGCGCCGAGGCCGCAGGGACGCGCGCCGGCGGCCAGGAGTTCGCTCCACAGCGGTTCAGCGGCATCATTGGCGAAGAAGATCTCGCACCCTGCTTCGCCGGTGTAGCCGGTGCCGGCCACGATGATCTCATTTCCGCGCCAGTCCTGCAGAGCCACCGTGTTTCTGGCCGGCATGGCTGTGCCGATGACGGTTTCGTAAACACGAGCAGAGGCGGGGCCTTGCAAGGCGAGGCCTCCCATGGCGTCGCTGCGGTCATCGAGGGTCACTCCGGGGGCAGCGTGGGAGCGAAGCCAAGCGATGTCCTCGGGGATCTTCGAGGCGTTGACAAGGAGGAGGAACTCGCCGTCCCGCAGGTGGTAGGCGATCAAGTCGTCGATCACGCCGCCGCGCTCGTTGAGCAGGAACGTGTATTGCGCGCCGCCAACCGCGCACTTGGCCAGATCGTTGGCAAGCACGCCCTGTAGCCAGGCGAGCGCACCGGGACCGGACACGAAGATCTCGCCCATGTGCGAGATGTCGAACAGGCCGCAGGCGGTGCGGACGGTCTGGTGCTCTTCCAGGATCGAGGTGAACTGGACTGGCATCTCCCATCCACCGAAATTGATGCAGCGGGCGCCGGCCGCCTTTTGCAGGTCATGGAGTGCGGTGCGCCGCGGGCTGGAATTCACCGCGCGATCATAGCGGGCGCCGGCTCCGTTTCAATCCGCCAGAATCGGCCGGCGTCAGGCCGGCTTGATGAGGCTGCTGAGCTTGCTGGCGAGGTCCTCGAGCCGGATCGGCTTGGTGAGATAATCGCTCATGCCTGCATCGAAGCACCGCTTGCGGTCGCCCGGCATGATGTTCGCGGTGAGCGCGATGATGGGCACCGCGTCGGGCCCTTCCGGATTCGCCTCGCGGATGCGCTGCGCGGCCTCGACTCCGTCCATCACCGGCATGCGCAGGTCCATAAGCACGGCGGAGAAACGCTCCGGCGAGAAGACCTCGACGGCGATCTTGCCGTTCGGGCAGTGCTGCGACTCATAACCGAGCTTGCTGAGCATCTTGCGCACGACCATGGCGGATGCGATGTCATCCTCCGCCACCAGAATGGGTTTGGCGCCAGGGAGAGCCCTCGGGGCGGGGCTTCTCTGGCCGGTCTCGCTGTCGCCCCCAGCGCCCCCGTTGTCGAGCGGCAGGGCGAGCACGAAATTGCTGCCCCTCCCGATCTCGGAGGTGACGCTGATGCCGCCGTCCATCGCCTCCGCCAGTCCGCGGCTCAGGGTGAGTCCGAGGCCGGCGCCGCCGAAGCGCCGTGTCAGGGTCGAGTCGGCCTGGGTGAACGGCTCGAACAGCGAGGCCACAAGGTCCTGGGAGATGCCCGGGCCGGTGTCCTCGATCGAAAAGCTGATATAGCTCCGGCCCTCGCACGTGGACGGAAGGATTCGCAAGAGAACGGAACCGCGGTCGGTGAACTTCACGGCGTTGCCGACAAGGTGGCCGAGGATCTGCAGGATGCGCCGCCCGTCGCCGAGGATCACGCCGGGCAGGCCCGGTTCGACGACATGACTGAGGGTCAGCCCCTTCTCGCGTGCCGCCGCCTCGAACTTCCGGTGGCACGACTCCGCGAGATCCGTGACGCCGACCGGGGACCGCTCCAACTGCAGCCGCCCTTTCTCCAGCGTGCTGTAGTCGAGGATGTCGCTGAGAATCTGGAGCAGGCGCTGTCCTCCGTCGCGGATGGCCTGGAGGTAACCCGTCTGCGAATCATCGAGCGTTGTGGTGGAAAGGAGTTCGGCGAAACCCAACACGGTGCTGAGCGGCGTGCGCAACTCGTAGCTCATGATGTTGAGAAACTCGCTCTTCGCATGTGAAGCCGTCTCCGCGCCCTTGAGGGCGTCACGCAGATTGTCCTCGAGCTCGCGGCGCCCGGTGATGTCCTCCTTGATGGCGACAAAGCGCAGGATGCGCCCGTCCGTATCGAAGATGGGCGATATGGTCGCGGACTCCCAGTAGAGGGCTCCGTCCTTCCTGCGGTTGCGGAACTCCCCGTGCCAGGTCTCGCCCGCGGTTATGGTCAGCCACAACTCGCGGTAGAATTCGTCATCCTGCTGGCCGGACTTCAAGACCGACGTGCGCTGGCCGATGAGTTCCTCCACCGGGTATCCGCTGGAGAGGGCGGCGGCGGGGTTGGCGTATTCGATCGTGCCCGACTTGTCGGTGATGAGGATCGCGTTGGCGCTTTGCTCGACGGCCGAGCGGAGTTTTCCAAGATCTTCGCGGTGCTTGTGCCGAAGGCTCGTGTCGCGCACGAAGACGAAAAGGTGACCGTCGCCGGGATAGACCTGCGCGCTCACCTCTACGTGCATCAGCGACCCGTCCTTGCGCCGGTGCTGCGTCTCGAAGCGCTGCTGGCCGCGGGCCATCACGGTAGCCAGCCGTTCCGCCGTCTGCTCGGCCGATTCGACCACGTCCAAATCCTGCATGCGCATTCCGCAAAGCTCACCGCGCGAGTAGCCGCTCATGCGTGCGTAGGACTCGTTGACCTCAAGAATGCGGCCGTCGTGGTCCACGATCCAGAATCCGTCGATCGCGGCCTCGATGACGGCCCGGTAGAACGACTCGCCGAACTCGGCGCGCGCTGAAGGCTCCTGGCTGGTCGGCGTGATCATCGTCTTGCCCCCGGTCGCCGCTCGGCCAATTCGTGGAGTGTGGTCCGCAACTCGGCAAAACGAACCGGCTTGCTCAGATAACCGTCCATCCCCGCCGCGATGCACTTCCCGCGGTCGTCCTCCATAGCCCTAGCCGTCACTGCGATGATATGCGGGCGCCGCTCACCGTGGGTGCGCAGAATCTGCCGGGTGGCTTCGATCCCATCCATCTCCGGCATGTGGACATCCATGAGCACAACGTCATACGGCTGCCGCGCGAGGGAAGCCACCGCTTCGCGTCCGTTGCAGGCGAAGTCCGCCTTGTAACCGGCGGTCTTCAGCATGGCCTCCATGACCCGGCGGTTGTCCTCGTTGTCCTCTGCCACCAGGATGCGGAGGCGGCTGGGAGCCTCATCCGCCCCGGGTGGGGTGAGTCCGGCCCCGTTGCTGTCGCCTTGAACCGCGCTTGGGACCTCCTCGCAAGGGATCTCGACCCAGAATTCCGAGCCGCGCCCGGCCTGCGAGTTGACCCCGATCTCGCCTCCCATGCGGTTGACGAGACGGTGCGTGATGGCGAGGCCGAGGCCGGTGCCACCGAACCGGCGGGTGGTGGACGAGTCAACCTGACTGAAGCTCTTGAACAGCTTCTCGACGTCCTCATCTTCGATGCCGATGCCGGTGTCACGCACCGCGAGTCGCAGCCATCCCTCGCGGCTGGCCCGCTCGGCGCGCAACTGGACCGCGCCGCGCTCGGTGAACTTCACCGCGTTCGAACCGAGGTTGAGCAGGATCTGCCGCAGACGTGCCGGGTCCCCCCAGAAGGCCCGTGGTGCGTTCGAGGCCAGTTCGACCTGGATCGCGACAGGCTTGCCGGCAGCCTGCGCCCGGATGATTTCGGACACGCCGGTGACAACGTCGCGCAGGACAACCGGGGTGCGCTCGAGGGTGAGTTCGTTGGCCTCGATCTTCGAGAAGTCGAGCACGTCGTTGATGAGCGAAAGCAGCGCCTCGCCGCTCTGGCGGATGACCTGCAGGAGTTCGGCGGCGTCGGGGCCGCGCGGGTCGAGCAAAAGCAACTCGGACATGCCGAGGATGGCGTTGAGGGGCGTGCGGATCTCGTGGCTCATGTTCGCGAGGAACATGCTCTTCGCGTCGCTTGCCTCCTCCGCCTTGCGCTTGGCCTTGAGCAGTTCGAACTCCATGCGCTTGCGCTGAGTCATGTCCTGGACGAACGACCAGATGACCGTGCGTCCATCCGGCGCGTCGATGAGGACGCCGTCAAGCAGCACGGGGAAGCGCGTGCCGTCCTTGCGGATGTATTCCTTCTCGTAGGGGCCGTAGCTCCCCGCCTCGAGGAGTCTCGGCCGGTCGCGTTCCTCCTCGGCATGATACTCCACCGGCGTGATGTCGGTGTAGGTCATCCCCATCAGTTCCTCGTGCGTGTAGCCGATCATGCTGACGAAGGAGGGGTTGCAGCTGAGGAAAAGGCCGTTCTCGAGGTCGTTCACGCAGATCCCGAGCGGCGCAAGGTCGCAGAAGCTGCGGAACTGCAGTTCCTCCGTGGCCAGCTTCATCTCGGCCTCCTTGCGTGCAGTGATGTCCTGGATGGCACCGGCCATGCGGGTGAGGGTTCCCTCCTTCATCTCCACGCGTCCGCTCACCACGACCCAGCGGTGGCGGCCCTTCGCCGTGATGAATGGCAACTCGACTTCGAAGTTCCGGCTCTCCGCCGCGGCGACGATCTGCTGCACGGTGTCGTGGAGCACGGTGCGTCCCGGTTCGGGGTAGAAGCTCAGGGCCTCCTCGGGCCCGAATGAAGTGCCGACCGGCACCTCGTGAATGAGGCAACATTGCTCACTCCAGATGTGGCGCATGCCGTTGTCCACCTCGACTTCCCAACCGCCGATCTTGGCCACGCTGGCCGTGCGTTCGAGCAGGTCCTCCTTGCGGCGTAATTCCTCGAGCACCTTGCGCTGTTGCGTGATGTCGAGCACCGCGGCGACATAACCACCCGTCGGTTGGCGGCTGAACGAGATCAGCGCCGGGAAGGTCGCTCCGTCCTTGCGCCTCATCGTCCACACCCGGCTGCCGGGCCCGGTGCGGGCGATGACGGCCGCCATGACGGCACCGTCGCCCGCCCATTGTCCGCGGATGGTCAGATAATTCCGGATTTGCTCCATCTCCGGCGGGTCGTAGAGCGTGATGGCCCGCGAACGCCCGCAAACCTCGCGCGCGCTGTATCCGAGGATCATCTCGGCTCCGCGGTTGAAGGTGGTGATAACCCCGCCCGCATCCACCGTGAAGATGGCCACGACGGTGCTCTTGATCAGGTCCGCCGGAACCAAGCCCGCTCCGGGAACGCGCTCCGTGCGCGGTGCATCCGGCGGTTGCGAGACCACGATGCCGTGGTCCGGGGGCAGCGAGATGCGGACTGTGGGACGGGGGTCTGGCATGGTCGCCTCAACTGTGGCTCATACAAGCCATCCTCGCCACCTCGACAAGCATAATCCTCTGCACAAAAAGCTTAAGACGGGGTGGTGCAGCCAAGAGGACTCGAACCTCTAACCTTCTGATCCGTAGTCAGATGCTCTATCCAATTGAGCTATGGCTGCGAGTGAGCGAGGAACAGTAGCGGCCCGCCGCAGTGCGGTCAAACCGTTTCCCTCCGCAGAGTGGACGACCGGTGTCAGTGACCTCCGCCTCCCATCGCGATGGTGCCGGGTTCGGACTTGTCTTCGCGGAGAAAGGCCCAAAGCACAGCAGAGACCGCGAGCGAAGCCGCACAGATGATGAAGACGATATTCTTGTCGGCCGCCGCACCGACAACCTTGCCGATACCGATGCTGACGATGATCTGCGGGATGACGACGGAGAGGTTGAAGATGCCCATGA
>CAZSUJ010000103.1:0-8036 GCA_964609925.1 uncultured Chthoniobacter sp. | reverse complement strand
CCATGCGCGAGGATGAGCAGGGCGCTGTCGGGCTTGGGCGGGAAGGGGCTGGTCACGGGGAACAATAGGCCGCACGGGGAGGCCTGCAGGCAAGGGTGGTTTTCCGGGAAGGATTGGCCTGACAAAGTCACAAAGCCGACCTCACCTTGTCCGCCGACCATGAACCGCCTGATCACGATCGCATGCGTTGCCATTCTCTCCGCCACGGCCGGCGCGCAGGAGGTTCAACATGTGCCGCGTCTCATGACCACGGAGATCGGAGAGGAAGAGGCGGCGATGGCGCTGCTGTTCCTGCAGCAAAACATCGCGGGGGTCCCGCTGCCGGCGCCGGCAAACTCGCTCGAAGAGGCAGCTCGCATGGTGGAATCCGGGATCAACTTCGTTCCGCCGCGCCGCATAGCCCAGCGGGGCGACTGGATCTTCCTGCCGCGCCTGGATCGGGCGCAGGATGACGGAACGTTCGCGTCGGGCTTCGCCCTGAAGATCGGGCAACGCCATTTGCGGCCTTGGGACCGGGGCGCCATCGTGCTGAGTTGGTGGGATTTCGAGGCTCCGGGACTCTCCGCGGACCGCCCGGAACCATCGCAGGGCCGCGGTGAGGCCGCCTTGTTCGGAGGCGTGGGAGCAGACTTCAAGTCGGGCAGCGGCATCCGAAGCCGACGGGGTTGGAACACTTCGGGCTACCCGCCGCAGGGCACCGGCAGCGGCACCCGCGGCGTGTTCTTCGGCACCGATACCACCGGGTTCTCCAACATCGTCGTGCAATTCGACCAGCGTTCGTCCAAGACGGGCTCACGCTGGTCGCGATTCGACTACACGACAGACGGGCGGAATTTTATTCCTTTCCGGACCAACGACGGCGCCCTGTCACCACCGGACACCTATCGCACTTACCGCTTCGATTTGAGCGGGATCGCCGGGGTGGATGACAACCCGCGGTTCGGTTTTCGCGTCGTGTCGGTCTTCGCGCCCCGGGCATTCCAGCAGAACGCCAATCCCGCCATGTCGACGCCGGACACGGCCTACATGCGGGCGAACGAGGAGGCTGCGTATGAGCCCGGTCAGGCCAAAGGCCGGGGCGACTACGGCATGGAAGGTTCGTGGCGCTTCGACAATGTCCGAGTGACCGGCCTGCCGCTGGACCCGCGGACCAAGTTCGTCGCCACCGGCCGCGTGGTCCTGTTGTCAGCAGCCTTGGTGGCCGTCATCTCCGCATTGGTCCTCGCCACCATCCGGCGGCGGGCACGTAGCGGCTAACGGTCGCGGTCGTCCGGCTGCGCCGAGGCGGCAGGGGGCGCCCCGATTTGGTCGCGCCCCTCGTCGAGGACCGAGTGCTCCCACAGCGGGACGCGGCGGGCGTAGGCGGCTCGGCCGAGGAGGTGCGCGGCCACGGGCGCGGTGAGGAAGATGAAGACAACCGTGACAACCGCCTTGGTCACGACGCCGAGGTCGCGGAAGACGAGCGCGGCGGCGAGGAGGAGGAAGGCCACACCGAGCGAAGCGCCCTTGGTCGCGGCATGCATGCGCGTGAAGACATCGGGCATGCGGACGAGGCCGAGGCCGGTCACCGCCATCAGGAAGGTCCCGAGCAGGAGCAAGCCGCCGACAAGCCAGGTCATTTGAAGAGCCCCCTTTCAATCGTCATGGCCATGGCGATGGTGCCGAGGAAAACGATGAGGGCGATGGCCAGCGCGATGTCGAGGAGGACCGGGGCGCGCGCGACGATGGAGACGACGACCAGGGCACCGATGGCCATGGTGGCGAGCGCGTCCACGGCGACGACGCGGTCAGCCAGGCTCGGGCCGAGAACGAGGCGGATGAACGCAAAGACGAGGCCGAGCGAGAGCAGGCCGCCGGCAGCCCATGCGCAGAAGGTGAGAACGGGAGAGTTTTCCATGGTCAGGCGAGCAGTTCGAGGACGCGGCGCTCGAGGTTGTCCTTGATGTCGCGGCGCAGCGCCTCGGGGTCGTTGATATACATGGCGTGGACGTAGAGCGTGCGGCGATCTGCGGAAAGGTCGAGGCTGAGCGTGCCCGGCGTCATGGTGATGAGGTTCGCCAGCACGGTGATCTCGAGGTCCGTCTTGGCCTCGAGCGGGATCGCGACCACGCCGGGTTTCATGTGGTGCGTGGGCGTGAGGACATCGTAGGCGATGACCGCATTCGATTTCACCATCTCCCACATGTAGTAAACGACGAATCCGAGCAAACGCGGGACGCGTCCGAAATAGGCGTCGTGCCCCGGGCAGCCGCGCGTGACGAGATGGAGCACGGCATAGCTGACGAGGAGCCCGGAGACGAACGTCTCCAGGTTGAGAGTTCCGAGCAGACCGGCCCAAGCGAGGGCGAGAAGGATGTTGAGCGCGGGATACATCGTTCAGGGGCGCAGGACGGCGTTGATGTAGCGCTGCGGGTCGAGCAACTGGTCCGCCGCCAGGCGGGCGAAGCCGAAGTAGAATTCGGGGAAGAACCCGATGCTCAATGTCAGCAGGGCGAGGGCGACGATCGGCGCGAGGAGGAGGATGCGGTCGCCGAGCGGGACGGCGGAAGGGTCGGGCGCACGGCCTTCGGGAGCGGGCCGCCAGAACGCCTCGGCCCAGATCTTCGTCATCGAGAAGAGCGTGAGCAAGCCGACCACGAGGGCGACGGCGGTGACGGCGACCGCCCAAGCGCCGAACGGCGTGTCCCCGGCGAGGCCGGCCTTGATGACGGCGAACTTCGCGAAGAAGCCGGAGAGCGGAGGGATGCCGCCGAGGGACATGGCCGGGATGAAGAAGAGGAGCGCGAGCCAAGGCGTGGCGGCGTAGAGGCCGCCGAGTTTCTTGAGGTCGAAGCTGCCGGAGTAGCGGTTCGCCACGCCGCTGATGAGGAACAGGTTCGCCTTCACGATGATGTGGTGGAAGATGTAGAAGACCGCCCCGGCGAGGGCGAGGGGCGTGAAGAGCGCGAGGCCCATGAGCATGTAGCCGATCTGGCTGACGATGTGGAAGGAGAGCAACCGGCGGAAGTCGAACTGCACCACGGCACCGAGCACACCGGCGAGCATCGTCAACGCGGCCAGCGCGAGCAGGAGGCCGTGCGTGAAGGGAACGTCGCCGGTGAAGATGAGCGTGAAGACGCGGATGAGCGCGTAGATGCCCACCTTGGTCAAAAGCCCGGCGAAGACGGCGGAGACGGCGACGGGCGGCGTGTGGTAGGAGGCCGGCAGCCAGAAAAACAGCGGGAAGATGCCCGCCTTGAGACCGAAGGACACGAGGAAGAGCATGGCCGTCATCGTGATCAACTCCGGCCGCATGAACTCGCGCGTGCGCTCGGCGAGGTCCGCCATGTTGAGGGAACCGGTCTGCGCGTAAAGGATGCCGCAGGCGGCGAGGAAGAGGCTCGACGAGATGAGGTTGAGGGTGACGTATTTCACCGCGCCCTCCATCTGCGGACGCTCGCCGCCGAGACACATGAGGACGAACGAACTGAGAAGCATGACCTCGAACCAGACGAACATGTTGAAGATGTCGCCGGTGAGGAAGGCGCCGCAGACGCCGAGCATCATGAAGTGGAGGAAGACGAAGTAGCCGTGGCGCACGCGGCCCGCATCGACATCAGCCAGCGAATACACGGCCACGGCCAGTCCGGTGATGGCCGAGACAAGGACCATGATCGCAGAGGTCAGGTCGCCCACGAGCACGATGCCGAACGGCGCGGGCCAGTTGCCGAAGCGAACGACGGAGATGGTGCCGTCGGACGCGACCGCGACGAGCCAGAGCGACACGGCCAGCAGGGCGGCCATGCCCGCCACGCCGAAGAACCGCTGGGCCGCGACGGACCGCCAGGCCAACAGGCAGAGGATGGCCGTGGCCAGGGGGACGAGGATGCTGAGCGTGACGGGATCCATCAGGCGTCGGTGTTCCTCAGGTCGTCCACGTCATCAGTCCCGGTGCTCTTCTCGGCGCGGTGGACCATGGCGAGGGTGAACGCGAGGACGCCGAAGCTGATGACGATGGCCGTGAGGATAAGGGCCTGCGGGAGCGGGTCGGCGCTGGCGTTGGAAAGCGCGGTCTCGCCGGCCGCGATGAAGGCGGGTCCGGCCGGGCGCAGTCCGCCGGAGACGAAGATGAGGAGGTTGACCGCCTGGCTGAGGAGGGCGATGCCGAGGATGATGCGGACCACGCCCCGCCGCAGAAGGAGGAAGAGCGAGGCGGCGTAAACAACGCCAATGGTGGCTGCGAGGATGATTTCCATGTCAGTCCTCCTCCCCCATGGCGAAGACGGCGAGGCATGACACGCCGAGGACGGCGAGATAGACGCCGGCATCGAAGACGAGCGGGGTGCCGAATTTGCCGATGACGGGCAGCGGGGTTGCGCCCCAGATGCCGGTGAGAAACGGAAGGCCGTCCGGAAACCCGACCACACCGCTGCCGAGCGCGACGATGAGGCCTGCAGCGATGATGGTCTGCGGTTCGAACCACAGCATGCGGCGGGCGGCGGGGAATCCGAACGACAGCGCGTGGAGCACGAAGGCGCCCGCCGCGACGAGGCCGCCGGCGAAGCCGCCACCGGGGAGGTTGTGGCCGCGCAGGAGCAGGAAGACCGAGAACACGAGCATCAGGGCGGCGAGGAGCCGGCTGACGGTGGAGAGGATGATGCTGTTCACGGCGCGTCCTCCTTCCCGGATTTGCCCGGACGCAGGCGCAGCATGGCCCAGACGCCGAGGGCGGCGATGGCGAGGACGGAAATCTCGCCGAGGGTGTCGAGCGCGCGGAAGTCCACGAGGATGACATTGACGACGTTGCGGCCGTTGGCCTCGGTGAGGCTGGTTTCGCCCATGAAGCGCGAGACCGGTTCCTGCGGCATGCGCACGGCCAACTCGAGCAGGATCACGACGGTCATCATCGCACCGAACGCCCCGGCCACGATGGCGTCGCGGACCAATGTCGCGGGCTTCGAGAATTTCTTGAAGAACGGCAGGCGGTAGAACGCAAAGACGAAGAGAACAAGGGTGAGCGTCTCGACCAGCATCTGCGTCATGGCCAGATCGGGCGCGCTGTAGAGGAAATAGATCATGGCCACGCCGAGGCCGACGGTTCCAAGGGCGAGGATCGCGTTGAAGCGCGACGCCGTGAGGCAGGCGAAGAGCGAACCGGCGACGATGAGCAGGCAGACGGTGACGCCGAGGACGTCCGGCGGAACCACGCTGTTCCACGCGGGCATGACGATGTTGCCCGGGAGCAGCCAGACGATCAGGACGATGGTGAAAATGACGACGGTGAGGATGTAGTTGCGCAGGTAGCCGTTCTGCAGCACCCGCGTCACCCAGCGCGCCCCGCCGAGGGTGCCGGCGAGCACGATTTCGTAGCCGCGCTCGGGACCGATGCGGGCGAGGGCCGCGTAAAGGCCTTGGGCGGAGCGGATGCGCGGGGCGGCGGCGTAAACGGCGAGCCCGAGAACCACGGTGAGCACGCTCAAGCCGAGCGCGGTCGTCCATCCGTGCCAGAGCTTGAGGTGGGCGACATAGCTGTCATCGCCGAGGACGGCGGCCGCGGCCGGACCGACGAGTTGGCTGCCGGGCCATCCGGGGAGGATACCCGCGACGATGCCGGCAAGGCCGAGCAGGAGCGGCCCGAGCCACATCGTCCACGGGGCCTCGTGCGGGTGCTTGGGGGTTTCGCGCAGCGAACCCCAGAACGGACGAATGCCGGTCGTGAGGGCCATCGCGACCATGACGACGCTGGCGGCAACACCCAGCGTTTCCCAGATGAAGCCCGGCCCTTGGGCATCGAGCAGGGCCTTGTAGAAGTATTCCTTGCTGACGAACCCGAGGAGGAAAGGCAGTCCGGCCATTGAAAGCGCGCCGAGGAGGGCGGCCGCCGCGGTGAACGGCATGGCGTGGCGCAGACCGCCGAGGGCATCGGGATCGCGGGTGCCGGTCTCATGGTCCACGCTGCCAGCCGTCATGAAGAGGGCTGCCTTGTAGAGCGCGTGCGCGAGCAGGTAGGCAATGGCGGCCTTAACGGCGAGTTCTGTGCCGAGGCCGAGGAGCATGGTCAGGGTTCCGAGGACGGCGACCGTTGTGTAAGCAAGGATCTTCTTGAGGTCGCGCTGACCGAGCGCGAGGAAGACGCCGGTGATCATCGTGACGGCGCCGACCGGCGCGACGATGGGCAACCAGAGCGGGCTCGCCGAGAGCAGCGGGTGCAGGCGGGCGAGGAGAAAGACGCCGGCCTTCACCATCGTGGCCGAGTGGAGGTAGGCGCTGACGGGCGCGGGCGCCTCCATCGCGTTCGGAAGCCAGAAGTGGAAGGGAAACTGGGCGGACTTTGTGAAGGCGCCGAGAAGGAACAGGATGAGGATCGCCGGGAAGAGTGGATCGGCCACGAGCGCGGACGCGTCCATGCGCAGGAGGGTCGAGATCTCCATCGTCCCCGCGAGTCGTCCGAGCAGGACGATGCCAGCGAGCATGGCCAACCCGCCCGCTCCGGTGACCAGCAGCGCCTGCAGAGCGGCCGCGCGAGAACGCGCTTCGTTGTGGTAGTAGCCGATGAGCAGGTAGGAGGAGACGCTGGTCAGCTCCCAGAAGATGAAGAGCAGGACGAGGTGGTCGGCGCTGACCACGCCCATCATCGAGCCCATGAATCCGAAGAGGTAGAGGTAGAACTTGCCGAGGTCCTTCTTCCCCGCGAGGTAGCCCGCGGCATACCAGGTCACGAAGACGCCGATGCCGCTGATGAGCAGGAGGAAGAGGAGGCTCAGGCCGTCCACGCGGAAGGACAACTCGAGCCCGAGCGACGGCACCCAGGGTTTCACGAGCGAGACCGCGCGACCGGAGGCGACCGCGGGGACCATGGCGGCGAAGGCGAGGAAGGAGGCGAGCGGGACGAGGCTCAGGACCAAGCCGCAGCGGTCGCGCAACTTTTGATGCAGCCACGGCGCGAGAGCCGCCGCGAGAAAAACGGCGGTCAGGATCGTGACGAGGGTTGTTCCCGTGGCGAAATCCATGCGCAAAACGCAAATTGGGCGGGAAGCAGGGAGGCAAGTCAAGGAGCACTGGCACGAATCCTCTTGCAAGGGGCGGCGGTTCGGCGACAACCCCCGCGTAGAGATGCCCCTCGCCTCGTCCACCGTCCTGCAGGCGCCGCCGCTGTGGCTGATCGTGCCGTTCATCCTGATGCTCCTGGCCATCGCGCTGATGCCGTTCCTCGCGGCGCACTGGTGGGAGAAGAACTACCCGAAAGTGGCGGTCGCGCTGGCCGCAGCCGTCTGCGGCTACTACGCGGCGGTTTTGCACGACGCGGGACGCCTGCTCGGCGTGGCGCACGAATACGTCAGCTTCATCGCGCTGATCGGCTCGCTCTTCGTCGTGGCCGGCGGCATCCACATCCGCGTGCGCGGCGAGGCCACGCCCCTGCGCAACACCATCTTCCTGGCCATCGGCGGAATGCTGGCCAACATCATCGGCACGACCGGAGCGGCCATGCTCATGATCCGTCCGTGGATCCGCATGAACAAATACCGGATCACGGCGTTCCACATCGTCTTCTTCATCTTCGTGGTGGCCAACGTGGGCGGGGTCATCACGCCCATCGGCGACCCGCCGCTATTCCTGGGCTACCTCAAGGGCGTGCCATTCTTCTGGTCCGTTGCGACCCTCTGGCCGGCATGGCTGGTCATGATGGCGGGTTTGCTGGGCGTCTTCTACGTGATGGACCGGCGCAACTTCGGGCGGGCGCCCGAGGTGGTGCGCGAGTTGGAGACCGGCTACGAGCAGTTCCGCGTGGACGGGAAGCGCAACTTCCTCTTCATCGGCGTAATCCTCTGCGCCGTCTTCCTCCCCTCGCCCGCCCGCGAGTTGCTCATGGCCGCGGCCGCGGCCGCCTCCTTCAGCACCACCCCCTCCGCCGTCCACGAGAGCAACCAGTTCAGCTTCACACCGGTGAAGGAAGTGGCGTGGCTCTTCCTCGGCATCTTCGGGACGATGGTCCCGGCCCTCGACTACATGCAGGTGAACGCGGCGAGTCTCGGCCTCGACGGACCGGTGGCGTTCTA
>CAZSUJ010000102.1:0-8122 GCA_964609925.1 uncultured Chthoniobacter sp. | reverse complement strand
TACTGGGCGCCGCAGAACATCTCCGGCGGCGTGCTCATCAACAGCAACGGCGAACTGGTCCCCATCCCCGAGCCGCGCGTTTACGCCGCGGCCGTCGCGCTGCTCGCCGTCGTGGCCTGGCGCGAACGCAAACGCTGGCGCGCGCTCTTGCGCCGGTCCTGACCTCGACTCGGCCGCGCCGCTCGACAGCCATCCCCGCCGGGCGTAGCCTGAAGAAGCAGGCGACAATCATGACTCCGACCCCGGCCCGAACGGTGCCTCCGGCACCACGGCTTCAGGGTTGTGGCAAAGAAGAAGGGGGCCACGGTGCGTGACAAGCCCTCCATCGTCGAGATCGCCAAGGGGCTGGCCCGGCAGGAGTTCGTCTTCCACTACCAGCCGATCATCTCGCTGATCACGGGGCGCATCTGCGGCGCGGAGGCGCTGATCCGGTGGCAGAGAGCGGACGGCGAGCTGCTGCCGCCGGCGGACTTCATCCCGCTGGCCGAAAGCACGGGATTCATCTCCGAGATCATCCACGAGATGCTGCCCGTGGTCGTGGACGACCTCACGCGCGTGGGTGTCGTCGATCCATCGGTTTCAGTCTCCTTCAACACGTCGGCCCGGGACTTTGCCGACACACGGGTGGTGGACGGCATCTCCACGCAGCTCGCCCGGCATCAGATCGCGCCCGGCCGGCTCAACATGGAGATCACCGAGACGGCGTTCCTGCCGCTCAACGCCAGCACCCGGCAGGCCCTCTTCAACATCAGCGACCTCGGCGTGAAGATCGTCCTCAACGACTTCAGCGCGGGACATTCCACGTTCCAGTATTTGAGCGAACTGCCGTTCTCCAGCTTGAAGATCGCGATGCCGCTGGTGCAGAGGATCGGGAAGTCGAAGTTCGACTTCCGTTTGCTGCGCCACCTCGTCGGGTTGGGCCACCAGTTGCACTACGATGTCATTGCAGAAGGCGTGGAGGACGCCGAACTCCACCACCTGATCCTCTCCACGGGCTGCACTTCGGCCCAGGGCTACTACTACAGCCATCCTTTGCCGCTGGATGATTTCCTCGCGCTCGTCGGGCGGCAACCCTCGTGGGTGAGCTATCCGTTCGGTCTGGTTTACCTGGCACAAATGGACATCGTGGACTACGCGAGGGACGTCCTTCGTGAATCCCTGATCCTGCGTTCGAGCGAGGATGAGCGGATGAGGAGTCGGGCCCGGGCCCGCATGCCGGATCTCGGCTTCCTCGAAACGGCGTTCGCCAAGTGGTATTTCGGCACCAAGGACTATGCCTTCGAGCGTCCGCCGGATTTCGCCGACTTCGGCCGCGACTATGAGCGCTTCCAGCAGGCGTCGCTTGAACTCATCGACCTGGCGGAGCAGAGCGGCACTTCATGGGACGCCTTGACGGAGAAGATCGGGGAGTTCTGCGAACGCTCGGCCACGCTTTCGGCCATCCTCGCCGAGATAGCATCCAGCGCCCTCGTGAAGGCCTACCTGCCCGCCCGCGAGGAGGCAAAGGCCGGCGCCTGACACTCAGCCCTCGACCCGGAAGACGTGCGCCACGCGCGAGGCGGGATCGAGCTCGATGAAATTGTGCCGTCCGCGCCAGATGAAACGCTCGCCGGTCAGGAGGTCGTGGACGAGATACGGCGTGTCGTTACCGAGGCCCAGTTCCTCGACCGGCACCTCGACCCAAGCCGACTGCGTGTGCCACGGGTCGAGGTTCACCGCGATGAGCAGGCGGTTGTCCTTCGCCTCGGTCATCTTGAGGTAGAACAAAACCTGGTCGTTCTGCGCGGGCAGGAAGCGGAGATTCGCCAGGTGCTGCAGGGCGGCGTTCTGGCGGCGGATGCGGTTGAGGCGCGCGATGAACGGCTTGATGTTGCCCGGCGCGTCCCAGTCGCGCTGCTTGAACTGGTATTTCTCGCTGTCGAGGTATTCCTCGCGTCCGGGCAGCGCCGCGCCCTCGCACAGCTCGAACCCGCTGTAGATGCCGTAGAGCGGCGAGAGCGTGGCCGCGAGAGCCGCGCGGATCAGGAACGGCGCGCGGCCGCCTTGCTGCAGGAAGAACGGGAGGATGTCCGGGGTGTTGGCGAAGAGGTTCGGACGGAAGTAATCCGCCGACCACGGCGACGTCAGTTCGCTGAAATACTCGGTGAGTTCCTGCTTCGTGTTGCGCCAGGTGAAGTAGGTGTAGCTCTGCGAGAAGCCGGCCTTGGCCAGCACGCGCATCATCTTCGGCCGCGTGAAGGCCTCGCTGAGGAAGACGAGGTCGGGGAATTTCTCGCGCGTCTCCGCAATGACCCACTCCCAGAACGCCACCGGCTTGGTGTGCGGGTTGTCCACACGGAACATCCGCACGCCGCGCTCGGCCCACCACAGGATCACGTCGCGCAATTCCTTCCAGAGTTCGCGCCATTTCGGGTTGTGGTAGTCGAGCGGGTAAACGTCTTCGTATTTCTTCGGCGGGTTCTCGGCGTATTTGATGGTGCCGTCCGGACGGTGGAAGAACCACTCGGGGTGATCGGCCACGTAGGGGTGGTCGGGCGAGCAGTTCAGCGCGAAATCGAGCGCGATCTCCAAGCCGCGCTTCTTCGCCTGCGCGACCAGCCACGCGAAGTCCTTGAGCGTTCCGAGTTCGGGCGCCACGTCGCGGTGCCCGCCGCCGTGCGGGCAGTTCTGGTGACGGTTTCCGATCGCATACGGCACGCCGGGGTCGTCCGGACCGGACTCGAGCGAGTTGTTGCGTCCCTTCCTCTTGGTCTGCCCGATCGGATGGATCGGCGGGAAGTAAACGACGTCGAAGCCCATGGCCTTGGCGTCGTCGAGCCGCGCCAGGCAGTCGCGGAACTTCGACCCGCGGTCGCCAAGGCCCTCGGCCGAGCGCGGGAAGAACTCATACCACGCGGCGAAGAGAGCGCGCGGGCGTTCGGACATGATGCGTCCGCAGGGCTTGTATTCCGCGGAGAGCGAACGGTCCGGCACGGATGCCATCAGGGCGAGAACATCGGGACGCGAGGTGAATGCGGAGGCGACGTAGGGGTCGGCCACCTCGAGTTCACGGGCGGCGGCGCGGAGCTTGTTGCGCACCGAAGGCTTGCGCGCGCGACGCGCACCGGCCTCGAGCAGATGCACGCCCTCGATGATCTCGGACGCGAGGTCCTGCTGCCCTCCGGCGTGCTTGCGCCGCAACTCGTCGCACCACGAGGTGTAGGCGTCCGGCCACGCCTCGACGGTGAACTCGTAGTCGCCGATCTCCTCGGGAGTGACTATGCCGGTCCAAGTGTCGTTGACAGTCGGCTCCATCGGCGCCTCGTGCCAGGTCCTCGAGCCGGCCTTGCGCCACTTGACCACCGCGGAAAGCAGATCGTGGCCGTCCTTGTAGATGTCGGCCGTGACCCGCGTCGCCTCACCCGCGAGGCGCTTCACGGGGTAGCGTCCCCCGTCGAGCAGGGGCTGGATGTTCTCGATGACGACGGTCGAGCTCTTCATGTCTCGGGCGTCAGACTACAGGAAACGGCCGGTGACGGAAGCTGTCTGATCCTCGACCGCGCGTCCCCATCGGCGGGGTCCGCTCAGGGCGGGGGCAGCGCTCCCTTCACCTTGTCGTAAAGAAACTCCTCATCGCTGCAGAGGTCATCAACGGAGACACCACTCAAGGCCGCCCTGGCTTCGATTGCTTGCCCATTGGCGGCGTAGAGCGCGGCGACCACGACGCGCGCTCCGGGTGGAAGTTCTTCCAGGAAAACCGTGCATCGGTCGAGCGAAGCCATGGCCTCGCGCGGGTGACCGGACTGGAGCAGGGCCAAGGCGTGATTGATCCTCGGCGCGATCCCAGCCGGGTTGGTGCGCAGCGCCTCAGCAGTCTCCGCCGGATCCACCTCGCCGCCCCGCAAAAGCCGCAGGTAAATCCTGTAGTCGGCGACAGGCGGCGCGGATGGAGAGACGGATGAGGCGGCTTTGAAAGCCGCGGCGAGATTTTCTCCGTTCAGCTTTCCGACGAAACGGGAGCGCGCGATGCCGAAGGCCATCCCTTCCGAGTCCGGGCGTCCGCAAAGTTCCACCAGTTGGCGGTCGGCCAACGCTCCGGCCCCCAGATCGTCAGCCTCCCACAGGATGTGTGGCAGGACGCCCACTGGCAACGACTGGACGATGGCATCCCTGAGGGCATGCTCCGCGCTGCCGACATTTCCCAACATGGTGGACGCGCGAGCTTCGGCCAGCAGACGAAGCCAAGCCGGAACCTCCTCGCCCGCCTTCCCGGATAGGCGGAGGAGATCCTCCCCACGGTCTTGGGCCACGAAAGCCTGGGCCACGGCGGCAAAGGCCGCGGGGTCGGTTCCGGCCTCATCGAGACTTACCAGGCGGAGGCCTTCTTGTGCATGGCCATGGAGGGCCAGCCACTGTGCGAAGGCTGATCGCAAGGCCAAAGGGGCTTCTGCAAAGACGGGTCGCAAGGTGGCTTGCAAAGCCGCCACCGTGACGGCGCCACCGGAGCAGAGGACCGAGGCCGCGGGCAGCAGGGCGGGATTCTCCGGGCGCAAATCCTGCAAAGCCACCCGCGCCCATTCCTCACGGGTCGCCGCGTCGCTCATGGGGAAGGCGGCCCGATCGAGCGCCAGCGCCAGTGCCGGCGCTGCTTCGGGCGTGGAGAGCAAGGAGTGGATGATCCCCCGGAAATCCCGCCCGGCTTCCACATCCAGAGGTTCCACCGACCCGCCGGAGAGGAGTCGCGCATGGCGGTAGGCCAGCAGCTTTGCCAAGTTCAGACGGAGCGACGGTTCCTGGGAGCTTTCGAGCGCAACGCGGGTTTCAGCGATCGCCCCGTCGAGGTCATTGCTTGCCGCGGCGATCCCGGCGCGCAACCTGTGGAGCGATGCCGCCTCGCCGGCTGCCTCGAGTGCGGCTTGCGCCTCCGCAGCCGCGTCCGGGCGACCGACAGCCAGCGCAACCTCCGCGCGCATCACCTGTTCTTCGGCCGTGAGCGTGGACTTTTGGGCAAGCCGTTGCCAAAGCTCCAAGGCCTCGGGTGTTCTGGCCCTCGTCTCCACCAAGGCGGCCGAGCGGAGCACCTTTGTGTCGGAGGGGAGCAACCTGAGAGCCGAGCGTGCTTGGAGGACGGCCAAACGCTGGTTGCCGGACTCCGCGCTGGCCAGCGCCTTCTCGGCGAGGTCGTGCGAACGCCAAACGATTAACCCATAGACGCAGAGCGCAGGGACAATGACCAGAAACAGGAGGGCTAGAGGTGCCCACCAACGGAGACTGGTCCAGAAGACTTTTCTGACGGGGGCTGGGGAGGTGACCATCGGAGGCAGCAGTTCAAGGCTGAACTGGGCCCGGCCAAGAGGGCATAGCCCTCAAGCCTGCAGCGAAACGCAGTGCCGTGACGCGGAGGGGGGGAATCCCCCGCTTAAGCCGCGGCTGCGCGACGCCGACGCACGAGGGTTATTGCAGCCCCGCCCAAAAGGATGGCCCCTGCCAAAAATGTGCCTGGCTCAGGAACCTCTGTGCCCTGCAAGGAAACGCTGAGACGGGAGTTCGCGGCTTCCCATGGGTCGGGCGGGAATTGGGAGATCGTGCCCGCCCAACTCAGGCCGGAAGCGTTGTAGGCTTGGGGCTCTGCCGGGCCCGGGGCGATGTTCTGAAACCAATGCACGTTAGGGCTCGGGACGACCCAGAAGGTCGAACTGGAGGCAAGCTGAACGCCACCGAAGTCGAAGGAATACTTGTCTATGGTCGTTGTAACAGTGATCGGGGCCGATGTATGGAGCAGAGTCCCGGGCTCGCCGTTGATGTTCGAAAAGATACCGATGGTGTAGTTGGGGATGGAGGGGCCGACATCTGCTTGGAGTCCAAGTTCGATGCTGTCCAAAAGAAGCAGGCTTTGGCTTGTGTTGAACCCCACGGCAAAAGGGCGCGTTGTGAGGACGTGATTGAAGCTCGCTCCGAGGGAACCTGTTCCGGTTGGTCCGAGGTTACCGAAAAGCACCGCGGCATTCACCCAACCGGCCATCGCTGCAGACAAAATGATTAACGCGAGGGGCTTTTTCATGGCTTCATTTAACGTGGTGCCGAAAATTTGTCGAGTTTTTGTTTGCCGATTGCGCTGCGAGTATCACAGAGACGCAGTTTCCTTCAGGGCGGCCCGTGCGGTGACGAGCTGGCCCAGCGGCCTCCACACTGGATCATCCTCGCAGACGGCGGCGAGCCGCGCCGCCGCGGTGGGGATGTGGGAGAGGAAATGGGTGCGGCCCTTGACGCGGCCGAGGAACCCGTAGGCACCCAAGGCTTGCATGAGGCGTTGACGCGCGCAGGCTCGAAACTCTTCGGGCCAGGCGGGGTCGCCGGCGCGTCCGGCCATCTGCGCGTAAGCGGCGGAAAGCTCCGCGCGCTCGGCCGCAGTCATCTCCACATAGGGATCAAAGAGCAGCGAAGCGACATCGTAGCCGGCCAGGCCAGCCCGCATTCCTTGGAAATCGATCAGACAAACCCCGCCGCCGCGCACGAGAATGTTCTGCGATTGGAAGTCGCGGTGCAGGAGAACCCGCGGCAACGCGGCAAGCCCCCGCGCCTGCGCGTCGAGGGCGTCGCGCACAGCAGGCGGAAAATCAGCCTGCAGGAAGTGCTCGCGGAAGTATTCCTGCTCCCAGCGATAGAGGCTCTCGTCGAATTCCGGCTGCAGGACACCTGCGCGCGCAGCCTCGCCAAGGTCGATCGCATGGAATCGCGCCGCCAACGCGAGCGCGCGGCTGTAAAGTTCGCGCCGCTGCGGCCAGTCCGCCCCGCGATGCGCCCAAAGGTCTTCGTTCCCGGCATCTTCAAGGAGCAGGAACCGGCGCTCCGGGTCGTGCCCCAGCACGGCGGGCACGTTGACGCCACGGGACCGCAGGAACCCGGCGCAGTCGGCGTAGCGCGCGTTCTCGGCCTTGCCGTCGCCGTAGTGGATCACCACCAAACCCGAGGCCGCCCCGCCGCCGCGCCAGAACGTGCGGTCCGAGCCGCCGCGCTCGATCGGGGACCATGAACCGCCGCGCGACGATGGAACAAGCTCACCGGTCCATTCGAACAAGCCGTTCATACGACCGCATTCTCCAAAGGCCCCGCCGCCGAACAGTCTTCGCGCACGATGCATCCGCGCGCCACGGACCCCGGAGCCACCCGAGCCCCGGCCCAGAGGATCGTGTCGGCGACAGTCGCCCCGGCACCGACCACCGCACCGGAACCGATCCAGTTCCAGCCTTGCAGCACGGATCCCGCCTCGACCACCGCCCCGGGCATCCGCCACAGCGGCCAGCCAGCCGGTGCCGTGGCCGGCGGCGTGACGCGCACCGCACCCGAGGCGAGATCCGCGTGGATGCGGCGGTATTCGTCCACCGTTCCAATGTCGCGCCACAGCCCTCCGTCGAGCACGACGCCGCCGATCTTTCCCCCGGCGCGCAGGACATCAAGCCACACGGGCACAAACGAAACCGGGACGCCGGACGGAATGCGCGCGAGGAATGCGGGCTCAACCACGCTCACCCCGGTGAAGAGGAAGCGCGGCGCATCGGACCCCAGTTCGCCGCGGACGTCGGTGACACACCCCGCGGACACGTCGAATCCGACTTGGAGCGGCCCGCCGTGCGATCGCAGGGCCAGCGTGCACTCGGCGCCCCCGGCGTCATGGGCGGCGAGAAGAGCCGCGAGGTCGAGGTCGGCGAGGATGTCGCCGTTGTGCACCAGCACCGGGCCCGGCAGCAGAAGATCCTCGATGTTCTTCAACCCGCCGCCCGTCTCCAGCAGCACGGGCTCGTGGCGGAACAGCACTTCCACCCCGGCGTATTCCGCCGGAGCGGGATAGCCCGGAAAAAGACGCGCGAACTGCGACGGCAGGCGGTGCGTGTTGATGATGATGCGTTCGACGCCGAGCGCGGCGAGCCGCGAGAGCGCGAACTCGCACAGCGGAACGCCGCACACCGGCACGAGCGGCTTGGGCACCTGGTCGGTGAGCGGTTGCAACCGCTGGCCCCAACCTGCGCACAAAACGAACGCCGTGCGGACGCTCACGGGGCCGCCGGGGCGTCGCCCGACGAGAGCAGCAGGCGCATCGGCACCATCTCCGACTCGAAGAATCCGTGGGAGCGGTAGAATTCGA
>CAZSUJ010000101.1:0-8305 GCA_964609925.1 uncultured Chthoniobacter sp. | reverse complement strand
CCGAGTCGCCCTGCATGGGAGAATGGCCGGCGGCATCGAGGATCTGGTTGAGGACGCCGCGGGCCACGGACTCGGAGAAGTCCCCCGTGGCGGCCCGCTGCGTGGCTGCGATGAAGGCCTCCGCCACCATCTCCTTGTTGCGCAGGGAAGAGGCGCGCAACTGCTTGGCGTGCCTCTCCCACTTCTCGCAGAGGGCCAACGCCTTGTCCCGTCGGGTGAGCTTGGTGCTGCGGTGGTGTTGGCGTCCGTCCGCCCCGCGGAAGACGCCGACGAAGTAGGGGCTCTTGCCCCGGCTGTGGAGGTAGACGCTGGCCATGATGGTCCTAATAATGGTCCTAATAACGCGGGCTGCAATTGATGTTTTTGAGTCAAATCCTACAGAGAAGACCCTGTCCAAAAGGGGTCAAAATCGAAACGAGGGTTCGATTCCCTTCACCCGCTCTCTTTTTGCCGGTGGCAAAAAACCCTGTGATGTGGCTTAGAGCACTTCAGATAATGCGGTAGCAGCCACGGTGTGGTCGAACAGTGTCGCAGTGAAGACACTCTCGCTGGATTTGCGTCAACGCATCCTAAAGGCCTACAACCGTCAAGACAGCATGCGCGACCAGGTGGCGCGGCGCTTCGATGTCTCTGTGGGCATGGTCAAGAAGTTCCTGAGCCAAAGGAGGCGGCTCGGGGATGTCCGCCCACAACATCATCGCTGCGGACGCAAGCCGCTCATTGACGCCGCCTATTGTCGGCGCTTGCAGGAGTTGGTGGCATCCCGGCCCCAGGCGGCGACGATAGGCCGCACGAGCGTCAGCTCAAGGGTGGAGCAGGTCGGAAGGTTGGCGCTGACGCGGAGGTGCGGTAGAGTAGGTCAGAACGATGAAGGCTTCTCTCGCGGTGCGCGCGCTGCTCTGGGGCGCTCTGGCCCTCAGCATCGCCGGGCGTGGTCTGGCGGCTCAGCCGGACGATCTATGCCCGGTCCATGAGGTGAAAATGAAGCGCGCCGAACTACGGCTGGTTTACGGCCTGCCGTCGCCCGCGGAGTTCGAGGAAATGAAGGTCGCCGCAGCGCGGTTTCCGCACGGCCGTGACTACGTCTTGGCTGGGTGCGTGGTCCGACCGGCCAAGAGTGTCGAAGGATTCCTTTGTCCGAAGTGCGTCCTGGCACGAGGCAAGTGGCTCCAAGTCCACCGGAAAGAATAGGAGCCGGTGGGCGTGCGGGAACTCGGCTGAGAACACGATGACTGGGCCTGTCGCCGGGTCCTTAACCTTCCGCGCGACGCAGGATCTTGCCGGAGGGGCCGGGGGGCTGGCGGCGGAAGACCGAGGGAGACAGCCCGTGGAATGCCTTGAACTGCTTGGAGAAGTGAAAGGCATCGTGGAACCCCAGCGACTCGGCGATCTGGGCGAGGCTGAGATCGGGGCGGCGCAGCAGGTCGGTGGCCAAGGTCAATCTGTGGCGGCGACGGAAGCCGGCCGGAGTCTCCCCGGTGTGACGCCGGAAGGCCCGGCGGAAAGCATCCTCGTGCAGCCCGCTCCCTCGGGCGATCGTGCGCAGCGAGCGCCCCTCGGTCGGCGCGACGCTGCGCCGCGAACCGACCGACCGGCCGCCGGTTGATCTGTGGCTCACCCCCGAGGTGCTCGCCGATTTGAAGTCATACACGGGTCAGGAAGACGAACTCGCGGTTTACTCTTCCTTGGGCGTGGACAAGATCGTCTGGGTCTTCCCAGGCTACGACTCCGCGCAGTTCGATCCGAACCACAGCGAGGGCATCGGGCCGTGGGTTTCGCACTTCGAGATCTACTGTCACATGCGCGGGATGGAGAACGCGCTGATGGACGTGGTGGCCGAACCCGATTTCCTCGACGCGGCCCTCGACCGCATCGAGGAAGTGCAGACGCGCTTGCTGGACCGCTTCCTCCGCGAGGCGGGGGACCTGATCGACATGGTGTTCATCTCCGACGACCTCGGCACGCAGGAGAGCCAGCTCCTTTCCGTTCCCGCCTTCGAGGCTCATCTCAAGCCGCGTATCCGCCGGTGGTGCGATCTCATCCACCGGCACGGCAAGAAGGTGCTCTTTCACACGGACGGTGCCTCGCGGTCTTTCCTGCCTCACCTCGCGCAGTGCGGCGTGGACATCTTGAATCCCATCCAGCACGTGTGTCCGGGCATGGAAACCGCGGCACTCAAGCGCGACTTCGGCGAGATGTTCATCTTCCACGGCGGCATAGAGAACCAACAGGTCCTGCCGCGGGGCACCGCGAGCGAGGTGCGCGATGAGGTGCGCCGGTGCATGGAGACCCTCGGCCGCAACGGCGGCTACATCGTCTGCTCGTGCCACAACATCCAGGCTGGCACGCCGACGGCGAATGTTCTGGCCATGATCGAGGCCGTGCGCGAGGCCGCGCGCTAGGTTTGATCGTCCGCCGAGCCTGCGGTCTCGCGGAACGGGCTCCCCGGCAGAGTTCACGCAACGAAGAAGCCCTTGGCGCCATCCTCGTTCGCAGGAGAGGCAATTGTTTCGGACCATAAGGGCCGCTTGTGTGGTCACCAAGGGGCCACGCCAATCTCAAGAGGCTTTCTCGGGGTTCTCTCCGGAGGTCCAAGAGGGGGCGATAAGCGTTGCCACCGGAAAAAGCGGAGGTCCCCGCTCTCCGCGGTGCAGCATCCCGACAAGCATGTCCACGGCGGCTTGTCCGGTCAGATCATTGTGTTGGTTCATCCCCGGCCACTCCGGTCTCGTTTCGCGCCACTCGTATTGAATCAGGGCGACATCCTGCGGGACCCTCAGTCCCGCGCATTGGATCCAGTCCCTAACCTCGTTGTAGAGGGTGAAGACGACATCCGGTTTTTCCCGCGAGAGCCACTGGCGAAAAGCACGGTTGTCCGAGCGTGCCGCGGCGACGTCGAAGAAAGGACGAAGCCGTCTCCGTGCAGGGACCGCGTGCTGCGCCGCGTGGTAACCGGCGCTGAATCGGAAGTCCACGAGGGCATCAATCTCTCCATCGAGCACGAGTCCCGGTCTCTCGAATCCCAATTCGAGCGCTTTCTCGAAAGCCCGCAGCGCCACCATGTGATGGTCCACGCAGGCGAAGGACAGCGCGGGTTCCCGTGTTCGCACGCCGGTGACGACGAACGGGAAGGAATCCAGAAGAGGATGAAACGCAGCGGGTATCCTGTTCTCCTTCATGAGGCCCACGATGATCCCGCCCGGAATACCCCGGGTCCGGAAAATCTCGACCAACCGGGACGCCGAGACGCTCTGATCGTGCATCCAGAAGACGTCCAAGCGGTAACCCAGTTCCTCGGCGCGTCTCCGGCATCCGCGAACGTAGATCGGAATGGTGGGGTGGGTGGTGAAGGCGATGGGATCGGTATTGCCGTTGATCAGCGCCAGCGTGGATTGGAATCGTTTTCTGCCGCCCGAGTGCAGACGTGCCATCAGTTCGCCCACGACAGGATTGCGCCGATAGCGCATCTGCTGCGCGATCCGGGCGATGCGCCGGCGGGTCGCTTCCGGGATCTGCGGGCTCCCGCGCAAGGCCAGTGACACGGTGTTTTTGGAGACTCCGGCCCGGCGGGCCACGTCGGCCATAGAGACGGGGTTCACTGGGTTACATTACTGTCAAGTGACGTGCGTCTTTGCAAGTTTGGCCGGCCCGGGTTTGGTGGACTCATGCAATGCACCCTCGGCATTGATTACGGCACCAACTCGGTCCGCGCGTTGGTGGTGCGAGTCGCGGATGGCCGCGAACTTGGCTCGTGCGTGGTGAAGTATCCCTCCGGTCGGGAGGGCGTCCTCCTGGACACCAAGGATCATCTGCTCGCACGGCAGCACCCGGGGGACTACCTCGCGTGCTTGGCCAAGGCCGTGGGGGGTGCGTTGGTCCAGGCTGGGAAGACGCGCGGGTTCTTGCCGGGAAATGTGGCTGGCATCGGGGTGGATTCCACCGGTTCGAGCCCCATTCCAGTGGATGCAGGCAACCGCGCCTTGGCCACCCTCCCGAAGTGGCGGAAGAATCTCCACGCCCAGTGCTGGCTTTGGAAAGACCACACGGCCTGGCGGGAGGCGGCAGAGATCACGCGTCGCGCGGCAACCCTGCGTCCGCAATACATCGCCAGATGCGGGAACACGTATTCCTCCGAATGGTTCTGGAGCAAGATCTGGCGATGCAAGCGGGTCGCTCCTGAGGTGTTCGCTGCCGCATTCTCGTGGGTGGAATTGGCGGACTGGATCCCTTCGGTGCTGGCGGGGGTCGAAGATCCGCGCGAGATCCGGCGCGGGATTTGCGCTGCGGGACACAAGGCCATGTTCAGTGCGGACTGGGGAGGGTTGCCGGACAAGAGGTTCCTGCGGAGCTTGGATCCTGACCTTGCAGCGTTGCGCGATCGTCTGTTCTCCGAAGCTTTCGAGGCCTCGCAGCCGGCTGGATTTCTCTCCCGGGAGTGGGCGGGGCGGCTCGGGCTCCGCGAGGGTATTCCCATCGCCATCGGCGCCTTCGACGTCCATTACGGCGCCATCGGTTGCGGGGTAAAGGAGGGCACGCTGGTCAAGGTTATCGGCACGTCCACCTGCGACTGCGCTGTGCTCAAGGTGCACGGCAGTGCTCCCGACATCCCCGGGATTTGTGGGGTTGTGCCCGGCTCGATCCTGCCGGGTCTGCTCGGAGTGGAAGCGGGCCAGTCGGCGGTAGGCGACATTTTCAAGTGGTGGGTGGAGGACATCGGCGGAGACGCGGCGCTGCATGCGCGGCTGACCACAGAAGCGGCGCGGTTGGCGCCCGGTGAGAGCGGTTTGCTGGCGCTGGATTGGAACAACGGCAACCGCACGATTCTGGTCGACCCGCTGCTGACCGGGCTGTTGGTCGGGCAGACGCTGCATACCACCCCGGCGGAGATCTACCGTGCTCTCATCGAGGCGACCGCGTTCGGGGCCCGGGTGATCATCGAACGTCTCAAGGAGCACGGCGTTCAGATCAGGCAGGTGGTTTGCGCAGGCGGGATCGCCGAGAAGAACCCGCTGCTCATGCAGATTTACGCCGACGTGACGGGTTGCACAATGAGGGTCGCAGCTTCCGATCAGGCCTGCGCTCTCGGATCGGCGGTGGTTGCAGCGGTGGTCGCTGGGGTCCACAAGGATTTCCCGTCCGCGCAGCGTGCGATGACCGCTTTGAAGCCGGTCAGCTACCGTCCTTCGGCAGCCCGCCGGCGCACCTATAACCGGATCTTCGCGATCTATCGAAGATTGCATGACGCCTTCGGTGGCGTTGACCGCCGCGCCGATCTCGGTGGTGTCATGAAAGAACTCCTCGCAATCAAAGAGCAAAGCAGAACATGAAGACCAAGCCGCCAGTCATTTGGTTCGTCACCGGCAGCCAGCATCTCTACGGCGAGGCGGCGCTCCGGAAGGTTGCGGCCAACTCGCAGGAGATGGTCGCCGCGCTCAACGCCGGGGGGCGCCTCCCCTTGGAACTGGTCTGCCAACCGGTCATGGTTTCCCCGGAGGCGATCCGTCATCTCGCCCTCGAGGCCAATCGCGATCCCGCGTGCGCCGGGCTCATCCTGTGGATGCACACGTTCTCGCCGTCCAAGATGTGGATCGGCGGCCTGTCCACGTTGCAGAAGCCGTTCCTGCACCTCCACACGCAGTTCCACCGCGATCTCCCGTGGGCAGCTATCGACATGGACTTCATGAACCTTCACCAGGCCGCACACGGCGACCGCGAGGCGGGGTTCATCCACACCCGGATGCGCCTTGGTCGCAAGGTCGTGGCCGGTTACTGGGGCGAGGCTGTGGTGCAGGACCGGATTGCTTCTTGGATGCGCGTGGCCCGCGGCTGGCATGATCTGCAGGGGGCGAATTTCGTGCGGTTCGGTGACAACATGCGGCAGGTGGCGGTGACCGAAGGCGACAAAGTGGCAGCGGAGATGAAGCTTGGCTTCTCGGTCAACGGCCACGGCGTTGGCGACCTCGCCGCCGTCATTGAGGAGATCGGGGACACGGCCGTCGCCGGGCTCTGCCGCGAATACGAGGAGACTTACCGCGTGGCTTCCGAGCTGCGCAAAGGCGGAACGCGCCACGAGTCTCTGCGGGAAGGGGCGCGGATCGAGCTGGCCTTGCGGGAGTTTCTCGAGCGCGGGGGATTCAAGGGATTCACCACGACCTTCGAGGACCTCCACGGCCTGGCCCAACTCCCGGGGCTCGGGGTGCAGCGTCTGATGGCTGACGGCTACGGCTTCGGTGCCGAGGGGGACTGGAAGACATGCGCCCTGCTGCGCGCGGCCAAGGTCATGGCCGACGGAGCCCAAGGCGGCACTTCATTCATGGAGGACTACACCTACCATCTGGATCCCGACGGGCAGTTGGTGCTCGGCTCGCACATGCTGGAGATCTGCCCGTCCATCGCCGCGGAGCAGCCGGCGCTGGAAATCCATCCGCTCGGCATCGGCGGCAAGGCGGACCCGGTTCGCCTGGTTTTCAATGCCGCCGCCGGTCCGGCCATCAATGCTTCGCTCATCCACCTCGGGAACCGCTTCCGACTTGTCGTCAACGAAGTCGACAGCCTCGCGCCGCCGCGGGAGTTGCCGAAGCTTCCCGTCGCCCGCTCGGTGTGGAAATGCCGTCCGGATTTCCAGACCGCCTGTGAAGCCTGGATCTATGCGGGCGGCGCGCATCACACGGTGTTCAGTCACGCGATCACGGCGGACATGATTCGTGACTTCGCGGCCATCGCCGGGGTGGAGATCGCCGTCATCGACAAGGATACCCGAATCGATGCCTTCCGCGATTCGCTGCGATGGAACGAAGTCTACTACCACCTTGCCGGTGGCATGGTAGCCTGACGCCAATGGGCTCGTTCACTGCCATCCGCGAAGAAGCCTGCGAGGCCAATCGTGCCTTGGGCGCAAGCGGCCTTGTGGACCTCACGTTCGGCAATGTCAGCGTGCTTGATCGCGACGCCGGTGTCTTTGCCATCAAGCCGAGCGGAGTCGACTACGCGAACCTCACGCCGGAGCTGATGGTTTTGGTGGACCTTGCCGGCAAGACGGTGGAAGGGGATCTTCGGCCATCCTCCGACACGCCGACCCACGGATGTCTCTTCCGGGCTTTTGGGGGAATTCGTGCGGTCGTGCACGCGCATTCGCGCTACGCCACGAGCTTCGCGCAGGCGGCGCGGGAGATTCCGGTTTTGGGAACGACCCACGCCGACTACTTCCACGGCCCGATCCCTGTGACCCGGGAGCTTACTGCCGAGGAGGTCGCCGACGACTACGAACTCGAAACGGGCCGCGTCATTGTCGAGCGGTTCCCCGGTCCCGACCCGCTAGCGGTGCCCGCTGTGCTCGTCCGCAACCACGGGCCATTCGCCTGGGGTGTGTCCGGTTCGAAAGCCTTGGAGACCGCACAAGCGTTGGAAATCGTCGCGCAGATTGCGTGGCAGACGCTTGCCTTGAGCCCGGGTGCGGAACCCATCAGCCACGCCCTGCGCGACAAGCACTTCTTCCGCAAGCACGGCGCGGCTGCCTACTACGGGCAGTAGCGCCGTCCGGCACTTGGGAGCCGCCACGGCGCGGGCGGCTCGCCAAGCGAACGGAGGTCGGGTCAGACTTCAGATTCCCAGGAACTTGTCCCGGCCTTGGACGAGAGCCTCGATCTTGAGGTCGGCTATGGAACGCTTGAGCATCCAGAAACCGCAATCGGGATGGACCCAACGTATGCGGTTGGGACCGGCCTTGCGCGATGCCTTCTCGATGCGCGCGGCAACCTGGTCGGGGGTTTCGACGTGGTTGACCTTGATGTCCACGACGCCGATGCCGAGTGCGATCTTGGCATCGATGTCCGCGAGTGCGTCGAGATCGGCCTCCGGCCGGTGGGCGAGTTCAAGCACGAGGTGGTCGGCGTGCAAGCCGTTGAGGAAGTCCAGCAGGGGTTGCCAACCCCCGCGTTGGATCGTTTGTCCACCGTAGTTGCCGAAGCAGAAATGGACCGCCTTGAGGCCGTTGACAGCATCGAGGATCCGGTTGATGGCGGCCTGTGCGATCGGTGCCCCCTCGGGGCTTCCCGGGATGTTCGCCTCGTCCATCAGCGCTTGGAACCGGTAGGAAACCAAGTGGTTGCCGCTGATCTTGGCTTGCGAAAGCTTTTGGAGAATCGGACTGGGGGCATCGGCGGGGCGATGCAGCCAGGTAAGGTAGTCGTGGAACTCAGGCAGCAGGCAAAGGGGGGGCGGCCAAGGGGCGTCTTCCCACGTCTCGGATCTGGCTTCTCAATAGGCCTTCGATGACGGCGCGACGAGGACGCCTATGGTTTGGAGA
>CAZSUJ010000100.1:0-8321 GCA_964609925.1 uncultured Chthoniobacter sp. | reverse complement strand
GCATGTCTTATCCACGCCGCCAGCGTTCGTTCTGAGCCAGAATCAAACTCTCCGTTGAAAGTTAGCGGCAACCCCGTGAGGGGGTGCCAAATTCTGACATAACCTCCGGCGCGCTGCTAAGGCGCGCCGACGGTGACCTTGCGGTCAATTTTATGTCGCATAAAAAAACTGCTGACGATAACCCACAAATCAATTTTTGCGGTTACCCTCTGATTTGCTTTCAGAGTCAGGATTTCAAAAATCTTGGCGCGGTGTTCCGGCGCTTGGCGGTCGTGAAGGTTTTGGCCTTGCGAGCCGCTGTTGCTTTCGGAAAGAGCGCGAACCGATTGACTCGGTCCCCAATTAAGGGGAGGGAAAGATTGCCAGAAAGATCCCACACGTCAACACCCTTTTTGAAGATTTTCGAAATTTTTTTAGGGGGTGCGTTTCGGGCCGTTTCCGACCGGCGGAGCGCGAGCGGCAGCACCCTTGCACAGCGGGGCGGGCTTTGCGATTTTGCGAGGCGCTTGACGTTCCCCAACCAACTCACGGTCTTCCGGCTCGCGCTCACGGTGCTCTTCGTGCTGGCCCGCGAGAGCGGCGTGGCGTGGGGCGCGATGATCGCGGCGGCGGCGTTCGCGGCGGCGGTGTTCACGGATTACCTCGACGGGTTTCTCGCACGGCGCTGGCGCTGCGAGACGGACTTCGGCCGGTTGATGGATCCGCTCGCCGACAAGGTTTTGATCGCCGCTGCGCTCGTATGCCTCGCGTCATCGGGAGACATCCCCGCGTGGGCGGCCATCATCCTGATCGCACGCGATTTCCTCATCACGGGCTTGCGTCAACTCGCGCTCTCGAACGGCACGGTGCTGGCGGCGGATCCCGCAGGCAAGACGAAGACTGCTTCGCAGATGGTGATGATCGGATTCTTCCTCCTGCGCGATGCGGCAGGTGCGTGGACGGGCACGACGGCGTGGCCTGCCGCGGTGTTGTCCACCGGCCACGTGCTGATCGCGGCGAGCGTGGTGCTTTCGATCTACTCCGGCTGGCGCTACGCGCGTGCTCATTGGCATGTGGTGGTGCGCAGCGGAGGGCGTTAGGCTCGACGCAATGATCCTGACGAAGAGGCAGATGGAGGTTTGCGAAGGCGAGGCGATAGCGCGGGGCGCTTCGCCGGACGTGTTGATGGAAGCGGTGGGGGCCAAGCTCTCGAAGTGCGTGGTGCAGTTTTTTCCGCGGCCCGGGCTCGTGGTCTGCCACGCGGGCAAGGGCCACAACGCGGGCGACGCGTTCGTGGCGGCGCGGCATCTGGCGTCTTGCGGGTGGCGGGTTCTCGTGCGCACGCCGCACGCGCGGGAGGATTTCGCGCCGTTGACGAGGGCGAAGTTGGATGCGCTGGGCGCGCCGTTGCTTGCACATCCGCTGCGGCCGTCGGTGCCGTTGGACGGCCCGCTGCTGCAGCTCGACGGACTGGTGGGGCTGGGCTCGCTCGGCGCGTTGAGCGAGCCGCTGGCTGCGCTTGTGCGTGAGATGAACGCGCTGCGGCAAGAGGCTGGCGCACACACGCTGGCGATCGACCTGCCTTCGGGCTTGGACCCGGAGAACGGGCATCCCGGCGCGGTGTGCGTGGAAGCGGACATCACGGCGACGGTGGGTTTCGCCAAGACGGCACTGGTGGCGGACGCGGCGGTGAATCATGTCGGACGCCTGGCCGTGCTGGGCGTCCCGGAGTTCGTGCCGCCGCAGGGGCTTGGGGAGGAATTGCTGACGGCGCCGTTGCTGCGTCGCGCGAAGCCGCCGCGTGTTTTCGACACCAACAAGGGCATGTGCGGGCGGGTGTCCATTCTTGCGGGTTCGCGCGGGACGCTGGGCGCGGCGCACCTTTGTGCCGCCGGGGCGGTGCGCGGCGGGGCGGGGCTGGTTTCGCTCGGCGCGCTACCGGACAGCTACGACCTGCTCGCGGTGACGGCGATGCCGGAGGTCATGGTGCGGCCGTTGCAGCATTTGACGGATGTCTTCCGGTTTCCGGCGGACGCGCTGGCGATCGGTCCGGGCCTCGGCGCGGGCAGCGAGGCACGCACGCTGCGCACCGTGCGCGAGGCCTCGTGTCCCGCGGTGGTGGATGCGGACGCGTTGACGATCATCGCGCACGCAGGGCTGAAGCATCTCGACGGCGCGCAGGGACCGCGCCTGCTCACGCCGCATCCGGGTGAGATGCAGCGGTTGCTGGCCGGCCGGAAGATCAAGGATCGTGCCGCCGTTGCGCGCTCGTTCGTGAAGGCACACCCGGTGACGCTGCTGCTCAAGGGCGCACGAACCGTCATCGCGGAGGAGGGACGGCCGTTGCGGTTCAACACGACGGGCCATCCGGGGATGGCCACGGGAGGGATGGGGGACGTGCTGACCGGCGTGTGCGCAGCGTTGTTGGGTCAGGGCGCCGACACCTACGAGGCTGCATCGGTCGGCGCCTGGGTCTGCGGGCGTGCTGCGGAGATCGCGCTGACGAATGGAGGGGCCTCGGCGGAATCACTCACGCCGAGCGACGTTCTGACGAATCTCGGGCGGGCGTTCGAGTCGTTGAGGGCGGGGGATTTTTGATCCCGCGCGCGACGCGGCCGCGGCTTATTCCTTGGCCTTGGCCTCGCGGAACTGCGTGTAGGCGGTGCGGGCCGCGATGTATTTCTCCAGCGAGTTCTCGGTCGCCGTGTCGTAGGCATCCATCTGCCCGGGAAGTCCGCGCAGGGTATTGCCGCTGGTGATGCCCGTGGTCCAGTTCGGACCGCCCCAGAAGTATCCGCCGCCGAAGAGGAAGCCGACCCAAGTGATGGGGTTGAGCGCGGCGTCGCCCGCGGACCCCACGGTGTCGCGGAGGTTGTTCGGGCCGATGACGGGCAGGACGATGTAGAAGCCGGGGCCGATACCCCACTTGGCGAAGGTCTGACCGGTGTCGGCCTCGGGCACATCGGCGAGAGCGGGGAAGCGGTCGGAGACGCGCAGGATGCCGCCGATGCCGGCGGTGGAGTTGACGAGGAATTTGCCTGTCTCACGTCCGGCTTGCGGGAACTTCGCCTGCAGGAGGCTGTTCACGAGGCGCACGGGGAAGCGGACATTGTCGTAGGCGTTGTGGATGCCGCGCCGCACGGGTTTGGGCACGATGAACTCGTAGCCGCGAGAGATCGGGCGCAGGGCGACCGTGTAGAGACCGTCGTTGAACGCGAAAATGGCGCGGTTGACCGGTTCGATGGGATCGGGGATCTCAGAGGCCTGATATTCGTCGAGGTCGTCGCCGGCAACGGTCTTGCCATCGGCACCCGCCACGGCAACCGGCGCAGCGCCGCGCTCGCGGTGGGCGCAACCGCCGAGAGCGAGGACGCACGCGGCGACAAGCAGGAGGAGAGCGCGGCTGGCTGTCATTCGAGCTCCTTCACGGATTTTCGCAGGGCGGCGAGGACAGCCTCGGCACCGCCGCTCTTGAACTGCGCGTCGAATTGCGTGCGGTAGTTGGCCACGAAGCTCACACCCTCGACGACGATGTCGGTGATCTTCCAGCCCTCCGCCGCCTCGAGGCGGTAGACAACTTCGTAGCGGCTACCCTTGTAAAGCAGCGTGGTGGGAATTTCGACCCGGCCCGGCGCCGGCTCGGACGCGGCTTTGTAGGTCACCTCGGGGCGTTCGCCGATGGTGAACTTCTCGCTGTAGGTGCGGATGACGAGCGTGGTGAAGAGGCTGATGGCCTCGTTCTTCTGCGCCTCGTTGAACTGACGCCAGCCCGGCCCGACGGCACGTCGGGTCATGGCGGGGAAACTCAGCGCCTTCTCCAGAGCAGGCCGCACATTCTTGGCCAGGTCGGACGTGCTCTTCGAGCGGCCGGCCACGGCGACGACCTGGTCGATCGCGGAGACGAGCTTGGCATTGGCTTCACTCGTGCCGGCAAGGGCATGGGCATGCGAAAGCATGACGGCCAGCACGCACAAAACGGACAGACGAAAGTTCACGGAGATTCGGGAGTTTCGGTGGTTTCGGCCGCGTCTTTGTCAACAGCGCCAAAGGCCATCTTACCAATCAACGCCTCGAGGTCCACGGCAGATTCCGTCATGGTGATTCTTTCTCCCGGCGCCAGCACCGCGTCATCGGCGCCGGGAGCGAGCGCCACGAATTTGTCGCCGATCAGTCCGGATGTCTTGACCGAGGCCATGGTGTCCGCCGGCAGGGCGAGCCCGCCGCGGATGCGCAGCGTGGCGATGGCGCTGAAGTCGGCGGGATCGATGCGCACATCCTCGACGCGCCCGACGGTCACGCCGGCCAGCACGACGCTGCTGCCCGCGTGGAGGCCACCCGAGTTGGCAAAACGCGCTTCAAGCTCGTAGCTGCCGCGCCCGAGCGAGGCCCCGGCGCCGAGCTGGATGGCGAGGTAGGCGATGGCGGCGATGCCCGCGAGGACGAAGATGCCGACCGAGAATTCGATGGCCTGCCGTTTCATGACGCGGGGTCGGCTGTCTCCGCGCCGGCGCGGATGGACGCGATCGACCGGCCGAGGGCGGCCGCGCTGTCGCGGAAATTGTGGAGCACGGGGTCGGCGGAATCGGTGAATTCGGCCGGGGTGCCCTCGAAGCGGATGCGGCCGTGGTCGAGCAGGGCCACGCGGTCGCTGACCACGAGCGCCTCGGCCACGTCGTGGGTGACGACGAGCGCAGTGAAGCCGAAGCGGCGCTGGTATTTGGCGATCATGGTGAAGACGGCGTTCCGCCGCAGCGGGTCGAGGCCGGCCGTGGGTTCGTCAAAGAACACCAACTCCGGCTGCGTGACAATGGCGCGGGCGAGGGCGAGACGCTTTTGCATCCCGCCGGAGAGCTGGCCCGGATGCCGGTCGCGGAAGTCGTCGAGTTCGAGCTCGCGCAACGCGTCACGGCTGCGCTGCCGGATCTCGGCATCGCCCAGCGCGGTGGTCTGCTCAAGAGGAAGGGCCACATTTTCCAAGGCGGTGAGCGAATCGAACAGCGCGTTGTTTTGGAAGAGGAAACTGCAGCGGCTCCGGAAATCCGCCCGGGCCGACTTCTCGCCGGCCCCGAGGACGCGGCCCTCGAAACGCACCAGGCCGCCGTCCGGCTCGATCACGGTGGCGAGGCATTTCAGGAGGACCGACTTGCCTGTGCCGCTCGGCCCCACGACCGTGAACACGCTCCCGCGCCGCACGGTGAAGTCCACGCCGTCGAGCACCATGTGGGTGCCGAAACTCTTGCGCAGACCCGAAACCTCGAGCAGGGCGTCGGTCGCCATGGTCAGACGAGGAACGAGGTGATGACGTAGTCAGCCGCGAGCACGAGGATGCTCGACTGCACGACGGCTGCGGTGGTCGAAGCGCTCACGGCGCGGGCCCCCGTGACGCCGGGACGGCGGCCGGCGTTGAAGCCGTTGTAGGCGCAGACGCTGATGGTCAGGATTCCAAAGATGGCCGCCTTGATCATGCACTCGCGAACGTCCGCGGACTCGACGGCCCGCTCCACCGACGACCAGTAAATGCCAGGCTCAACCCCGAGGAGCAGCGAGCCCGAAAGGCTTCCGCCCCACAGTCCGACGGTGACAAAAAGCGCAGTCTGCGCGGGGAACACCAGGAGGGCGGCGATGAGGCGCGGGGTGACGAGATAACCGTGGCTGCTCACGCCCATCGTCTCGAGGGCGACGATCTGCTCGGAATTGCGCTGGATGCCGAGTTCCGCGGCGAGGGCGGAGCCCGCCTGGCCCACGAGCATGAGCGCGGCCAGCACCGGCCCCATTTCGCGCAGAAGGCTCAAGGACACCAGGGCGCCGAGAAGTCCGGACGACCCGAAGCGGGTGAGCACGTAATAGCCTTGAAGGCCGAGGACCAGTCCGGTGAAAAGCCCCACGATGAGGATGACCGGCAGGCAGAGTGCGCCCTGCTCGTAAACCGCGCGGATGATGCGGCGTCCGAGGCGGCGCGATCCGAAGGCCGACTTCGCGGACCTCACGACAAAGAGCGCGAAGTCGCCGAATCCGGTGACCACACCGAGCGTTGTTCTGCCGAGCGAACGAACCATCAGGGCGGGACTGTGCCCCAAGTCGGGCGGGGAGGAAAGTCCTCTCGGGGCCGCCGCCTCAAACCGAGGCGATGAAGGCAATGCAGGTCGTCGCGCCGGTGCAGTCCTGAGCGCCGCCGACGAGCGTCTCCAATTCGAACGTATGCGCGCCGGGCCGCAGGTTCTCCGCAAGGATGGAGGGGCGATACCAGCCGGCCGGGCCCGCCCAAGCCGGGCGTTCGCGGCAACTCGTCTCCCAGGGACCCCCGTCGATCCGCCAGCGGAATTCCGCAGAGGAACTTCCGAAGTCGAAACCCGCCACGAGGTTGCGTCCGTGGAAGCGACCGCGCAGCGTGGCACCGGGCGCCGTGGTGAAAAGCACCTGGTCGATCCAGTTGAGCGCGCCCCAGCGGCGCTCAGTCCAGGGCCCGAAGCGCTCGATCTCGCCGAACGGAATCAGACGCGGCTTCTCCCAGCACAGGGGGTCGAGCGGGCGTGGAATGGCGCGGGGGCGACCGCGCGAGGCGAGGCCCTGCTCGATGCAGGCGACAACGGCTTCCGCGTAGCTCAGGCTGCCGCGGTGCTCCGGATGCAATCCGTCCGGCAGCCACTCCTCCCAGCGCATGAGCCCGGCCTGGACCTCCCGCCACGCGTGGAGCCCCGCCCACACGGAGCTGACGCGGTAATGCTCCGCGAGAGTTTCGAAGTCGGCAACCGATGCCGGCATGCGGCCGGCGGCCATGTCATCGTGGAACTCGCGGCGAAACGTGTGGACGATCACCACATCACGCCGCCCGCCCGCGAGCAGCTGGCGGAGGAGACCTTCGCGGGCGCGGGCGCGGCGTTCGCTCGGGGCGTCGCTGTCATTGACCGAATACTCGACGAAGACGAGATCGCAGCCGCGCCCGATCGCATCGCGCCGGGCGCGGAAGACGGCAAGGTCGCTTCCGGTCGCACCGATGGCTGCGTTCTCGATGATCCAGCGCACGGCGGGCCAACGAGAGGTGAGCCACCCCGCGAAAGCCTCCGGCCAGCGGGTGCCGGTTTTCTGATCCGTGATCGAGCCGCCGAGGAACCCGATGCGGACGGTGCCGCTGGCGATGGCGCGGCGCAGATGGGCGAGGGGGCCGCGGATGCGGTGGACGCTCAGAGCGGAGGAGGGTGTCTTCTTCATGGGTAGTGCGATGGGGAGATTCTATTTCACGGGAGGAAGACCAGGCGGTCCAGTTCGCCTCGGGTGGCAAGCGCTTGGGCGGATGCATACGGGCACAAGCGCAAGCCAACGCGGCTTCCGGCCCGCTGGCCACCGCGCCGGCGCTTTATTGTCCAGCGGCCAGGTCGGCCTGTTTACTTCCCTTCCCGACGAACGATGATGAGCGCAGCCGGGGGACGGCATTCGCCGTCCGAAAAGAAGCAGGCCCGGGCGTTTGACTTGCCCGGACCGGGGTGATTTGCTGCGGGCCGATGGATCGCACCTCCCTTCTGCTCCTGCCGCTACTGGGCCTGGCCTTGCTTTCGGGGTGCGCGACAAAGCAACCGCCGCTCCAGCCGGTCAGCTTCGTCAATATCCCGCGCTTCATGGGCGACTGGTGGGTCATTGCGCACATCCCCTATTTCCTTGAGCGCGACACGTTCGACACGAAGGACACCTACCGGCTGCGCGAGGACGGACGGATCGACAACATCTTCACCTTCCGCAAGGGCTCGCACGAGGCGCCGGAGAAGACCTGGAAGGGACTCGCATGGGTGGTGGACACGAAGTCCAACGCCGAGTGGCGGGTGCAGTTCCTGTGGCCGATCGCGCTGCCTTACTACGTGCTCTACCTCGACCCCGACTACCGGTTCATGGCGGTGGGCCATCCTTCGCGCGACTACGGGTGGATCATGGCGCGGGACAAGACGATGAGCGATGCGGACTACGCGGAAGTGCTGCGGGCGCTGGAGGCGCAGGGATATGACGCGTCGCGATTCCGGAAGGTGCCGCAGAAAGTTGAGGGTTGAGGGTTGAATGCTGAGGGACATCGCGGGTCGGTGCCGGGCCCGGCAGCCATGGTGCGGCGGGCATGATCGCGGCGTGGGTTCACAACCTTGACCCGTTCGTCCTGCAGTTCGGCGGGGGCTTCGGTTTGCGGTGGTATGGGCTGGCTTACCTGGCGGCGTTCCTCGCAGCCTTCCTTGTTTACAAGCACCTCGCGCAGCGGGGCTACTCCGTCATTCCGGCGGAGAAGGTCGCGGATTTCATCACGGGCTGTGCGGTGTTCGGCGTGCTGCTGGGCGGACGGCTCGGCTACATGCTCTTCTACGATT
>CAZSUJ010000099.1:0-8589 GCA_964609925.1 uncultured Chthoniobacter sp. | reverse complement strand
AGCGGGTGAGTCCTTCGAGCGCGGAGGCCGGGAGGTTCCACGTGTTGGCCACGACCGCGGGGGTGAGCACGCCGGCGAAGCCCGAGAGGCCGAAGTCCTCGACCTCCTCATGCGAGAAGGTGATGACGAACTCCACATCGCCTTCGCCGCAGTTCTCGATGCAGTGCAGCGAACCCGAGGGCACGAAGAACATCTCGCCCGGACCGATGGTGAATTGCGCGTGGACGTTGCCGCTGGAGAAAACCGTGACCAGCGCGCGGCCCTTCAAACAGTAGGACAACTCATCCGCATTCGCGTGCCAGTGGGGCTCGCGGAAGCAGCCTTCGTGCACGACAAGGCGGTAGACCGAGAGGCCCTTCAGGATGGGGAAGTTCGCCTTGGTCGCGCTCGAACGGAAGCCGGCCGGGGTGGAGACTTGCGGAGCGGTTTGGAGAAGGGGGAATCGATGCGACATGCGGGAGCAATTAGAGCCACGCCGCCCGCCCAGCAAGCCGATACCGACGGGAACGTCGAAATCTCAGGCCGGCTGCGCCACCAGCGACGGCGAGCGCGCGCAACTGAGGCAATCCATGAGTTCCTCGGGCGCGAACGGCTTGGCGAGGAATCCATCGAATCCGGCCGCCTCGCAGGCGGCCCGGGTGGCGGCGGTGACATGCGCCGTGACGGCCACGAGATGGGCTCCGCTCGAAGGTTGGTCGAGGGCGCGGATGGCCGCGGCCGTCTCCAGGCCGTTCATCGTCGGCATGCCGAGGTCGAGAAGCATCAGGTCGAAATGCTTGGCGGACGCCGCGTGCAGGGCCTCCTGCCCGTCGGACACGAGGTCGGGGTTGTAGCCCAGATGGCGCAGCCAGGCGGCCATGAGCGCGAGGCTGGACGGCTCGTCCTCGGCCACAAGGATGCGCAGCGGATGCCGCGCGGCGAAACCCGCGTCGGCCAGAACCGGCTGGGCCCGGCGGTCGGCATCACTCGTGAGCACGCGGACCAAGTCCACCGGATCGACCGGCTTGTTGAGCATCGCATCACAACCGAGCGTCCCCAGCATCCCGCCGTCTGTCCCGACAGGCACGAGCACCGCGATGAGAGGGCGCGGGCGCCGGCTGCGGATGGACGTGACGAGCGGCGCGAGGCGCTGGGCGGAGATGGCACCGTCGAGGAGGATGGCCGAGGTGGTCGCCGCAGCCTGGTCGAGGCCGTCCACGAGGTCGGAGTGGATGGAAACCGAGCCGCCGGCTTCCTCGATGATGCGGCCGAGGTTGGCGGCCTGGGCGGCGCGGGATTCGACAACGACAACTGTGCGGCCGGCGAGCGGGCGTGGCGCGGCAACCGGCGCGTTCGCAGCCAGCGGGAGGGCGACCGTGACCGTGCAGCCCGCACCCTCGCGGCTGGTGAGGGAAATCGTTCCCTTCATCAAGGAAACGAGGTTGTGGCAGATGCTCAGGCCGAGTCCGGTGCCTCCGTATCTCGCCTGGACGGACGAGCCGCCCTGTTCGTAGGGATGAAAGAGCCTCTCCTGCTGCTCCAACGGGATGCCGATCCCGGTATCCTTGACGCGGAACTCGAGGGCCGGCGGCCCGAAACCGGGCGCGCGCGGCGCGACGGAAAGCTCGACCAACCCCTCCTCGGTGAACTTGATCGCGTTCGAAAGAAGGTTGAGCAGGACCTGGCGCAGGCGGCCCGCGTCGCCGTGGTAAATCTCGGGCGCGTCGGGCGAGAGATAAAAGCAGAGCGAGAGGCCCTTTCGCTCGGCCTGCAGGGCGAGGAGCGAGAGCGCGCTGTGGCACACGCGGTGCAGGACGAAATCGGACTCCTCGAGGTCCACCTTGCCGGCCTCGAGTTTGGAGAAGTCGAGGATGTCGTTGACCAAGCGCAGGAGGATCTCGGAGCTGTCGCGAAGGAGCACGCTGATCTCGCGCTGCTCGGCGTCGAGTTTGGTCTCAAGGAGGATGTTCGAGAGCCCGATGATGCCGTTGAGCGGCGTGCGCACCTCGTGGCTCATGGCCGCGAGGAAGGCGGCCTTGGTCCGCACCGCTTCCTGCGCGGCATCGCGCGCCGCAGCGAGGTCGCCCTCGCGCTTGCGCGTCTCGGTCACATCGGTGAAACAGCCGATGATGCCGGGGCGGCCCGGAGCGGCGTCCGTGAGCAGGCGCTTGCTGAAGACGACGTTGCGCAGGGAGCCATCCGCCGCGGGGACGAAGGACTCGAAGACTTGCGACCCGCCCTTGTCCCGCAACTCGACGTCGGCATCCGCATAGGCCCGCGCCATGGCCTGCGGCCAGATCTCCGCGGCGGTCCGGCCCAGAAGGTCGCATGCGGCCATTCCGGTGAACTCGGTGAAGGCGCGGTTGCAACCCGTGTAGCGCCCCTCGCTGTCTTTGTGGAAAACGGGCAACGGAACGGCATCGAGCAGGGCGTCGCGGAACTCGCCGTGGCGCCGCGCCTCGGCCAGGGCCTCGGCCAGCGAAGCTTCGGCCTCCCGGGAGTGGCGGAGCGCCTCGATCTTGGCGCCGACGGCCTGCGCCACCTCGGCGATCAACTCGAGGATCTCGGCGAGGCGCTCACGCGTCATGACGGGAACCTTGGCCGCGGTTGCGACGTAATCTTCAACGTCCCAGCCGGCCTCGGCGGCGGCAAGGCGCAGGCGCGCGTCATCGGGCGGTTCGATGAAGACCTGGCCGGCGCTCGCTGCAGCGACGATGCGGCCGCCGATCACGAATGGGGCGGACGCCTCGGCCAGACCGTTTGCGCAGGGGCAGACGACCACCTGCCTGCTGCCCGCAAGGACAGCCTCCCTCAACGACTGGCTCGCCGTGAAGCAGTGCTTCGCGGTCGTGGCGCAGGCGCGATGGAAGCGACGGCAGAGGTTCTCCGGCCCGGTTTCGAAAAGGATCTCCCCCTCGGGCATCGACTGAAGGCTGATCGCAACACCGAAGATGCCGGAGATTTTCTCGAGTGCAGCACGGCACGACTGGACGATCTCATCCAATTCCTGCTGCCTCAGGTTGTGCGGCCGCATGCCCACGGTTTCCAGTTATGACCAGCCGCGGAGCGAAGTAAAGACGCGCCGGGACGGGTGTCAGGCGGCAGCGCGACGGCGGGCCGGACGCACCCGCGCGAGGCAGGCTGCGAGGTCTGCAGGATGGAAGGGTTTGGCCAGGAAACCGTCGAAACCCACCTCACGACACTGATCGTCGGTGTCCGGACCGACGTAAGCCGTGACGGCGACCATGTGCGTGCGCGCCTTGGCCCCGTCGAGGGCATGGATCGCGCGGGCGGCATCGAAACCGTTGAGCGCGGGCAGGTTCAAGTCCATGAAGACGACATCGTAGTCGCGCTCCGTCACCGCCTGCACCGTCTCAAGGCCGTCGGATGCCAGATCCGGGTGGTAGCCCATCTGCCGCAGGCAGGTGAGCATGAGGATCTGGTTGGATGGGTCGTCCTCGGCGACAAGGATGCGCAGCGGGTTGGTGGCGGCGAGCCCGGCATCGGCCACCCACGAACTTGCGAGCGGCTCGCCCGAGCCGGAGAGAAGCCTCACCAGTTCCACCGGATCGGGAGGCAGCGACACGATGGCGTCGCAACCGGGGATGCGCGACGAGCGGGCATCGCTCTCCGCCGGCAGCAGCAAAACAAAGCGGGGACGCGGCAGGGCGTCGCTCCAGCGCTCGACCACACGGGCGAGTTGAGCGGAAGGCACATGGCCGTCGAGAAGGATCGCGGACGGGATCTCGGTGTCCTCGCTCCCCGCCGCCGTGGCGCGGACACCCTGGAAGATTCGGACCGACCCGCCTGCATCCTCGATGCACTGACGGATTGCGGCCGTGCTGCCGCGGCCAGACTCGATGAGGTGGATCGTGCGTCCGGCCAGCGGGCCGGGCTCCTGCCGCGGCTCGGGCGCGACTGGGAGCGGGAGCGAGACGGTCACGGTGCATCCGGCCCCGGGAGCGCTGTGCATGGCGATCGTCCCGTCCATGAGGTCGAGCAACCGGCGGCAGATGGTGAGGCCGAGCCCGGCTCCGCCATACTTGCCCTGCACCGCCGGATCGCTTTGCTCGTAGGGCTCGAAGAGGCGCTCGCGATGCTCGGGCGGCACGCCGATGCCGGTGTCGCGCACGCGCAGTTGCAGCACCGGGCGGCCCGGCGGCTCCGTCCCGCAACTGACCGAGAGTTCGACTTCGCCGCGCTCGGTGAACTTGAGCGCGTTGCCGAGGAGGTTGAGGAGGATCTGGCGCACGCGCCCCGCGTCGCCGCGGAAAGTCGGCGGAACATCGGGGGCGATGTAGAAGGCGAGGGCAAGCCCCTTCTTCTCGGCCTGCAGGGCGAGCAGGGACACCGCGCTGTGGCAGACTTTGTGGATGGGGAACTCGGCGCGCTCGAGCGCGACCTTGCCGGACTCGATGCGCGAGAAGTCGAGGATGTTGTTGAGCAGCCGAAGGAGCGAGTCGGAGCTGTCACGCAGCACCAAAGTCAGCTCGCGCTGCTCGTGATCGAGCCCGGTTTCCATCAGGAGATTGGCCAGTCCGATGATTCCGTTGAGCGGGTTGCGCACCTCGTTGTTGATCGTGGAAAGAAGCGACGCCTTGGCCCGCAGCGCCTCCTCGGCCTGCTGGCGTGACTCGACCTTCGCAGCCACGGCACGCGTGATGCGCGCCACCGCGGCCACGACCTCGTCGAACCGCTCGCGCGTCATCACGGGCAACTCCATCGCGTCGCGCACGTAGGCCTCCGCGTCCCACCCGAGCGCCTCGGCGGACCGCCGCAGGTCGTCCGGGTCGGGAGGCTGCAGCAGAACCTGTCCGAGGAAGACGCCCGCCACCACGCGGCCGTCCACCACCAGCGGTATGGCCGCCTGCGCCAGATGGTGAGCGCAGAGGCAGGGCACGAGCCCAGTCCGGCCCTGGGCGAGGGCCTGCTCGAGTTGGCGTCTCGCGTCGCGGCACATGGTCGCGCTCTGGGGATGCCGCAGGTGGTATTTGTCACAGAAAGGCTGGGGACCGGTCTGCACCAGCACGGAACCATCGGCGATCGAACTCAGCGTGATCGGGCAGCCGAGCAGGGCCGAAAGGCTTGTGAAAACCTCACGGCACGAGGAGGCGACCAGATCAACCTTCTCACGCATGCGCTGGTCTGTCGGGGGCATGAGGGAAGAATAAGGCCGAGGCGGCCGCGAAAGTAAAGAGACGCCCGGCGGCCGGACGTCAGCGCGGCGTCGCCGCATATTCCATGAGCTTCCCGTCGTCGAGGTCCTTGATGACCGTGCAGAGGTAGACGGGCTCCGTCCGGTGCGCGCGGTATTTCGTGATCTCGCGCTTGTTCAGGACCTGGAAGCCGTAGCGTTCGAAGACCCGCGCGCCGCGACGGTCCTCGAACGTGACCACCTGCCCGAAAACCTGCCTCTCACCGTGGGCACGCAGGTGCTTTAGATAATGGACGAGCAACTCCCTCGTGCCGCCGAAGCTCTGGGCCTCCGGCAGCATGTTGAAGTGGAAATGCGGCACGCGACGCGGCGCGGCCGGAACTTCCCGCCAGGCGTTCAACAGGATCCAGCGCACAAACGCCTTCGACGCGGCATTGTAGCGCGGGTAGCGCATCATGCCCCGCACGAAGAGCCAGATGTTCATGAGGAAGCTGTGAATCTGATGCAGGAACGGCCGCCTCGATCCCATGAGGTAACCCTTGACCTCACCATCCTGTTCGAGCACGAAGCACGACTCGGGCTCCCTGTCGGTGTAGAAACTCGTAAGGTAGTCGGCGAAAAGCTCGCGATCCTGGAAAACCGGGTCGATCGGCTGCCCCAGATAGCCGGTATCGCAGCAGAGACGACGGACCGCCGCGCGGTCAGCAGGACGGTAGGGCCGGATGACGGCGGCGGAGGGCATGACTGGTCCGAGGATTAACGGCGCGCCACCTCGGCGTAAACGCCAAAAAGCCGCTCGAAAACCCGGTCCCAATCGTAGTTCTCGCGCACCCTCGCGGCCGCCGCGGCACCCTCGGCCCTCAAGTCCCGCCCCGCCATGGTGCGGATCGCCTCGGCCAGCGCCTCGGGTGAATTCTCCGCCGACCAGTGGGCTTGATCGGTGAAAATGATGCGGTCCATGTAGCTGCCGTGGATGCCCACCACCGGCGTCCCGCACGCCTGGCTCTCGAGCGCCACGAGCCCGAACGTCTCGTGCACACCGGGATGAACGAACAGGTCGGCCGAACGGTAGAGCCGGGGAAGTTGGCGTCCGGCGTCGTGGTAGGGCAGCCAGCGAACCCCGTCGCAGTCGGCGCGTAGATCATCAAGGTAACGCCCGTGCGGCCCTTGGCCCGTGACCAGCAACGCGTAGCGCCCGCCGTCCGGACCGGCCGCCAGAAGCCGAAATGCGTCGAACAGCGTGGTCACATTCTTCTCCGGCGAAAGCCGTCCGACGTAGAGCAGCAACAAACGGTCTTCCTCCACTCCGATCTCGCGGCAAAGCTCCGCCCGCTCGCCCGCGGGCGCCTCCGGACGGAACAAGCGCGTGTCCACCCCGAGCTCGCCCAGCCTCGTGTTCGGCACGCCCCATTCGCTGAGCAACTGGGCCAGCGCGGGCGACGGCACGATGGTCGCGGCGAACCGGCTGTAAAGCTCCCGCACATAGCGCCGCGCCACGTCCCGCGTGATGTCCACCGCGATCGAGCCGAAGAACTTCCGGATCGTCCGGAGGTAAGCCTCGGGAAAGTGCGAGTGGTAGAACCCGACAACCGGAATCCCCAAGGCCGCGCCCGAGGCCAGCGCCTTCCAGGCCACCTGATAGGGATCGCCGGACTCGATCACGTCCGGACGCTCGCGCTCAAGCGCCTCCTCGACCGCCGTGAGGTTGAGCAATGCGCGGTAGCGCGCCGTGCGCGACACGAGCGGCGCGCGGATGGTGTAAACGCGCGACAACCCCTCGTCGCGGCACTCGGTGCGCTCGCCGGGAATAATGAGCACGTGACGGTCGTCCGGGCGGGAGCGCTCCATCCACGCGATCTTCTCGGAGATGTAGCGTTTCACCCCGCCGCTGACCGGCGAGTAGAACTGGGTGAGGTCGCAGATCTTCATGGGACGCGGCCCCGGGCCGCGGGAAACCTCACTCGCGCGCCGCGAGGTAACGCTCGGCCTCGATGGCCGCGGCGCAGCCCTGGCCGGCCGCGGTGATCGCCTGGCGGTAAACATGGTCGGCCACGTCGCCTGCAGCGAAGACGCCCGGCACGTTCGTCCGGGTGCCGCCCTGCTGCACGAGATAGCCGTTCTCGTCCGTCTCCAGCTTGCCGCGGAAAGGCGCCGTGTTCGGCGTGTGACCGATGGCCACGAACACGCACTTCACGTCGAGTTCCTCGCGCGCCCCGGTGACCGTGTCCTCGAGCACGATGCCCCGCATGTGACCGCTGTCGTCGGCGAGATAGGCCACAGGGCGCCGGTTCCAAAGCGGCTTGATCTTCGGGTTGGCCAACGTGCGCTCGGCCATGATCTTCGACGCCCGCAGCGTGTCGCGGCGGTGGATCAGGTAGACGACGGAAGCGAAACGCGTGAGGAACATCGCCTCCTCGCACGCGGAATCCCCGCCTCCCACCACGCACACCGGGACGTCGCGGTAAAAGGCGCCATCGCATGTCGCGCAGGAGGTCAGCCCCCGGCCGATCAGGGCCTTCTCATTCTCCAACTCGAGCCACCGCGCCGCCGCGCCGCTCGCCACGATCAGCGTCTCGGTCTCGATCCAAGCGCCGTCGACCTTGATCCGGTGGTGCTGTGCGCCGGGTTCGAAATCCTCGAGGGTGCCGTATTGGAAGCGCGCGCCGAATTTCTCGGCTTGCGCGTGCATGTTCATGATCAGCTCCGGACCGTCGATCCCCTCGGGAAAGCCGGGAAAGTTCTCCACAGCGGTCGTGGTCGTGAGCTGTCCGCCCGGCTGACGCCCCTCGAGGACGAGCGGCGAGAGCTGGGCGCGCGCGGTGTAGATGGCTGCGGTGAGACCGGCACAGCCGGTGCCGACGATGACGACTTTTTCCATGACCGGGAGATACTAGCGGAGCGGGCGAGACGGGGCCAAGCGCCGAGCGAGTGCCCTCAACCGAGCAGCGAACGCAGATTCCGCTCGATCTCGGCAAACCGCTCGTCGCTCAGCACCGAGACCCGGGAGGAGACATCGAGGTCGGCCTCCATGTCCGCCCACGACCGGCAGCCGCCGAAGGACGCCTGCCATGGCACGCGCTGCGGCGGGTCGAGACGGTAAACCCGCAGCAAAGCCACCTGCACCCCCGGTTCGGGCTTCTGCTCGAATCTCGCCCGCACCTCCTCGGGCGTGAGGATGTGGTAAGCCTGCAACCTCTCCAGCACTTGGCGGTCGGTCACCAACCGGTGCCAAACCAGCACCGCCGCATGGCGGATCTCCACCCACTCCCGCTCTCCGGAACCGCCCTCATGACGCGCCGCGAAGGCCGCATCCGCCACCACGCGTTCGGCTTGCTGGTGAAAAAACGTGGGCAGCAGCGCGAACTCCGACTCCCGGAACTGCAGACCGTCACGCCCCTCGGCGATCCCGCCCTTGCGGATCACGATGACCTGGCGCCCGCTCCCGAGGGCCTCGC
>CAZSUJ010000098.1:0-8691 GCA_964609925.1 uncultured Chthoniobacter sp. | reverse complement strand
AGCTGCCGAAGAGGAACTCGCGGCCGCCGGGCAGCCAGCTCGGGTGATCGGCATAAAGGCCCTTGGGGCTGACCCGCGTGATTTTGCCGGAGGCGATCTCGAGCATGAAGATCGCCGTCGGAGGGCCTTCGTCGTCCGGGCCGGTTTCGGCATCCACGAAGCGCTCGAACAGCGCGTGCTTGCCGTCCGGCGAGACGCTGATGCTGCCGGGCATCGAAAGTCCCTCGACCGGCTTGGCTCCCGGTAGTGCCTCGATTCTCGCCGCGCCGGTTTCTCCGATCTCGGCGACGTAAAATCCATCGAGGTCGTGGCAGAGCCACTTGGAGGTGCCGGGAATGTTGGCCAAGGCGGCGGCTTGGCGCACGCTCTTGTCGATCACGATCCGGAAGCCTCCGCCCGATGCGTTCACCGCGGCCAGCGACCAGTTCGATTCGTCGAAGTGGTGGAAGACCAACGTTTTTCCGTCACTGCTCCAGATCGGCCCGAACTCGTTGCTGCCTTCGATACCTTCGACGAGCTCCGATTTTCCCGTGGCCGGATCGCAGATCGCGATGCGGCGGTTTCCGTCGGCGTCCGACTGCGTGTAGGCAACCTTGGTGCCGTCGGGCGAGATGCAGGGATCGGCCCCATTCAACAAGGGGCGAAGCACTGGAGTCTCGTCCGAGAGGCTGGCCACCGCGATCTGCTCGCCGGCTTGGACGGCGACGACTTGGGCGAATGCGAGGCCGGGCAAGGCGAGCAGCGACCAGCAAAGGCATCCGAGGACCGCGGAGAGGGAGCAGAATCTCATCGGGCGCTTTTGTAAGCGCAGGGCCTGTCCATGGCAACACACCCCGGTGCAGGAACCCTCGTCGCCCCGGTTCGCCTCCGCTGGACGACAAAGTCCGTGCCCGATACCCTGCGTCCTCCGGCAAACCTCAATTCTTGCATGAAACCAACCCTCGCTGCCGCCCTCGCGCGTCGCGCCGGAGCCTCGCGTTCCGGTTGGACGCGGCGTGAATTCCTCCAAACCACGCTCGCCGCGGGTGCCGCGCTGATGTTGAGCGGACGGACCGCGCGCGCTGCCGGCACGACACGGCCGCGTGTGGTCATCATCGGGGCGGGTTTCGGCGGCCTGAGCTGCGGCTACCAGTTGCACCAGGCCGGTGCGGACGTCGTCCTGCTCGAGGCCCGCAACCGCCTCGGTGGACGTGTCCTCTCACTCGACAACTTCATCAAGGGCCGCGTCGTCGAGGGCGGCGCGGAGTTGATCGGCTCGAACCATCCGACATGGATGGCCTACGGCGAGCGCTTCGGGTTGAAGTTCCGCGATGTGACCGAGGGCGAGGATGAGAACTCGCCGATCCTGCTCAACGGCAAGCGCTATGTCGGGGAGGAGGCGGCCGAGTTATGGGAGGGATTGGCCGGCGCGCTCGGCTTGATGAACGCGCAGGCGCGCAAGGTCAACCTCGAGCGCCCGTGGGAAACGCCCGGCGCGGAGAAGTTGGACCGCACCTCCCTGCAAGAAGCGGCCGCGAAGTGGGATGTGCCGGACCTGGTGCGCCACGCGGCTCTGTGCGTGCTCAAGAACGACAACGTGATGTGGCCCGAAACGAGCAGCTACCTCGGCCTGCTCACGCAGATCGCGGCAGGGGGATACGAGGAGTTCTGGACGGAGTCCGAGGTATACCGCTGCATCGGCGGCAACCAGACGCTGGCCTTCCGTCTGGCCGACGCCATCGGTCCCGACCGCATCCGGCTGAGCGCGGCGGTGAGCCGGATCGAGTTGGAGGACGAACGGGTCACGGTCCGCACGGCCGATGGCTCCGCCCACGAAGCCGACTACGTCGTCCTCACGGTGCCCCCGGCCGCGTGGAAGAATTTCGAGGTCAGCCCCGCCATCCCCGAGAAGTTCCGCCCGAACAGCGGACCCGCCATCAAGTATCTCTCCAAAGTCGCGCGGCCGTTCTGGGTCGAGGCGGGTCTGGAGCCGAGATCGCTCACCGACACGGCGACCGGCATGACTTGGGATGGAACCGACGCGCAGCGGGACCGGGGTGACGAACCGGCGTGCCTCACGGTTTTCTCCGGCGGCCAAGCCGCGCAGGACTGCCTGGATTTCCCGGCCGACTCACGGCGCGAAGAGTTCACCAAGCGGATCGAGGCCATCTATCCCGGCTACGCCAAGAACGTCGAGCAGGGCATGTTCATGGGTTGGCCCTTGGAGAAGTGGACCGGCACGGGCTACAGCACGCCGGCGCTCGGCCAGGTGACCGGCGTCTATCCGAACTTCGTGCAGGGCTTCAACGAACGGCTGCAGTTCGCCGGGGAATACACGAGCTGGAGATTCCCCGGCTTCATGGAAGGCGGCCTGCACAGCGGCGCCGCTTTGGCCGCGCGGCTCGCCAAGAAGCTGAATCTCGCCGACGGCTGAGCGGGTCGGGATCTGGCGCCCGCACTCGGGGAAAGCAGCGGTTTCGCGCTACGGGCCGGGGTTGCCCGCAGTCCGGGCGAGGGCCTCTTCCTTCGGCTGGCGCAGCCGGATGGCGATCGGTGCCGCGAGGTGACGTCGGAGGGTGGCCGTGTCCTTGGCCGGCGAGAACGCATCCCGGTAGAGTTCCATGATGCCCAAAGCTTCACCGGCGAGCGGTTCGTATCGGACCTCGTCGCCCGCCTGCACTTCGCCCTCGCGCAGGACCCGGCAGTAAACGCCGGGCCGCTCGGCGCGGCGAAACTTCTTCAAAAAAGCGGAATCGCCCATGTGGTGCGAAAGCGTGGCGCAGGGCACGCGGGGAGAGGTCACTTCGAGGATGACCTCGCCGATGGAAAAACGATCGCCAACCGACGCCCCTGCGCTCTCCCAATCGCTCAGCGTGAGGTTGTCGCCGAACGTTCCGGGCGCCAGCGGTAATCCCAACTCAGCTTCCCACCAAGCGTAGTCGACCGCCCCGTAAAGATAGACCGCCTGGTCCGGGCCTCCGTGGTAACGGGTGTCACAAACCGCATCCCCGGCCACGCCCTCCGTGCCGATTCTCACCGGGCCTTCGACCGGACGCTTGCCGATGCCCGAGAGGTAAGGGTCTTTGGCGCGGTGAAGGAGTTCGGCCCGGCCGATGTTGACGCTGAGAAGGTGCATGACGCTTGGCTCGATTCAGCCGGCGCTCCGCACTCCGTCCCCGGATGAGGTTTCGCCGGCGCAATTCATGGCTTTGTGGCAAGCCGCTCTGCGATCAGCGTGACGAACTCCAGCATGAGCAGGCTCGCCGTGAGGGCGGTGATCTGGGATGGATTGTCGAGCGGCGGGCAGTAACACACGATGTCCGCGCCGATGATGTTGAGGCCGCGAAAGCCGTGGACAACCTGCAGGATCTCACGCAGGCGCAGGCCGTTCAACTCGGGGTCGGCGACCCCGGGGGCTTCGCACGGGTCGATCACATCGAGGTCAAACGTAAGGTAAGTCGGACGGTCCCCGACAACCGCGAGGGTTTTCTGCAAGACGGACTCCGGTCCCTGCTTGATGAAGGATTCCGTCGTGATGAACTCGGCGAAATTCGCCTTGGCCCAGTCGTCCATCGTCGGATCGCCCATCGGTCCCCGCATGCCGATCTGGACCGTCCGTCGTGGATCAATCATCCCATCCTCGACCGCGAAACGGAACGGCCCCGCATGATTCCGCGTGCCCAGCAGCGGCAGCATGGCGTCGTTGTGGCTGTCGAAGTGGATCATCGCGAGGGGTTCGGTGAACCTCGCGGCCCGCGCAGCGCGGAGAATCGGCCCGGTGATCGAGTGGTCGCCTCCGACGCTCACCGGAATGATTCCGGCGCCATAGACCCTTTCGAAAAACGATTGGATGTCCTCGGCCGTGAAATCGGGATTCAGACCGCGCGGCATGGGCACGTCGCCGAGGTCGCGGATGCGAACCAATTCAAACGGGTTGATGCGGAACTCGCGGTGCGTGCGTGCATACCCCATCGAGCGGTTCCGGACCGCACGCGGCCCGAGGTATTGCATGTGCTCGATCGGGTTTCCTCCGCAGTGAGGCACTCCGACGAGTCCGATGTCGGTGTCTTGAAGGTCCGGTTGGTGCGGGCAGCGGAGGAAGGTGGCGGGTCCGAACCAATGCTGATAGCTGGTGGCGAAGTCGGGAGTGGCCATGGGATTCCGTTAATGGATGAAGTGTTCAGGCCTTCAGACGGTTTTCCGCAACGATCGAGAGCAACTCGAACATGAGTTGCGCTCCGGCGAGGGCGGTGATGCCCGCGGTGTCGAACGGCGGTGACACCTCGACGAGATCCGCGCCTACAATGTTCAGTCCGCGCAACCCGTGCAGAAGTCGCTTCCCTTCGTAGGAACTGATCCCGCCGACGGCCGGTGTTCCCGTTCCCGGGGCGTAGGCGGGGTCGAGCGCATCAATGTCGAAGCTGATGTAGGTCGGCCCGTCCCCGACGATGCGGCGCGCTTCGGCGGCCACGGCATCCACGCCGAGATCGTAGAAGCGGTCAATGTCGATCGTCGTCGCGCCGGCCTTCTCCCCGTAGGTTTCCATCGGCGCGAACGGATCCCGGGTGGCGATGTGGACGATCCGCTTGGGGTCGAGAAAGCCTTCCTTGATGCCGTTCACGAACATGCTGCCGTGGTGCAGGTTCGAGCCGTTGAGCGACTCGGCCATGTCGAAATGGGAGTCGATGTGGATGAGGCCCAGGGGCGCTTTCTGGCCGAGCGCCTTCATGATCGGATACGTGATCGAGTGGTCCCCGCCGGCCACGATGGGTGTGATGCCCCGGGCCACGAGCTTCTGGAAAAAGGCCAGGCTTTCGTCCGCCACGCTTTGCAGGTCGAACGCGCTGGGGATGAAGGCGTCCCCGATGTCGGCGATGGCCAGCTTCCCGAACGGCGACATCTTCATCGAGTAATTGTGGTAGAGGACGTTGCTGGATTGGTTGCGAATCTCGCGCGGGCCGTGACGTGCGCCGGTGCGTTGCGTGAGCCCGAGATCCGAGGGGACGCCGACGAGGGCGATGTCGAGCGGTTCGCCGGTCTCCCAGTCCGGCCGGTATTTCGTGCGGAAGAAGGTGGAGAGTCCGGAGTAGGACTTCATGTAAAGCTCCGGGGGCACCTCCATGGAGTGCTTGATGATGTCGTGGAATTCTTTGGCGTTGCTCATGATGATCGGAGTGTGGGGTTAAGGATTGCGGCGATGTTTTCTGGCGAAATAGAGGCCGGCGACGGCGCTGCACAACAACAAGGCAAAGGTGGAGGGCTCGGGGACGGCGGCGAAGGCGGTTTCGCCGATCAGGATGTTGGCCGTCCGCGTGCCATGGGCCGAGTCCCAATAAAGATACTGATCCGGATTGCCCACGACCGATCCGTAGGGAAACGGAGGGTTCGTGCCGCTGAACGGCGTGTAGGCTCTCTGCGTCACGTTGACCAAGCCGTAAGCCGCGGGGTCTGCGATCACGTCGAGGAAGAGCTGATTGATGTCGAGTTTGATGATGTCGATGCCCGTCAACTGGCCGGACAAGGCATTCAAGGAGAGATCGAGCTGGGCATTGTATGCATTGGCGAAGGCGGTTGCCTGCGGTCCCTTGATCGGATCGTTGAGGTAATCGGGGCTGAGTCCGATGGGCGGGAGGTTGGGAACGAGGAAGGACCTGCCGCCCGCATCGTAGAGATTGCTGATGGCCGTGGAGACATTGGCGGCGACCTGCGCCGGGGTGATCGGGTCGTTGTTCTCCACATGCGCAAACACATCGTTGCCCCCGATCCAGAGGGTGAAGAGCGTGCTGGAAGGGGCGGGCAGCGCGGGGTTGTTGGTCGCGAGTTGCGCCGTGTAAGACTGCACTTGGGGTTGGAGATTCGGGATGATGCCGAAGCTGTTTCCTGTCCCGCTGCGGGCGGCGGCCCAGGAGAAGTTGGATCCGTCCAACACGGACACACCATCGTTCCGGAGCATCGGCCCGAAGCCGAGTTGGCTGTGCAGCCGCTCCGACCAGAGTTGCGCGTCGGAGAACCGGCCGTTGAAGTAGAAGTTGGCGTTGTATCCCGTGTTCTCGCGGACGAACGGCTCCCCGAAGATCGAAAGCGTTGCCACCGTGTTGCCCATGTCGCTCAGGCTGTCGCCGAAGGAGACCATGCCGGTGAAGGGATGGGCTCGGGCGGGGAGGGCTGTCCAGACGATGAACAGGCAGAGGCCTCCGAGGATGGATTTTTTCATAGAGGTTTGCGGGCAACAGAATCGAAAGAACGGCTGTCTCCCCCCGTCTTTGCGCAGCGGTAACCAATAACGGCGCATCCCCATAGTCAACAACCCTCACACATGGGGGTGCCGCGTTCCCAAGCGTCTCACCCACTCCCGACCCGGCGCCGGGATTCCCCTTGCCTCGGGTTTGGCGCCAGCCTTGGATGAGTCATGAGCCCGGTCATCCGCGTCGCGGCCCTCCTCTGTCTGCTTGATGTCGGCGCTCTGGCTGCTCCGTTGGTGGACGACTTCGTTTTGGAGTCGGTGCGGGTGGTGAACGATCCCGACGGCTATGTCAACGTGCGCTCGGGTCCGGGCTTGCAGAGCAAGATCGTGGGCAAGGTGAATTCGGGGAGTGTGGTGGTCGTGGAAGCGGCGCTGGAGGGGGAATGGGCGAGGTTGGTTTCCGATGAGGAGGGTGAGTCGCCACGCTACGTCCATGCGAGCCGGCTCAAGGGGATCATCCCTTGGAAGCAGACGGGCGCGACTCCGGCCGACGACGGGAAGGAGGCGATTTTCCGCGATGGGGGATTCGAAGTGCGGGTGCGCGGCGTTCCATTCGAGGATTCCGGACGCGCCGTCACGCGCGATGAGCATGGCTTCCATCTCGTGGATGGGCGGAGACCGTGGGGCCAGGATGGCGGGCTGCCGAAGGAGTCCCTCGTGCTCACCGTGAAGAGCAATGGACGGAAGGTGGAGATTCCCGAAGAGGCGACGCGTGACCTCTTCGAGCCGAACTTTGATTCATTGGCTGTCCTCACGCCTTCCGACTCCGGCGAGCGGGCGCTGGTGCTGATGAGCAACAGCGACGGGGCGGGCGCCTACGTGGTGATCTGGGCGTTTGAGAAAGGAACGTATCGAGGTCGGGTGGTCTTCAATCCGTTCTGACCCCGCGTCTTTGCCGCGACTCCCGTCCGGGAATGACTGAATACTCATCCATCCGCGATTCATGAACGTGCTCGAAGCCATCGGTCCGATCGTGCTGCTGATCGTGCTCGGCGCGGTGCTGGCGCGGTTGCGTTTCCTGGGCGCGGCGTTCGCGGCGGACCTGAACAAGCTCGCCTTCTGGGTGGCCTTGCCCGCGCTGGTCTTCCGCGCGGCGGCGACGGCTTCGGCACCGGCCGACCGGACGCTTGCGCTGTTCGGATTGATGGCAGGCGCCACGGTGGTGATCTGTCTGCTTGGCTACGTGGTGGCGGCGCTGGCGGGTGTTGTCCCGACGGCGAGGGGCACGTTCGCGCAGGCGGCTTTTCGGGGGAATCTGGCGCTGGTGGGAGTGCCGGTGCTGAGTTTCGGGGCGCCCGCGGATCTGGTTTCCAAGGCGGTGGTGCTCATGACCGCGTTGATGGTGTTCTACAATTTCCTCGCCGTGATCGTGCTGCATGGCGGGCGCGGAAGTTTGCGCGAGGTGGCGGTTTCCATCGCGGGCAATCCGCTTCTGCTTGCGGGGTTGCTCGGGCTCGGGTGGGGGGCGGCGGGGTGGCCGCTGCCGACGATTGCCGACCGGACGTTGGCCGCGCTCGGTGCGGCGGCAGTGCCGATCGCGCTGCTCTGCATCGGTGGATCGCTCATCGCCACGCCGATCAGGGGAGGTTTCGTGGCATTGCTGGCGGCCATGCTCAAGGTGGCCGTGTTGCCGCTCGGTGTCTTCCTGACCGTGCGCTGGCTGGGGTTCTCGGCCGAGGAGAGCCGGGTGGCCGTCGTCTTTGCGGCGTGTCCGACCGCGGCGGCATCTTACGTCATGGCCGCAAAGATGGGCGGCGATGAAGCCCTGGCCTCGTCGGCGGTGGCGCTCAGCACGCTCTGCGCGGCCCCGGCCATCGCGCTCGCGCTCTGGGTCACGGCCTGACGGCCCTCGTCCCGCGGCTAACTGGCTGGGTGGCGTCCGGGAAACGTCAACTCGGTGATGCCGCTTTTGTCGAGGCCGCCGAGGCCGGCGGCGACGAGGCGGTCGTATTGGGCCTTGGTCGCGGCGGCGAGGGGGAGATCGAGGTTGCTTTCCCGCGCGAGCGAGAGGGCGATCCCGCTGTCCTTGGCTGCGTGGGCGGCGGAGAAGAAGCACGAGTGTTCGCGCTGCACCATGTCATCGCCGTCCGTGGCAAGCACGCGGGAGTTGGCGCCGGTTTGGGAGAACACCTCCATGACCATGGCCGGATCGAGACCAAGCGCCGAGGCCAGGCCCAAACCTTCGGCGAGGCCGGCGGTATTGATGTTCATCACCATGTTGACCAGCGCCTTCAAGGCGGCGGCTTGTCCGGCTGGACCGATGTAACGCAGGAGTTTGCCGTCGTCGGAAAGCGGCGCCAGCACATCGCGCACGCGGTCGAAAATCTCGCGCCGTCCGGCGGCCATCAGGTAGAGCGTTCCCTGCAGTGCCTGCGGGATGCTGGAGGCCATGCAGGCTTCGAGAGAATACGCGCCGGTGCGGTCGCAGCGTGCTTCGATCTCGCGGTGGACCGAGGGAGAGACGGTGG
>CAZSUJ010000097.1:0-8692 GCA_964609925.1 uncultured Chthoniobacter sp. | reverse complement strand
GGCCGGGCTCTGCAAAAGCCCTATGCGTCGGTTCGATTCCGACCCTCGCCTCCCTTCGCAAAGCGCGGAAATCGTAGCAAAGTGTAGCAAGGAGAGGCCGCGCAAAGTTTTTTCGGAGCATGGGCGGCCGTGTCTACAATTGTAGACAAAGCACGCCCCGGAGCGCCGCCGAGCGCAAAAAATCGGGCCTTCGCGAAAAAAATTTTCGGCGTCTCCGGCGGTGGATTTTGGGAACAATTGTTCCCGTGCATGCGAGGCAGTGGCGTGCTTGATCCGGCCGCCAAGCCCCATGGTTGCTCGATTCAGAGGCGTTTCCGTTCGCAAAGGCGCGTGTTTGCTCGATTCAGGGGCGTTTGGGCCAAATTCCAGAAAAATTTGCATTTGGCAAAAGTGGCTTGGCATCAATGGGATGCAGGCTTTTTTGCGGATTTTTCGCCTTAGGGCCGAAATTTTTCAGCATATATAGGCAAGCGTGAAATCTACTCACGCAAGACCAAGCAAGTGCGCCGCACCTCATGTTGAGAGGCTGGCGTTTTCCACGAGAGAGACTGCAGAGGCTCTGGGCGTCAACCCGGTAACGGTCTGGCGCTTGGTGAAGCGCGGTCTCCTGCGGCCGTCCAAGGCGCTCCGCACGCCGCTCTTTCCCCGCGCTGAGATCGAGCGATTCCTCTCCTCGACACAATCGTGAGTGGCACCGCGACAGCAGCAAGCCCGCGAGTGGCTCGCGTTCGGCAGACCGCGCCCGATGCCTTTGACCAGCTCGTGGAACTGGCCGAGTCGGAGGCCGGAATTCCTGCGGGCAAGTATCCCGACAACGACGCGGGGCGCGCAGCTCAGTTTTGTGAGCGCTGGCACCATGATGTGCGCTATGTGCCGGAGCGAGGCTTCTGGCTGACTTGGGAGCAACGCTGGACGCGAGACATCAACGGCGGCCTCAATCGCCGAGCGATGAAGCTCGCGGACGAGCAGATCCGAGCTGCAGCCGCGCGGCCGGCCGTGACTCAGGATGATATCCGAGCAAAAGCCCGTGCGGTCCTGGACGCGCGGCAGTGGGGGAACCGAAGGGTGATGGCGCCCATGTTGGAGTTGGCCGCGTCCATGCCGAAGGTTCAATGCCGCGTCGCCGACCTAGATGCAGACCCTTTCCTCCTGGGCACACCGAACGCGGTCATTGATCTTCGGACCGGTGAGGCGGAATCGCACCGTCGCCACCAAATGGTCACGATGGTGACGCGTGCCATCTACAGCCCGAGCGCCGTGGCGGAGAGGTGGCTGCAGTTCATCGAGGAAGTTTTTCCCGATCCTGAGTTGCGGCGGTGGGTCTGGAAGGCTGTCGGATACAGTGCCACTGGCGATATGGGCGAGGAGGTATTCTTCGTGCTCCACAACACGGGACGCAATGGCAAGTCGAAGTTCGTCAACGCGCTCGCATACGTCCTTGGCGACTACGCTCGCACAGCGGGCACCTGCCTGGCGGTGGCCGACGACCGCGGCGGAGATGCCAAGCGTGAGAAAGCAGACATTGTGGGCGTGCGTTTCCTCCGCGCTCCCGAGGCGGAAGCGCGTCAGAAACTCAACGTCAGACTCATCAAGGATATCACCGGCGGCGATCCACTCAGCGCTGAAGCCAAGTATGAGGCTCCCTTCAATTTCCTTCCGGCCTGTAAGCTATGGTGGGCGGTCAACGAGAAACCCAAGATCCACGAGGTGGGGCCCGCGATCTGGGAGCGAATCCGGCTGATACCCTTTGAGCGCTACTTCGCCCCGCATGAACGCGACACCAAGCTCGAAGAGAAACTGCGTGGCGAGTCTTCAGGCATCCTGAATTGGATTATCGAAGGTGCGCGGCTGTGGAAGAAGGAGGGGTTGGCTGATGTTCCTGCGAAGGTGCGTGCGGCCGTGGACGAATACCGCAGCGAGGAAGACAGCCTGGCCGACTTTATCGACAGTCACGTCGTCGCTGCCGGAGGTGCCTTGCTGGGGCACGCCGAAGTTTTCAAGCGCTACTTGGACTGGGCGGCAGAGAGTGGAATCACCAAGTCGAAGATGAGCACCGTGGGGCTTCGAGACATGCTCGTGGCCCGTGGCTGGGTGCGCTCCACCTCGCGACTTGGGGCCAGCCGGATCGTCTGGGAGGGGGTGGCGCTCAAGCCCGTGACGAAATGACGAAATGACATTTTTCCCCAAACTTCCCCTAACAATCTTCTTCGTCTGCCACTTTGGGGGGATTTTGTCATTTTGTCATTTTGTCATGGGAACCCTCCCCAGAGAGGGGTGGGCGTATGCGGTTGCAATGTCTATCGGCATTGAAAAGAGACCGCCTCCGCAACATTTACGGCAAAGGCGCCTCCGTTTCTGCCGTAAGGGGTCCGTTTGACAAGGCGGGGACGGCAATGGAACTCCGCAAAAGACACGGGCGGCAAGAGGCGCATCTGATCAAGGCGTGCGCGTCGGCTCATGGCGTCTCGGAGCGGTGCGTCCGTGAGTGGAGGTCGAGCAACAGCCCCAAGTGGAAAGCGTTTCTTTCGGAGCGGGCCAAGGTGGCCAGCCAGCTCGGCTTTGATGCTTTGTCGCCGTCGCAGCCATTTACCCCCCAGCAGGAGGAGCAGGCGGCCGCCTCGCGGTTTGCCGCTCTCCAGCGCCTCGCCGATGATGCCGTGGAGCGGGGCGACCACGCCGGAGTCACCGCCCTTCTACGCGCCGCCGAGCAGGCGCACCGGGTCCTGGTGGCCGCGAGGGATCATCGCGTCCACCACGAGCAAGTCGTCGGCCAGCTGGGCACCGCGGAGGAACTCCGGCGGATAGTCGCCGTTTCAGCGGCGGTGGCTCAGCTCGTGCATCGTATGCCTGCCGAGGTTGCCCCGGTGTGCACGGATCCGGCCACGGCCCGCGCCGAGCTCGACCGCTGGCTGCATGACCGCTTCGCCCCGGCGGTGAAGGAGCTCTTTACCACTCAATCCGACCACTCGAATGAAACAGCCCCACTCCCAACGAATTGAGCGCCTCGTAGCGGCAGCGCACTCCCACCGCCGCCTAGGCGACCTTGAAGCATTCGGCATTGCCCGCGAACTCCTCGAGGACGCCGAGGCCGCCGCCGAGGCCGTGGTCCTCATCGCCGCCGGTCTGCCCCAAGACCTTCGCCGACACCTCCGGAAGCGAGCGCTGGCCATCATCGCCGCGACGGCAAAGCCTACCCCCCATCGGCGGAAGGCATCGGCGGTGGCCCGCTCCTTACGGGGCACGTTAAACGCACAACCCGTTTGACACGGAAAGCAGGCTGTGAGCACCACACCCCGCTTCTTAACCGCCTCCGAAGTGGCCCGCGCCGCCGGAGTCGCCGTTAGCCTCATCCTCCGAGCTGTCTCGGAGGGCAAAGTTGTTCCCGCAGGACGTGCGGGCCATTCGAAAAATGCCGCGATTCTCTTCGCTGCGTCTGACGTTCCCGCCATCTCGGCCGCCATCCGTGGCGAAGCCGTCGCCGCTGCGGGCAAGCCGCACCAATGCGCGACTCTCGCCGAGATCGAAGCCAAAGGCGCCGCGTTCCGCCGCGCCGCTACCGAGGGCGCGCAATGATCCAGATCGACGGCCCCATCGACAACGGCACGCGCGCCCGAGTGGCTGACGCACTGGCCAAAACCCGCGGCCGCGTAACCGTGGCGCTCAACTCGCCCGGCGGATCGGTCACCGCGGGCCTCGCCATCTACGACGCTCTCGCGGCGCACCCTGGCGGCGTCGAGACCCGCGCCTCGGGCGTGGTTGCCAGCATGGCAAGTGTCCTCTTCATGGTGGGCAAGGTCCGCCGGATCGACCGGAACGCGTTCCTGATGATTCACAACCCGTGGACGATTACCCAGGGCGACGCGGCAGAACACCGGCAGACCGCCGACTTGCTTGAGAAGGTCGGGGGCAAACTGGTGGCCATTTACGCCGACCGCACGGGCCGTCCTGCGGACGAGATCAAGGCGATGATGGATAAGGAGACCTGGCTCGACGCGGAGGAATCGGTCGCGATGGGATTCGCCGACGAAATCGCCAGCGCACCGCGGGCGGAAATTCAGCCCGCTTCGCAGGGAGCGCCCGCGGTCGCGTGGACGCCCGCGATGGATGCGGCCCTGCTCGAGAACGCTATCCTCGAGATTCACCGCCTCGAGGCCGCCGTGGCTCAGGAACAGACCAAGGTGGCTCTCCTCGAGACCCTCTGCGGCGTCCGCGGCATCGACCCCGAGAAAGCCGTCAGCCCCGCGATCTTTGAGACCGGCCAGCTTCCCGGGGAAGGCCATGCCGCCTTTGTGGCGCGGCAGTTCGAGGACATGCCGCCCGGCCCCGAGCGTGTCGCGTTTTTCGAGAAGCACCGCGAAATCCTCTTCGCCCACCGCAACCGCACCGCCACCGCCACCCGATGATCACTGCCACAGTTCACAGCCCCGCGGAGATTTTCTCCGCTGAAGTCCTCGCCGCCGCTCGGCCGTTCGTGAAACGGCTTGCGCCCATCATCCACCGCCACGCCGAGCTCGAGGCAGCCGCTGGCGAGCTCTCGCAGGAGCGCGTCGAGGCCGCGGCCCGCGATCTGCTCGACAAAGCCGTGGCTGGCGATTCTGCCGCGGCTGCGGAGATCGAGGCCGCTTTTGGGATCGAGGGTTGGAAGTCGCGGCAACTCGGCCTTGGGGCCAGCCGCGAAACCATCCGCCGCGAATACATGCGCGCCACCGCCCCGGAGTGGCTGGCTCTCCTCGAGGCCATCAAGCCCGCAGCCGACGCTGCGCGCTTGAAGGTGCAAGAGGAGTGGGACCGGCTGTGCGATGTGCTCGGCACGGGCCGCAGTGCATCGCCATGGGTGTCCGCAGGCGGCGCGGGCGCTTATTACTCACAGAACCTCAGCAACGCGCAGCGGCTCGCCGAGGAGGGGTTTTTGCATCCGCACTACCTGCTCGACGGCTTCGGCTTGGCTGACCTCTTCGGGGTGGCCTCGCCCAAATAGTTTCGCCGCAAGGTGAATGCCCTTCGTCCAACACCGCACCGCAGTCGGGCAAGGTGGACATCCGGGGGCAAACTCGGCCGGTGGGGGACGCCGCCGGCCACCTTCAAACTAGAAGCATCCTAACTCATGTCCCAAATTCTCCCACCCGGCACCCGCGTCACCTTCGGCAGCGATGGCAAGCGCACCCACATTATTCCGGTGTCCACGCGCACCGACACCGCAGCCACCGCGCCCGAGGCGCCCACTGGCTCCCGCCTCGTTTCCAGCGAATACGTCCAGCGCCCCGATGGCGGCCGTGACTACGTCTTCACCTACGAGAGCATTCAGGGCTCGACCTCCGGCACCGCTTCCGACAGGCAGCAGGAAATCAACGGGACCGCGACAACTGAGCCCATCGAGACGAACCCGAGGTTCACATCTTCGGCCGGCGGTGGGGGAGTGGTGACGCAGACGGATTTGCTCGAAATCCGCAAAGCCCTGGATGAGGGGCGCGAGCCTGTCTTCACGGGCACAGGATCCGCCCTTACCGCGGCGGAGCGTCTCTTCGACTTCAAGCTCAAGGCGGTGGACAGCTACTACGCGCCGAGCGGAATCACCTACAGCGAGACCCGCGACGAGTCGGCCAAGCCCAGCCTGCGCGCTTTGTGCAAAATCGGCATTCCGCCTTCGGACGCGCCCGAACTCGAGCCCGGAGGCAACTGGCTTCTCGTTGGCCTGCGCGCCTTGAAAGTCGTCAACCCGAACGGCGGCACCTTTTGGCGGGTGACGCGCGAGTGGCTCGCGAGCGGTTCCAAGGGTTGGGACAAAGTCCTCTACGGCTAAGCAGCGACTCGACTGCGGCCGCCCCATTGCTCGTGCCTCGCGGCACCTTCACCGCCGAACAGCTGGCCCGACTGTCCCCCAAGGATCGGGCTTATGTCGAGGCGTGCTTAGAGCATGGGATCGAGCCCGAGCTCCCCGAGTTTCGGATCGAGAGTGCGCGCACCGCCGAGAACTCCGACCTCGATGTCGGTGAACGCGGGAGGATGAATGGGCGCGGCCTTGGCCACCGCTCGCCCGTGGCGGAGGATGAGCCGGCCGCGCTGCCGGACGCGGGCCTCGAGGCGCTCGAGCTGATCCTCGGCGTCGTGCTTGATTCGGCCGGCCTGCGCGGTGAGCGGATTTTCAAGAGCATCGGGCAAAAGGTTTTCTGCCTCGCCTGGCTGCTCGGCCGGGGGCCGCACGCGGCCAGCTCACTTCGGGAACTCGCGCCTCGGCTGAAAATGACAAGGGCCGCGCTGTCGTGGCACGTCCGACAACTCGAGGAGGCGCTCGGCGTCCACGGCCGAGGCCAGAAGCCCGTCAGTGCGCGGCCGAGTTACCGCGCGGCCCGAAGGCGCTATGTAGCTCGACTGCGCGCCGCCGGGCTCGATCATGTTCTGAAAGAGAACAGACGGGGCAGAAAACCGCCGCCCCAGTTGCCCGAGGCGGCGGTTGATGATCAACGCAGCGCCGTGCGCGGCTAGTCTGCCTGCTCGACTTGCTCGTGCGGCTTCAACAAGTTGGCCTCGCGAGCGTAGGTCTCCAGGTCAACGTGCTTTGCCGTCGCGCAGTTCCGCCGCCAATCGAGGAAGTAGTATTCCCCAAAGTCAGCGCGCGGCCAGCCGCCCGGCCTTGTTTTCCTGACGGTCTCCTCCTCGGCTTTGAGGTGGCGATTGATGCGGGCGATCAGCGCCCGTGTGCTTACAGTTCTCATGGTCTTTGCTTTTCTGATTAGGGCATAGTTCGCCCTAGGCTGGGGTCCGTGCCATGAGTTTTGGTGAAGGGCAACCCCAGCGATCCCAGCACCGCGACCCGCACTCGCGGTCCGCATCCCGTCATTGCCCGAGGGCTATCGGGGACACCTCCAAAATGCCAAAGGCTCGGGTGCACGTCAAATCGAAAGCGCGAGAACAGGCGAGGCCAAAAGCGTTACCACGGTAACGCTGACGACAGAACGCCCTGTTACCGTGGTTAACGTTTCCGCGCCTTTGGCTTGGTCGCTGAGTCCGACTTCGGTAAGGGCCAGCCGGCTTCTTGGAAGGAGTAGTATCCTCCGGAGGAGACAATGATGTGGTCCAAGAGCTGCGCGCCTAGGAGGTCGGCGACGTGCCTGAGTCGGTGCGTCATTTCGATATCGGGTCTTGATGGTGCTGGGTTGCCGCTGGGGTGATTGTGCACCGCTATCCAGCCATACGGGTTCAAGTGAAGCGAAGACCGGAAAACTTCCATCGGCCGCACAATGGCCTCGTTTATGGTCCCGGTGGATACGATTTCATAGCACAGGGGTTTGAGGCGGGCGTTGACTGCGACGGAAATCATCTTTTCCCTCATCTCCTCTCCCAGTTCGCGGAACAACTCGTAGACCTTGTGGGGTTGGTCAAAAACGTCGTCCAGCTTGGGGGAGATAGGCACTCTTCGTGACCTGTAGGTGACGGAGATTTCTCGGATGTAGAATGAGCGGCGTGGGTTCATGGTTTGTTCGTCTAGAGAGGTGAGTTGTTCATGATTTTCGGGCGGTGACCTTGTCGGCCCATCCGGTGAGCTCGTCCGCCCGGGTGCGTCGGTAGAGGCGGTGGACCAGCTCGGACGAGTGGTTAACGAGGCGCATGGCCACGCCGATGGGAGCCCCCGCCCTGGCGAGCCTGGACACGAACGTAACGCGCGTGCAGTGGAAGCACAGGTGACGGAGGCCGAGCTCGTCGAAGAACGCGCGCCATGCGCGTGATGGTTGAAACGGAAGCTCTAGCGTGACCTTCTCTCGGTTGGCGGACATTTCCTCAAAAAGTGGGCGAAGGCCGGCCGGGATCGGGATGGTGTAGGCTCGTCCGCGTCCGCCCTTGGGATTCGGGAAGTGCAGGGTGCCGTTGTCCAAATCCACGTTGCGCATCTCAATGCGGGTTTCGCGCAGCCTGCAGCCCGTGCTGGTGGCGATCAGCCAACTTCGCTGCATCCACTGCGGTGCGTCGGCGAGCGCGGCCTCGATCCTCTCCACTTCCTCGTCGGTGATCTCCGGTTTCTCCGGCACCTCGGCCTTCGGGAGTATCAGCCCTTGGAAGACGTTTCCGTGGCAGAGGCGGCGCGCAGCGGCCTCGGAGAGCACCATTTTCAGCAGCTTCAACTCGATGAGCGCCGTGTTGCGTCCCGGGCTCTTGCCGCTGGCGGGTCGGCGCTGGGAGGTTCGCCACTGAATGAAGCGCTGGGCGTGCTCGCGGGTAACCTGCCCAGGCTCGCTTATGTCCATGTCCTCGAAAAAGTCCGTCAGGTGCCGCCACCGGAGGAAATACATGTCGAGGGTCTTCTTGCTTGGTGCTCGGTGCTTCAAGAAGTCCGGCACCCAGGTCCACCGCACGTCTTCATTCCCGGTGCGGTTCGCCGCGCTGTGCTCGGCGTAGGTGCGTTCTGCGCAGAGGATGTGAGCGCGCTTGGTGTCGAGTGTGGAGTCGTGCCTGAGCCCCGAGTTGTGGCTCTCCCACTTCCCGGCGATCTTGGTCCGGAGGTGCCAGTGGGGCGAGTCCTTTCTCTTGTAGAGTGATGCCATGCCGAGACCGTAGCAAACCGGAGCAAACGAGCAACAACCAACGTCAACAAACACAGATAAACACCAACGGGGAGGGGGTCAAAACTTGGGGGAACTATTCGCGTCGGTTCGATTCCGACCCTCGCCTCCCTCCCTTTTTGAGCGCCGATGGTTGG
>CAZSUJ010000096.1:0-8752 GCA_964609925.1 uncultured Chthoniobacter sp. | reverse complement strand
CTGCAGACCGGGATGGAGATGACCCGCGAAGCGCTGCTCGGGCGTCTCGTCGATCTTCTCTACGAACGCAATGACATTGCCTTCGCCCGCGGGAAGTTCCGCGTGCGCGGCGACGTGGTCGAGGTGCATCCGGCCAACATGGACGACGAGGCCGTGCGGGTGGAATTCTTCGGCGACGAAATCGAGCGGATCAGCCTTTTCGACCCGCTCACCGGCGTGGCGGACAAGACCCTGCCGGGCCTGACCATTTTCCCGGCCAAGCAGTTCGTCACCCCGCAGGACAAACTCCGCCTCGCCCTCGGGTCGATCCGCACCGAACTCGACGGACGCCTCGCCGAGTTGGAGGTGCAAGGCAAGCTCCTCGAGGCACAGCGGCTCAAGATGCGCACGGAGTTCGATCTCGAGATGATGGAGGAGATGGGTTTCTGCAACGGCATTGAGAACTACTCGCGCCACCTGAGCGGACGCCCGCCCGGTTCGCGGCCGTTCACACTGCTGGATTTCTTTCCGCGGGACTTCGTCTGCGTGGTGGACGAGTCCCACGCCTCCATCCCGCAGATCGGCGGCATGTATGCCGGCGACCGCTCGCGCAAGCAGGTCCTCGTGGACTACGGATTCCGCCTGCCCAGCGCGCTGGACAACCGCCCGCTCAACTTCCCCGAGTTCATGGAGATGACAAACCAGCTCCTCTACATGAGCGCCACCCCGGGCGACTTCGAGATCCGCAACAGCCATGTCGGGAACAGCACGTTCATCCCGTCCGCGCGGCCGGACAACCGCCTCTCGCTCGAGGAAAGCGCCGCCCTCCTCGCCCGGGCCCGTGCGGACTTCGACACCGGCACCCCCGGCGCACCGCTCATCGCCGAGCAGATCATCCGTCCCACCGGCCTCCTCGATCCGAAGATCACCGTCCGCCCGCTGAAGGACCAGATCGACGAGACGATCGAGCTTTGCCGCCAGCGCATCGAGCGCGGCCTGCGCGTCCTTGTCACCACACTCACCAAGCGCACCGCCGAGGACCTCGCGGATTACCTCCGCGAGATCGGGCTCAAGGTCCGCTACCTGCACAGCGAGATCGACACCATCGAGCGTGTGGAGATTCTCCGCGCCCTCCGCGCCGGCGAGTTCGACATCCTCGTCGGCATCAATCTCCTCCGCGAAGGCCTCGACCTTCCCGAGGTCGGCCTCGTCTGCATCCTCGACGCGGACAAGGAAGGCTACCTCCGCAGCCAGACCTCGCTCATCCAGACCGCCGGGCGCGCCGCCCGCCATGTGGACGGCGAGGTGGTGCTGTTCGCCGACACCATCACCGGCAGCATCCGCGCCCTCATCGAGATCAGCGACTACCGCCGGCGCCGGCAGGTGGAATACAATGAGAAGCACGGCATCACCCCGCGCAGCGTCAAGCGGGCCGTGCAGGAAAGCCTCCATGTCATCCTCCGCGGCAAGCCGGACGAAACCGCGGTCGTGCGCGAGGAAGGCGGAGGCCTGTCGCTCTCCGAGTTGCTGGCCGAGCTTTCGCAGGAGATGGAAGAAGCCTCGGCCGCCCTCGAGTTCGAGAAGGCCGCCCTCCTGCGCGATCAGATCCTCGAACTCCGCTCGGGCGCCGGACTGGAAAAAGTCTCCCCCGCCCGCCGCCCCGTCACCTACGGTGGTAAGAAACGCCGCCGATAGCCGCGCTCTGCCAACTGAAAACTGAACACTGACAACCCTTCGGATGCCCTCCCCGCGCACCAAGAAACCCGCCGCAGTGCAGGCCGCCATCTACCTCGTGGCCGGCAACGACGAAATGGCGGTCAAGAACCGCGCCCGCGAACTCGCCGCATCGCTCACACCGGCCGACGCCGGGGAGTTCGGCGTCGAGACGATCGACGCTGCCGCCGACAACGCCGACCATGCCGCCACGATCATCCAGGAAGCCACGCTCTCGCTCAGCATGACGGGCTTCCTCGCCGCCGAGAAACTCGTGTGGCTCAAGAACGCCAACTTCCTCTCGGACACCGTTCTTGGTGGCAGCAAGACCGTCATCGAGGCACTTGAACAATTCGGCGAGTTCCTCGCCCGCGGCCTGCCCGATGGCAACCGGCTTCTCCTGAGCGCCGTCAGCCCGGACAAGCGCCGCACGTTCTACAAATCCCTCTCGAAGCTCGCGCAGGTGGAGGTTCTCGACAAACCCTCCGGACCACGCTTCGACGAGGACGAGGCCGCGCGCCATGCCGCCGTCACGGCCGCGCGCGACCGCAAACTCGCCTTCGCGCCCGACGCGCTCGAGCTGTTCGCCGCCTTCGTGGGATCCGACACGCGGCAGGTGCTGAACGAAGTCGAGAAGATCGCCACCTACATCAACAGCGAGCGTCGCGAGATCACAGCCGGCGACGTGCGCGCGCTCGTGCCGGAGACCCGCCGCGGCATCATCTTCGAACTCGGCAACTGCATCGGCCGCCGCGATCTCCGGGCCGCCAGCGACTGCCTGCAGAAACTCCTCCGCCAAGGCGAGGAACCGGTCGGCCTCCTCTACGCCGCCATCACTCCCGCCGTGCAGAAACTCCTCGCCGCCGCCATCCTCATCCACGAACACGGCCTGCGGGTCCCGCCCCATTACCCGGCGTTCCAAGGCGCGCTGGAGCGCCTCCCCGCCGAGGCCCAGCCGATCATCCCGCGCAAGAAGGACGGCACCCTCAACGCCTACGGCTTCTACATGTCCGCGCAGGAGGCGAGGCGGTTCAAGGTCTCCGAACTCTCGGACGCCACCATCGCCTGCGCCGAAGCAACCGCTTCAATCATGTCCACCGGCTCGGACCCCGCCCTCATCCTCCAGCAACTCCTCGTGCGCATCCTCACCCCGCGCTGAGCCGCACCGCGCCGCCAGCTTTGACACCGCCGCGATGTGGACATAAATTGTCCACATGAAAACCGCCACCGTCCGCGACCTCCGCAACAACTTCTCCCGCCTCGAAGCCTGGCTGGCCGAGGGCGAGACGATCCAAATCCGTAAACGCGGTGAAACGGTGGCGGAGTTGCACCGACCGAAACGCCGGACCACTCCGAGCCGGCCCATGCCCGACTTCGCCGCCCGCCGGAAGAAAATCTGGGGTGATCGCGTCTTCACCGCCGAGGAAGTCGCCCGCATGCGTGCCGACGAGTTGGAAGGCGAGCAGGGATGAAGGCCTTCCCCGACACTTCTTTCCTCTGCGCGCTTTACCGGGAGCAGGTGTTTTCCGCCGAGGCCGACCTTCTATTCTCCGCCACCCCCAAACCCCTCCCCGTCTCCTCGCTCCTCCTGCTCGAGTTCCGCCAGAGCATCCGCCTGCAGGTTTTTCTTCGCTCGAAGGACAGGACCAAGGGCTTCGCCAAAGCCGAGGGCGAAGCGATGTTGCGCGACCTGCGCGCGGACCTCGCTTCCGGCATGATTGGCGTCGTTCCCGTGGACTGGTCCGCAGTCCACACCCTCGCGGAAACCCTGAGCAGCCGCTACACGGAGGTCGGAGGGCATCGCCTCGCCGACATCTTGCACGTCGCCACCGCACTGGAGTTGGGTGCGGAAACCTTCCTCACCTTCGACACCAACCAGCGCAAACTCGCCCGCGCTGAAGGCCTGGCCGTCGGCGTTTAGCGCACCCCAGCAACCGCCGGCGCCAGCACCGCATCGCGCATGCCGTGGAGCAGCTTCTTGTCTGCCGGGCAGACCGTGGCCAGCACACCGCCCAAGCGCGTCTCGCGTTCGTGGCAGAAGAAATACGGGCACAGCCGCACGCGGCCTTTCATGGTGACCATCGTCCCGTCGCCCGCGTAGTCCATCTCGACCACGCGGCTGTGATGGAACTTCTGCAGGATCCACGGGCTGCGCGGCCAGTCGCCCAACGCCTCATCAATCGCACGCGCCCAGTCTTCGTGCGACAGGTCCTGCCCGACCCGCACGCTTCGCGATCCCCAGGCCAATTCGGAAAAGCCGCTGATCTTCAGGACCAACTCTCGGTCGCGCTGGCTGAATGTCTTCAACTCGTCCCAGGAATGGATACCCAAAGCCGGCAGCACCGCCGTCACCGGCAGCGGCTGCGGGTCCATGAGCCAGGTGCGCGGAATGATGCGTTGCAACTCGGCGAAATGCCGGTCGCCCAACTCGCGGCGCCAGAAATCCGCCAGCGGACGCAGCCAAAAGAGCGCGAACCAGAGCTTCTCCTCGATCCAGGGCTTGGGCGGCGGCGTCAGCCGCCGTTCCCCGCGCGACGCCGCGCCGAGCAAATCCATTGCACCCGGCAAGTTCGGCAAGTCGAACAATTCGAAGAAGCGGTAAACGCCCGGCCGCAGATCCTCAGGAAGCCGCCCCGCATCCACCACGCGCGCACCAATCCGTGCGGCCATCCACTCCATCTCCGGACGGTAATCCGACGCTTCCTCCGACACCGCGATGTCGCCACCGGCAACCAGAGCGGCGAACTCGGAGTCCATGGACGCCGCGCCGAGAACGTCGAAGCCCTCGGCCCTGTAAACTTCGTTGAGCCACGCCGTCAGGCCGATACCTCCTGGAACATTGTCCAACTCGGCCACGATGAAACCGTCCTCGGTCAGGATCACATCCGGGCGGATGATCCGCGGGATCTCTCCAGCCAGGGCCTTCGAACGCGCCAGTTCGACAAGCTCCGGCGGTTTTCCCCGGTCGAGCAACTCGGCAATCCACGCCGGGCGCTTGCCCGAGACGCTGAGACGGTAAAGCAGGTTGCAAGCCTCGACGAACTTGCGCAGACGAAAGCCTAGCTTCTCGAGTTCGACTTCCAATCCCGGCGGCAGAACGAATGGCTCAGCCGCCACCCGCCACTCCTTGCCGGAGAACAGGCCGCCTTCCGGCATCGCCGCGCGGATTCGTGCTGCGCGGGCCACCCGCGCCTCGATGTCGGCGTTGCTGCTCACACCAGAGACTTGAGGGCGATCCGCACCAGGTCCTCCGTGCCGGCCGAGGCATTCTCGAGCACCGCGGTCCGCACAGCACGCGCCGCGTCCACCTGCTTGTAGCCGAGCGCGATGAGCGCCAACACGGCATCGTTGGACGCCCGCGCCCCGGGCCCCGGTGCGTGCTCCGCGCTCGCCGCCTCCCACGCTGCAGCCACGCCGACTTTGTCTTTGAGTTCGAGCACGATCCGCTCAGCCGTCTTCTTGCCGAGCCCGCTGATCTTGGAAATCGAGGCGATGTCGGAGTCCACCACCGCAGCCTTGAAGCGCGCCACGTCCATTCCGCTCAGCACGGCCAGCGCGAGCTTCGGACCGACTCCGCTCACGCGGTTGACCAGCAGGCGGAACAAGTCGCGCTCCTCGCTCGAAGCAAATCCGTAGAGAGTGTGCGCATCCTCCCTCACCTGCAGGTGCGTGAGGAGACGGAAAGGCTGGCCCGGCGCCGGCAGCCGATCGTAGCTGGAGAGCGGAATGAAAACCTCGTAGCCTACGCCGTGGACCTCGATGACGACCTGCGTGGGCAGGACCTCGCGCAACACTCCTTCCAAATGCGTAATCACCGGCCATGACCGCTAACACACCGACACCGGGCGGCAAGCGCGGTTTTCTTGTCATCTCTCTCCTGCTCGCCGGCGCCACGACCGCCATAGCCTCCGACCCCGGTTGGCGGGTCACCGTGATCCCGTCTTTCGAGCGCCCCCCGCTCGCCGAGGCGATCGCGGGCTCCGCCACGGCCAGCCTCGCCGTGGCGCGGCACAAAAGCTACGGCGAACTCGAATACGCCACCACCCGCGGCGCATGGGCACTCGCCCGCCGCTTGGCCGAGCAGAACGGCGGCACCTGGCTCATGGACGCCGAAGTCGAGTTCCGGAGAGACGCCAACCGCGTGATCGATCGCATCATCATCACGGGCGAAGACCCGCTCCTCCCTTCCGTCGTCCTCGCACCCGCATTCTACGAACGCTTCGAACCGATGCTCGGAGACGGTTTCCATGTCGTCATTCCGGAACGCGGCACCATCGCCCTCTACCCGCGACTCGCCGGACGCATCCCTCCAGAGGAAGCCTTCGCCCTTCTGGAAATCAACCGCCTTGCCACCTACCCGGTCAGCCGCGAGGTGTTCCGCGCCCGGCGCGGGGGCCTGGTGGCGGACGGGATTCTGGAAGATTAGAACTTGTCAAACCGGGCCGGTCGGCGCATATTCACCTCTCGCGCGTCACACACCGCGCCGTAGGTCCTTGGGTTCCCGCGCCTCGTCGCGGGCATCATACGCGCCAAGGGTAACCCGGCGAAGAATCAAGAAAGCACACCAACATGCCCGTTCGTCTCGGACGTTTCGAAATGCCGAAAACCCTCGTCAAGGAGGAGAAATCGGCCACGGAAACATACGCCAAGTTCATCGCCGAACCCTTTGAGGCCGGCTACGGCCACACCGTCGGCAACTCCCTGCGCCGCGTTCTCCTCTCCTCGCTGGAAGGCGCCGCCATCACCTCGATCCAGATCGACGGAGTGCAGCACGAGTTCCAGACCATGCCCGGCGTGGTCGAGGACGTCGTCGAAATCATCCTCAACCTCAAGAAGGTCAAGTTCAACACGCACGACCACGACACGCACCGCGTCGTCCTCAGCGTGAACAAGGAAGGCGCCGTCACCGCCGGTGACATCGAGTCGACCAACCAGTGCGAGGTCCTCAACCCCGACCAGCACATCGCCACCCTCGACAAGAAGACGAAGTTCAGCATCGAGATGAACGTCCGCAAGGGCCGCGGCTTCTCGACCGGCGACGAGAACAAGACGACCGACCAAGCCATTGGCGTCATCGCCATCGACTCCATCTTCTCGCCTGTCACCCGCGTCAAATACGCCGTCGAGGCCACCCGCGTCGGCCAGCGCACCGACTACGACAAGCTCGTGCTTGAGGTCTGGACGGACGGCCGCATCACGCCGGACGACGCGCTCCTGCAGTCCGCGGCCATCCTGCGCCACCACCTCGACGTCTTCGTCGGGGCCGATGAATCCAAGGCGGTCGAGTTCGACACGACCCCCGAGGCCGTCAGCCAGGAGAACGCCAAGCTCCGCAAGCTGCTCAACATGAGCGTCAACGAGATCGAGCTCAGCGTCCGCGCGGCCAACTGCCTCAACAACGCCAACATCACCACCGTCGGCCAACTCGCCATGAAGTCCGAGGCCGAGATGCTCAAATACCGCAACTTCGGCAAGAAGTCGCTCAACGAGATCAAGGACAAACTCGAGGAACTCGGTCTGGGCCTCGGTCAGAAGTTCGAGTCCGGCCTCATCGAGCCCGCGGCCGAGCCTGCCGCCGACGACGCCAAGAAAAGCTGAGGACAAGCCACATGAGGCACCAAAAGAAAACCGTCAAACTCGGCCGCTCCCAGGCCCACCGTGATGCGCTGCTGGCCAACCAGGTCTGCAGCCTCATCATCCACCAGCGCATCCGCACCACCCTGGCCAAGGCCAAGGCGACGCGCCCGCTGGCGGAAAAAATGGTCACCCTTGGCAAGAAGGGCACCATCCACGCGCGACGCACCGTTGCCGCCTACCTCCACCAGGATGCGGTCGTGAAGAAGTTGTTCGAGGAAATCGCCCCGCGCTCGGCCACCCGCGCCGGCGGCTACACCCGCATCATCAAGCTCGGACCGCGGAAGAGCGACAGCGCGCCCATGGCCATCCTCGAATGGGTGGACGCCGCCGTCGTTGAAACGGTTGCCGAGCCCGTCGCCGAGGCCAAACCCAAGGCTGCCAAGGCCGAGAAAAAACCTGCTGCCGAGAAGAAGCCCGCCGCCAAGAAAAAGGCCGCGCCCAAGAAGGACGACGAGAAGGCTGAATAGCCCTTAGTCCAAGCAATCACCACACGCCGCCGCGGCCCCAAGCCCGGCGGCGTGTTCGTTTTCCGGGCCAGCAAGCTCGGCACGAGCGTCTCCGCAAGAGCTGTAGCGTCGGCGTCTCCGCCGACGGATCTCCACCCCACCCGCCGCGGCGTCCCCGCCCTACTGCAGCACGCGCACCGGCAGTGCCGTCTCGAAGTTCGAGTCGCGCGGGCCTTGGATCGGCGAGCCGTTGATCTGGACGATGTTCACATCGGTGAGCGCGCCGGGCGTCTGGGCCACGGCCGGGGCCACCAGCGTGAGATCCTTGGCCACGAAGTAAACGAGGCAGCCGGCGATGATGGTGAGGACGATTCGGGTGTAGGCGTCGATGTTCATGACGCCCCGACCGTCCCCCGCCGCACCCTCCGCCGTCAAGCGTCCAAACCCGCCGTCCGCACCCAGGCCCCGAGCCGCTCCGCGCAGGCGTCGAGCGTCTCGCGCCAACTCCGGCCCGCATCGGCACCGGCTCCGTCGCTGATCTCCTTGACCAAAGTCACCGGCAAGCCGAACCCGCGCCCCACTCGGGCCACCACGTAGCCCTCCATGTCCACCAAGTGCGCGCCACGCCGCACCAAACGCTCGCGCGCCTCGCCGCCGCTGATGAACGCATCGCCTGAAGCCAGCACCGGCCCACCCGAACCCAGATCAATCGGCTCGCCGAAGCGTTGGCCCGTCAACCCGAACACCCCCTCGTCATCGAAATCATGCTGGATGACCCGACCGACGACCTGCGTCCCGTGCAGCGTCTCATCGAGGGCGCCCGCCGTCCCGAGGTTGATCAACCGCGATGGCCGCTGCCGCGCCAACACCGCCGCAAGCGAAGCCGCTGCGCAAACCTTCCCCACCCCGGTGACCAAGACCGGCAACTCCGACACATGCAAATGCACAGCCTCCTCCTCCAAAGCCACCACGAGCAA
>CAZSUJ010000095.1:6344-8752 GCA_964609925.1 uncultured Chthoniobacter sp. | reverse complement strand
GGCAGCCGTGGTGGGCCTCATCGTCTTCGGCCCGCACCTCTGCGCGCTGGCCGGGTGGTGCGCTGCCTAGCGCGACCTTGGCAATGGGCGCGGCTCAGTGCCCGTCGCCGAAGATGAAGTTCATCCAGGATTTCATGCGCAGCAGAACCTTGCGCAGGATGGCCAGGTGGTGGAGGTGCTCGGTGTAGATGGCGGCGTTGCCGATGCTGCCGGGCGGGATGTTGAACGGCTTGAGGTCGTCGGTGATGTCGAGTTCAACGATCACGCGTCCGTCGCCCTTGATCTGCTCGGGCGCGATGAGCATTCCGGTCGCCTGGAGTTGTCCCTGCGGGATGTAGGCGCTCGCCTTGGCCACCTTCGCCTTGAAGAAGCGGCCGGGCACGGACGGCAGGATCACCTCGGCCTCGGCTCCCTCGATGATGCGCTGCGCGCTGTTCTGGAGGAACGCGGCGGCGAAGACCGGCTTCTCGCTGTGCAGGAAGACCATGACCGGGCGCAGCGGCGCGGGCACCGCATACATGCCGGGCCGCAGGAAGACCTGGACGACCGAGCCGTCGGTCGGGGCCCGCACGACGGTCTGGTCGAGGTTGTAGCGGGCCGTGTCGAGGTCCGCCTGGATCCGCGCCACCTCGGTGTTGACGCCCTCGACTGCCGCGGTGGCCTCGAGTTGCGCGCGCGCGGCCTCGGACTGCGCCGCCTCCTCCGTGCTGCGGGCGGCGAAGAAACTTTCCTCGGTCTGTTTGAACTGCGCCTGCGAGATCGCGCCGCTTTGCACGAGCTGCTTCGAACGGTTGTAGAGATCCTCGGCCGCCGTGCGGTCCGCCTTTGCGGCCTGCGCTTTCTGCTGCGCGGCGTCGGCCGCAGCGGTGAGTTGTTTGGCCGCCTGCTGGGCGTCAGCGAGCTGGGCCTCGAGCGATTTGACCGCGTTCTCGTAACGCTCGGGGTCGATCTTGAAGAGCACGTCGCCGGCCTTGAGCGGCACGCCGGTGGCCACGGGGACCTCAATGACGCGTCCACTCACGGTGGGCGTGATCGGCGTCGTGGTGAAATAGAACCGGCCCTCGTTGCTGAACGGGTGGTTGTAATTCATCCCGAGGAGCAGTGCGCCGAGCAGCGCGATGCCACCGAGTGCGGCGGTGAGCAGCGTGAAGCCGTTGACCGGGATCTTGAAGATCTTGAAGACCGCGTAGGCGCAGGCCGCGTAGGTCAGGATGAGGAGCAGGTCCATGGGTCAGGAGGCTTTGTCCCGGCGCGCGGCCGCCTCAAGCTTCGCGATGCGCGCTTCCAACTCGGCGATGCGCGCGTCCGGATCACCATCCCCGGAGGCAGCGGAACCCTTCTCCGTTTCCGGCCGACGCCCCGTGTAGCCATGGACGGGGTGATACGACGTGGCCCAGATCCACAGGAACGGCCAGATAGCGTGGAGGGTGAAGAGGCTGACCCAGCCCGCGGTGTGGATGGCGTCCTGGTGCGGGTGGTTCCGCGCCTTGGCCATGTGGTAGGGGATGTCGTGGATTGCGATCATCCCGTAGGCCAGCGTCAGCACCATGAAGATGATGATCGCGAGGGCGAACCAGCTCAGGAAATCCATGGCGTTCAGGAAGCAAGGCCCTTGGCCCGCGCCAGGCCTTCGAGCGCCTCGATGCCGCGCGGGCCGAGTAGACCGACGGCGGCAAGCGATCCGTCGTGCTTATACCAAAGTCCCTTGTTCGTCGTCGGACAGAAGACGACGCCGTGGTGGTCGGGCAGTTCCGCGCGGAGCAGCGTGGAGCGGGAATTCTCGTCGAGGAAAGCGTGGCAGGTTGCGAACCACGGGTGGGACCCCTGGCCGTCGAAGAGCCGGTTCACCAACTCCCGGATTTCCTCCGCCGTGGCAGCGCGGAGCGTCCTCTCCGCCATTTCGCGGCGCTCCGCCTGGAGTTCGCCGATGTCCACGTTATCCACGTTACCCATGCAACGTCCGTCGGGCGCCGGACGCAAGCCTGCGTTCTCCGCCGGGCTCGCGGTCTCCAAAGTTTGCTCCACTTCCGCGGCGCGCGGGCCATCATGGGAGTGATGAATGCTTCCCGAATCGCCGCCCAACTCTACACCTGCCGCGATCTTCTCAAGACACCCGCCGACATTGCTCGCACGCTGCATCGCGTCCGGGAGGCGGGCTACACCGCCGTGCAGGTCAGCGGCATGGGGCCGATCGCGGAGGAGGAACTCGTCCGTATCCTCGACGGCGAGGGCCTCGTCTGCTGCGCGACGCATGAACCGTCGGACGTCATCCTCGACTCGCCGCAGAAGGTCGTCGAGCGCCTCGGCAAGCTGGGCTGCCGCTTCACCGCCTATCCGTTTCCGAATGGCATAGACCTTGCCGACGTCGCCGTGGTGGATGATTGGATTGCACGCCTCGACCGCGCTGG
>CAZSUJ010000095.1:0-6244 GCA_964609925.1 uncultured Chthoniobacter sp. | reverse complement strand
GCGTCCAACAACGTGACCATGTGCGAGATCGGGGAGGGGAACCTCGACTTCCGCCGCATCATCGCCGCGGCCGAGAAGTCCGGTTGCGAATGGTTCATCGTCGAGCAGGACACCTGTCCGGGCGACCCGGTGGATTCGCTGGCCAAGTCTTACGCTTGGCTCGCGGAAAACATCTGAATCCCTCCGGAGGGCGGCCGGCCCCGGCCGCTGCGAACGTCGAGTTGCGCGCGAGGCGAACCCCCGCAGCGCTCGAGGCCGCGCGCCCTCGAGCGGAAGCCTATTTGCCGCGAGCGGCGGCGAGCGCCATCGCGCCCTTCGCGTTGGCCGTGATCTTGGCCCAGTCCTTCGCTTTGATGGCCTCGCGCGGCGCGATCCATGAACCGCCGATGGCGGAAATGAGCGGGTCGTTGAGGTAGGTCGCGGCGTTGGCTTCGGTGAGTCCGCCCAGCGGGACGTAGCGCAGACCGAGGTGCGCGTAGGGCGCGGCCATGGCGCGCAGGTAGGACAATCCGCCGAGCTGCTCGGCGGGGAAGAACTTCAGCAAGCGGCAGCCGTATTCCAGCGAGTGCTCGATGTCGGACGGCGTGGCGATGCCGGGCGCGAATGGGAATCCCTCTTCGCGCGCGGCCGCGAGCACATGCTGGTTGCAGCCCGGCGAGACGCCGAAGGCGGCGCCGGCCTCGCGGGCCGCATACATCTGCTCGACCGTGAGGATGGTGCCGATGCCCGCGATCATTTCCGTCACGTCGTGGCGGATGGCGCGGAGGGCGTCGAGCGCGGCCGGCGTGCGCAGGGTGAGTTCCATCACGCGCACGCCGCCGTCGAGCAGCGCGCGGGCCAGCGGCACGGCGTCGTTGGCGTCATCCACCACCAGCACGGCGACCACGCCGGCGGCGGAGACTTTTTCTGCGAGATGGGTTTCGAACAGGGGTGATTGCACGGCTCCGAGTCTGCTCAGGCCAGCGCCGGCACATCAAGCCAGCGCCGCTGCGCCCAGCTGTCGAGGGCCAACTCGGCCAGTTGCACGCCCTTCGCGCCCTCGTGCAGGGACCACGGGAACGGCGAGCCGGTGACGACGTGCTTGAGGAAAAGCTCCCACTGGATCTTGAAGGCGTTGTCGTAGACGCCCTGATCGGGAACGCGCACCCAGCCGTCCTTGTATTTGATCGGGCTGTCGATGTCGGGATTCCAGACACAACGCGGGGTGGCGGCGATGGACTGGGCCTTGCAATCGCGGAGTCCGGCCACGGCCGTTCCCTTCGTGCCGTCCACGTGCAGCGTGAGCAGGTCGTCGCGGTCCACGCGCGTGGCCCACGAGGAGTTGAAGTGGCAGACCACGCCGTTCTTCAGCTCGAACGTGGCGTAGCAGGCGTCGTCGGCCGTGCACTTGTAGGGCTTGCCCGCCTCATCCCAACGCTGCGGGATGTGCGTGGCGCCGAGGCAACTCAGGCTCTTGATGTCGCCGAAGAGGTTCTGGATCACATATTGCCAGTGGCAAACCATGTCCACGATGATGCCGCCGTCGTCCTCTTTGCGGTAGTTCCACGAAGGACGCTGCAGCGTCTCGTGCTCGCCGGTGAAGACCCAGTAGCCAAACTCGCCGCGCACGGAGAGGATCTCGCCGAAGAAGCCCTGGTCCATGAGCCACTTGAGCTTCACGAGTCCGGGAAGCCAGAGCTTGTCCTGCACGACGCCGTTCTTGAGCCCGGCCGCAGTGACCTCATTGGCGAGGGCGAGGGCTTCCTTCGACGTGGTGGCGGTGGGTTTCTCGCAATAGATGTGCTTCTTCGCCGCGATGGCCTTGCGCACCCCGACGGGGCGTTGTCCGGTGAGGGTGGCGTCGAAGTAGATCTGGTTCTCCGGCTTGGCCAACTCGGCATCGAGGTTGGTTGAGATGCGCTTGACCCCGGTGCGCGCGGCGAGGGCCTTCAATTTTTCCTCGCTGCGTCCGACAAGGACGGGGTCGGGCATGATGACCTCGGAGTCGGAGAGCTTCACGCCGCCCTGGTCGATGATGGCCTTGATCGAGCGGATGAGGTGCTGGTTCGTGCCCATGCGCCCCGTGACGCCGTTCATGATGATGCCGATGGTGTGGGTTTTCATGAGGAGAGTGTTCAGTGGTTCAGTGGGTGAGTGGAGAGGTGGCGCTGCTTTGTTCTGCAAACTGAAAGCCTCAAACTCCGGCCGCTTGCGGCCGGTCCGTGCACTGCGGTTGCGCGCCTGCGGGCAGGGCCGGGACATCGATGCCGGCCTTGGGCAGCGTGCCATCGAGTTCCTGGCGCCAGTGGGCCACGTCGCCGGCGGGGCCGTAGACGTAGATCATGCGCATCGGCTTGTCGCCGGTGTTGGTGAGTTGGTGGAAGACGCCGGACGGGATGTAGGCGGCTTGGCCGGCCTTGATGGCGCGGCGTTCCTCGCCGAGGCACATTTCGCCCTCGCCCTCGACGATGAAGTAGATTTCTTCCTGCTCCTGGTTGTGCCACGGGACTTGTCCACCGTTGGGCTCGAGGGTGACGTTGCCCATGGCGAAGTTGGTGGCCTGGATCGGGGAGAGTCCCCCGACGAGGTTCTGGGTGCGGCGGCGCGCGGGATACGTGCGCCCGGTGATTTCGGCGAGGTCGGCGATGATCATGAGTAGAACGTGAGGTAAGGACCGCCGTCGGCGAGGCGGAGCAGATAGAGAGCGAGTTCGCGGCCGTGGTAGTCGCCCCACATGGCGGCTTCGCCGCACGGAACCTTGCGGCCCTCCGGGATGTGGTCCCAGCCGTTGGGGCGGTGATAGACGGCGTGGAGAAGCAAGCCCTCGTGGTCCGGGTCCGAGCTGAGGTAGGGCTCGGCGAAAAGGGTGCGCGCGGTGGTCAGTCCGGCCGCGGTGTAGCGTCGGCCGAGTTCCGGCTCCCCGTGGCTTTCCAACCAGCGCCCGAGTCGCAGCAGGCCCTGCGCCGAGATGGCCGCAGCCGAGCTGTCCACCGGTTCGTGGTCGTTGAAGGGCTCGGCTGGACGGTTCTTGTAGTCGCCCAGATGGACGAGACCCGGGGCTCCGGTGTCCCAATACGGGATGCCGTCGGACGGCATTTCCGCGAGGTAGAAGTCGGCAGTTGCCTTCGCGGTTTCGAGGAAACGCGCCAGCACGGCCGCCTTGCCACCGAAGGACGCAAACTCCTCCTCGGCCAGCGTCTCGAGAAACTCAAGTTGCTCGGGATACCCGCAGAGGATCCACGCGTGACCGCGGGTCCATGTGGTGAAGGGCGCGTAGCCTTGTTGCGAGGAGGGGCAGCGGTAGTTGCCGTCGTTCGTGTTGAAGATGCTCTCGTGGACCACGCGTCCGCGCAGGTCGTAGATGTCGCGGCCCTTGCCGAAATAGACGTTGTAGCGCGAGGTGGTGTCGGCGTGCTGGATGATGCGACCCAGCAGCGAGGCGGGCTTGTCGTTCTCGCCCATGAGCCGATGACCCAGCACGTGCGCCACGGCCAGCGCGCGCATGGTGCGGATGGTGTCGGAGAAGAGCGAATGCGGGCCGTTGAAGGAATAGACGTAGCCCAGTTCCGGCGAGATCTGCGTCCAGCGCGCCGCTTGCACGGCCCCGCTGGCCTTGAGCGCGAGATCGTAGAAGTGGCCCTCCCATTCGTCGGCCGGAAGCCGTCCCTCGCGCAGCAGGCGGCGGAGGTTGCCGTAGGTGCTGACGTTGTTGAATCCATGATCGTGCACGCCGATGTGCGTGATGTGCGGGGCCATCAGCCGCAGCGTCCCCTCGCGTCCGATGCGCAGCATCTCCTCGTCGCCCGTGGCGTCGAATTGCAGGATCGCGCTGCCGAATTGGAAGCCCTGCGTCCACTCGGTCCAGCCGCGCGAGGTGTAGCGGCCCTTGACGGTGAACACGGGCGTGCCGTCGGCATCTTTCCAACGCTTCTGCAGGCCGAGGATCTTCGGGGCCGAGGCCTCGAAGACGGCGCGGGCCGGCTGGGCGAGGTCTTTCGGGGTGAGGGAGGTGTCGAGCTTGATCATGGGATGAGGTTTAGAGGCGCCGCAGTTGGAAGCCGCCGTCAACGTCGATGACGGCGCCCGTGCTGAACGGGAAGTCGCCGCGGCAGAGCGAGGCAACGGACAGGCCGACGTCCTCCGGCCTGCCCCAACGTTTCTGCGGCACGAGGCCGCCCGCGATGAGCGCATCGTATTTGTCGGTCACGCCAGCAGTCATGTCGGTCTTCATGATGCCCGGACGGACCTCGTAAACTTGCACGCCTTCGGCGGCGAGGCGGACCGACCAGAGCTGCGCAGCCATGGCGAGTCCGGCCTTGGCGATGCAGTATTCGCCGCGGTTGACCGAGGCGGTGTGGACGGAGATCGAAGTGACGAAGACGAGTTTGTAGCCGCCGGGCAGGAGCGATTCGCCGGGGTGGGACAGCCACCACTTGGCTGCAAGCTGGCTCAAGAAATAGGGACCGCGCAGGTTGACGGCGATGACTTCGTCGAAGTTCTCCTCGTCGGCCTCGGTGATGTCGGCCCGCACCTTCGGCGCGATGCCGGCGTTGTTGACCAGTCCGTCGATCCGCCCGAACTCCGCCAGCACCGCCTCCATCATGGCCGCGCGCTCGGTGGCGGAGGAGAGTTGCGCGGGCACGGGGAAAAAGCGCTGCGCGGGGTCCTTCGCGGCGGCGCGGCAGAGGGCGACCGTCTCGTCGGCCGCAGCGCGGTTCGTGGCGTAGTGGATGGCGAGATCGTAACCCTCGCGGGCGAGGGCCAGGCAAACTCCGCGGCCGAGGCCGCGGCTGCCGCCGGTGACGAGCACTAGGGGGCGTGACATGGGCGCACTTTCATCGGCGCCCGCGGTTTTCGCCAGAGGCGAAAACGCTTTTTCCAGCACAAAACCGACTTTATTGATTGTGCTGATGAAGAGGATCCTAGCCGCACCGGTCGAGCCCATCGTCCTGCGCCGGCTCAACTTGCGCTGCGGCGACTGGGTTGTCCGCGCGCTGCGGGTCAACCGCCATCTCCAGCCGTTCGATCGCCGGGCCCCGCACCGTCACGTCCACGGGCAGCTCCTGCTTTACCTGCGCGGACGCGGTGAGCAGAGGGCCGGGCGTTCCTGCCACGACGCGGGGCCGGGGGCGGTGTTCTTCATCCCGCCCGGGCGCATCCACGACTTCCGGGAACGGGCGCCGCGGCGAGCCATCTGTCTGGTGGCCGATGTGGACGGCCCGGCGGTGCGCAAGCTCGGGTTCCGTCATGGCTGGCTCGGGGCCGCCGATCTGGCGGCCGTGCGTCAGCACGTGGCCGGCTTGTCCGGAGACACTGCGCGCTCGTTCGATCTCGGGGCCGGGGGCGCCGCCCTGCTCATTCTCGAAGCCTGTCGCCGGGCGTGCGCGGGCGAGGGGACGGCGAGCGGCGGTCACGGAGCCGTGATGTCCCGCTTGGCCCGGTCTTGGCGTCCGGCTGATTCCGGCGAGTGGCCGCGCCCCTCGGAACTGGCCCGCCGGGTCGGTTTGCAGAAGGACTACCTCAACCGGCTGGTGCGGCGGGCCAGCGGCCTGACCCTCGGGCAGTGGCGGGACCGCGAACTTCTGGGTCTGGCCGAGGCCGGTCTGCGGCGCGGTGCGGGGGTGGCAAAAGTGGCCTCGGACCTCGGGTTCGGCGACCAGAGTTACTTCGCCCGCTGGTTCCGCAAGCAGACCGGGCTGTCGCCCTCGCAATGGGCCGGCCGCCGGCGCTGACACGGCAAACCCGTGCGCGTTCCTCCCTTTGTTTGCCGGGCAATTGGTTTGCCGCCATCACGGGTGCTCGGCTAAACAATTTGTCCCCGGGCTCGCCGGTCGGACTCTCCGCCGGCCCCGCTCGTCCAGCGACTCATTGATGAAAATCCTGCTCACCACCACGTCCTTCCAAGACACCCCCGGCCCCCACCACGAACTCCTCGCCTCGAAGAATTACGAAGTCGTCCGCGAGCGCGGGCCGCTACCCGAGTCGCGCATGCTGGAGCTGGCCGGCGATTTTGACGCGTTGCTTTGCGGTGATGACGCCGTGACGCGCGCGGTGCTGGAGAAGTCACTGCCCCGTCTCAAGGTCGTTGCGAAATACGGCATAGGGCTCGACAAGGTCGATGTGGGCGCCGCGACGGACCTGAAAATCCCGGTCACCTTCTGCCCCGGCGTCAACCACACCACGGTGGCCGAGCATACCTTCGGGCTGCTCCTCGCCCTCTACCGCGACATCGTCGAGGAGGCCAACCTCGTCCGCGATGGCAAAT
>CAZSUJ010000094.1:0-8837 GCA_964609925.1 uncultured Chthoniobacter sp. | reverse complement strand
GTCCGCGAAATCCCCGAACACCTCCGCACGCGGGGCGTGTTTACCGGCGAAAGCGCGGGCGCGGTCCTCGTCCACATCGCACACGGCGGCGATCTCGACGCCCGGGATCGCGAGGAACCGCTCCGCGTGCGCGTTGGCCATGCCGCCCGTGCCGGCGATGGCGATACGGACCGTGTTCGCTTTCTTCCCGCGCGGCATTAACGGAAGCCCTCGGTCGGTCGTGCCGCGGCCTCCGGATCGTCGGGCAGCGGTTCGAGCGCCGGCGAGTTCGGGCAGCGGTCGGGGATGTTCACGGTCGGCCGCGCCCAACGCACGGCGTTGGCGATCACGCGCTGGATGTTCGCATCGTGGTAAGTCGGGTAGGTCTCGTGGCCGGGGCGGAAGTAGAAGACGCGACCGTGGCCGCGCTGCCACGTCGCCCCGCTGCGGAAGACCTCGCCGCCCGTGAACCACGAAATGAAGATGAGTTCGTCGGGCGTCGGGATGCCGAACGGTTCGCCATACATCTCCTCGGACGGCAATTCGAAGTAGTCGCCGAGTCCCTCGGTGATCGGATGATGCGGCGCCACATTCCAGATCCGTTCCTTGTCGGTCGATTCGCGCCACTTAAGCGAGCACGTCGTGCCCATGAGGCGCTTGAAGATCTTCGCGTAGTGTCCCGAATGGAGGACGATGAGTCCCATTCCTTCGAGCACGCGCCGCTGCACGCGGTCCACCACCGCATCCGCCACCTCGCCGTGGGCCATGTGGCCCCACCAGACGAGCACGTCGGTGGCGGCGAGGCGGGCCTCGGTCAATCCGTGCTCCGGCTGGTCGAGCCAGGCGGTGGCGACTTCGAGGCCCGGTTCGCGGCGCAGGGCAGAGGCGATCGTTTCATGCATTCCCTCCGGATAGAGCGCCGCGACCTTGTGGCTCTTCTTCTCGTGTCGGAATTCTCCCCAGACCAGGACTCGGAGGTTCATTTTGCTTTGCAGGACGGAGGAGAGGATTGCCTCTGCTCCGCCGGGACACGATATTTTTTGCATGCCTCTGATCGACAAACCCCTCGAGGAGCTGCGCCTCTACCGCGGCATCAACCCGCGGCCCGCCGATTTCGACGCCTATTGGGCCTCGGCTTTGCAGGAACTCGACGGCACCGATCCGGAGCCCGAGTTGGTGCGCACGGACGAAATCCACCCGCCGAACGCGGAGGCCTTCGACTTGTGGTTCCGCGGCGTCGGCGGGGCCCGTCTCTACGCGAAGTATCTCCGGCCGAAGCAAGCGCCCGCCCCGGGCCCCGCGGTGCTCATGTTCCATGGCTACACCGGGAGCAGCGGCGATTGGGCGGACAAGCTGGCCTACACCGGGCAGGGCCTCGCCGTGGCCGCGCTCGACTGTCGCGGTCAGGGCGGACGCAGTGAGGACAACACGCCGGTCAAGGGCAACACGCACCACGGGCACTTCATCCGCGGCCTCGACGACGCTCCGGACAAACTCCTTTTCCGTCGCATCTTCCTCGACACCGTCCAGCTCGCGCGGGTCGTGATGTCCTTCCCCGAGATCGATGCAGCGCGGGTCGGTTCGCACGGCGGGTCCCAGGGCGGCGCGCTTTCCATCGCCTGCGCCGCGCTTGAACCGCGGATCGCGCGCTGCGTCTCCGTCTTCCCGTTCCTCTCCGATTACCGCCGCGTCTGGGAGATGGATCTTGCGAAGGAGGCGTATGCCGAACTCCGCAATTTCCTCCGCATGTTCGACCCGCGGCACGAGCGCGAGGACGAGATCTTCACGCGCCTCGGCTACATCGACGTCAAGAATCTCGCGCCACGCATCAAGGCGCGCGTGCTCATGGGGCTGTCGCTGATGGACCCGATCTGCCCGCCTTCCACGCAGTTCGCCGTCTTCAACAACATCACAGCGCCGAAGGACGCGCTCATTTACCCCGACTTCGGCCACGAGGGCCTGCCGGGATTCAACGACCGCGCGTTCGATTTCCTTGCCGCGCTGTAAGCGGATCAGCCGAAGAGCGGCAGAGATCCGAACTCCCGCCCCAGCACCGTCTTCGACGGCGTCTTGAGCCACCGATCAAGGATCGTGGCGTAGACCGAGCGGAAGTCGGTGCTGTGCTTCAAGTCGCCGCGGTGGAGGTCGGTGAGGCTGGGATGCTTGCCGAGCAGGCCGCCGCGCAGGGCGCCCCCAAAGAGGAAGAGCGGGGCGGCCGCGCCGTGGTCGGTTCCATTGCTCGCGTTCTGCGCCACGCGGCGTCCGAATTCGCTGAAGGTCAGGAGCAGGACGCGGTCGAAATTGCCCTGCGCCTTGAGGTCCTTGCAGAACGCGCCAACCGCTTCGTCGAACGCCTTGAGCTGCCGCTCGTGCGCGCCCGGCTGGTTGGCGTGGGTGTCGAATCCGCCGAGCGACGCATAGTAGACGCGCGAGGTCATGCCGCCGGCGATGAGCTGGGCGACGAGGCGCAGGCGCCGCCCGAGGTCGGTGGACGGGTAGCTGCCGGTGTCGTGCGACTTGCGCAGGATGTCCTGGACTTGGGCCGAGGACGCGACGGCGTCGAGTGCGGTCCGCTGCAGGAACTCCGCGAGGTCGGGTTCCGCGCCCTGCGATCCGAAGAGCATGTCGATCGACCCGCCGGCCGGGGCGCCGGCATCGTCATCCGGCCGCATCGGGGCCGGCTCCATGCCGTCCTGGAATTGGTAGTCCTGTGGCGCGCCGATGTTGATGGCCTTGCCCGAGGGCGAGTGGAGGACCTGCGGGAGCTGGTCGCCGATGGCAATCCCGGGGTCCTCGCCGGTGCAGGCCGCGTCGCAATAGCGCCCCAACCAGCCGTAAGCCTCGTTCTTCTCGGCATCGCTCGCCGTGTGCCAGATCTCGGTGGCGCGGAAGTGCGAGCGGTTCGGATTCGGATAGCCGACTCCCTGCACGATGGCCGAGTGGCCCTCCGCCTGCAGCGAGGCGAGGTTGGAGAGCGAGGGATGAAGGCCGCAGTAATCGTCAAGACGCAGGACTTTGTCCGGCGCGATGGCCAACCCGGGCCTCGCCTTGTGATAGGCGTCATCGGCGAAGGGCACCACCGTGTTGAGGCCGTCGTTGCCGCCGGCGAGCTGGATGACGACGAGGATGGTGTCATCGCGTCCGGTGACCGGCGTGAAGGAAGCGGCCGCGGCGCCCTCGAGGGCCGCGAATGTGCGGTCCACGAAAGCCGGGACGGTCGGGGCGACCGCGCCGCCGAGCAGGACGGTGCGGAGGAAGCGGCGGCGGGTGAAGAACGGGTCGGTCATGGTCAGCAGAGGTTGTATTCGGGGGATCCGAGGAGAACGACGGCCGCCTCGCGGACCGTGTCGTCGTCACAGGGGAAAGATCTCGCTGCCAAGAGCGCGTCGAGTCGGCCTTGGGTCCCGGCGGAAAGCGGCGCGGCGAGGAAGACGTCCCCGAGACGGCGGCGGAGGGTCTCCGCACTGGCGCGGGTGTCTTCCGGAGCGACCGACTGCCAGGCTTCCGCGTCCATGGTGGTGAACGTTTCCACCGGCACGGGCGGGGCGGCGACGGCGAATAGTCGGGCCGTGTTCGATCGGCGGATGAGCGTGGCGCTGTTGATCCAGGCCGTGCCGCCGTCCCATCCCTTCACGCTGGGCGGACGCAGGACGTTCTGGCCGAGTTCCGCGCAGAGGGGCAGGGCCAGCTTCTGCGGCAAGAGTTGGCGGTGTAGTTCGCGCGAGGCCTGCACGGCCCATTGCACCGGGCTCTTGACCTGCCGGCCGCGCGCGCGCGCCGAGTAGAATTCCGGGTGCGTGAAGATCATGGCGAGCAGCTTGCCGGTGTGCAGGTCGTTGGCGCGGTAGTGGTCGGCGAGCGATCGCAGGAGGGCGGCGTCCGGTTGCGGGTAGGCGTAGAACTCCCAGATTTTCCCCGCGAGGAACTCGGCGCAGCGCGGCTGGCTGCAGATGATGTCCACCGCCCCGTCGGCCCCGAAGTTGCCGGTCTGCCCGAAGAGCCGCTTGGGCTTGTCGTCGAACCGTCGCGGCGCGAGTTTGGCGACCCCGGTCTCCGGCGGCACCACCCACCCGGTGAACGCCCGGGCCGCCTCGCGGATGTCGTCCTCGGTGTAGTGCCCTTCGCCGAGCGTGAACAACTCCATGACCTCGCGGGCGAAATTCTCATTCGGCGCCTTGGCTGTGCTTTGTCGTCCGTCCAGCCACAACAGCATGGCCGGATCGCACGCCATGGCGCGGCAGAGCTGGCGGAAGGGGCCGTCGCCCAGCTGCCGCAGGGTCTCGTTCTGCACCAGCATGTAATTCGCCGACTCCACCTTGGTGTGGCTGGTGGCGAAGTGGCCGTGCCAGAAGAGCGTGAGTTTCTCCCGCGCCGACTCCGCGGCTGTGAGCATCCGGGTGAGCCACCAGTATTGGACCTCCTCGAAGAGTGCCCGCATGCGGCGGTTGAACTCGTTCTCCTCCATCTTGGCCAGCAACTCCTCGTCCTTCACGGCCTTGCGCAGACGATTGCGCTCGGCCAGTTGGGCGGGGTCAGTCGCGGGCGGGGGCGCTCCGGCTCCGGGCGAGGCGAGCAGAGTCGCCACGGCGCCTTCCAATCCCTTGGCTTCAAGCGCGGCGGCCTCCTCGGGCGTCCCGCCGAACGCGGCGCGCCGGAGCAGGTGCGCGGCGGCCGCCGTGTTCCATTCGACTTTCGAGGCCATGTTGCGGGATTGAACCCCGGACCGGGCGGCGGGTTGCTAATCCGCTAGCGTGATGCCCTGCCGGGTGAGGGTTGTTCCGGTGGCCCGCTCGTAGCGGGCGACCGCGATGTTGTAGTCGGCCATGGCGCGGATCTCTGCGATTTCGGCCGTGGCGAGGTCGCGCTGGAACTGCAGAACCTCGAACGTCGCCGCCGCGCCCGCGCGCAGGCGCACTTCGCCGGCGGCGAGCGTCTCGCCGGCCAACCGCCGGGCGATCTTCGCCGCCTCGATGCGCTTCGACGCTGTCTCGACCTGCCCGGCGGCGTTGTCAGCTTCGACGAGGATGCCCTGCTCGAGCCTCTTCAGTTCGACCAGTTGTCGCGCGACCTCCAGCTTGGCCGCCTCAAGGTCGCCCTTGCCGGTGCGGTTGGGCCAAGGGACGCTGAACACGCCGCCGACCGACCACGACAGCGTGGTGGACTCGGTCGAGCGGCCGATGCTCTCCGCGAAGTCGTTGTCGATGCCGTTGCTGCCGAGGCTGGCGACGAGATCGAGTTGCGGCAGGGCTTGGTTGCGGACGAACACGAGGTTGATCTGCCGCTTCTGCAACTCGAGGATGGCCTGGCGGTAGTCCGGGCGATTCTCCACGGCCGCGGCGAGGTCGGCCCGGCGGTTTTCCGCGACGCCCGGCGCGCGGCCCGGCGGAGTGATGTCAATGCGCACGGAAAGCACATCCTCCACGCGGTCGGTCACGAGTTGCTTGAGGAAGTTCTCGTCGTCGGCCTTGCGCCGCTCGGCCACGAGGACGCGCTCGTCGCGGGCGGCCACGTCCGTCTCGGCCTGCAGGACGTCGAGGGGCGACATCACGCCGATCTCGGCGCGGCGACGGTTGTCTGCGGCGAGCTGCGCGGCCAGTGAGCGGGCGCGGCGTTCGACTTCGGTGTTGCCGCTGGAGAACCACAATTCGTTGAACACCTCCGCGGTCCGCGTAACCGTCTCGATGACCTGCTGCCGGTAGGCCCACGAGGAGATGGCCGCGTCGGTGCGCGCGAGCCGGACTGCGGCGAGGTTCACGTCCGATCCGAAATTCCGCAGCAGGGGTTGCGTGACGCTGAAGCCGACGAAGCTCGTGTAGCGGTTGCCGTAGTCGCTGGTCGAGGCCTGCTGGTTCTCCAACGATGCTCCCACCTCGTAGGTGAGGCCCCACGGCGTCAGGCCGCCGACGTTGGCCTCGGCGAAATCACGGACGTTGCGCGTGAAGAGGTCGGCCGCAAGCAGGCCGTCCTCCGGCGCCGCGCCCTCGGTGACGAGCAAGCCGGCGAGGTCCTGCTCGTTGTCGTTGCGCGTGTAGGAAAGGGTGAGGACGGGGTCGAACTCGCCCTCGGCCGAACGCACCTGCGCGCGGGCGATGAGAGGCGTGTAGGACGCGCCGGCGATGGCGAAGTTCTTCTGCAGCGCGAGTTGCACGGCCTCCGGGTAGCTGAGCCGCACGAAATACTCGTCCGTGGCCGCGTGGGCCGCGGCGGCGAGGGCGAGCAGGATGGCGGGCCAAGCCTTCATCGGTTCATTCGTAGCGCAGGGCCGAGATCGGATCGAGGCGCGACGCTTTCCATGCCGGGTAAAGGCCGCTGAGCACGCCGACGGTGGTGGCGAAGCCGACGCTGATCAAGATGGCCGAGGCCTCGACCACGGGCGGGCTGTCGAGGGGCGCGACCAACTCGAGGAGTTGGAGCAGGAGGATCCCGGCCCCGAGTCCGAGGAGGCCGCCGACCACGCCGATGACCGTGCTCTCGGCGAGGATCTGAAGGAAGATGTCGCGCCGCCGCGCCCCCACGGCGAGGCGCACGCCGAGTTCGCGCACGCGCTGGGTGATGCTGGCCAGCATGATGTTGGCGATCCCGATGCCGCCGACGAGCAGGCTGATCCCGGCGATCAAGCCGCCGCTCAGTTGCGTGGCACGCAGACTCTTCTCCATGCTTTCGAACCAGTCCTCCCGCGTCTCGAAATCGTAGTCGTCGATGCCGCGGCGCGTCTGCCGCAGGACATCGCCGGCCTGGTCGAGCGTCTCGCGGAAGCGCCCGAGGTCGCTGACGCGGAAATTCAGCTGGTCGAGCTTCGCCATGTTCAGCGGGACGGCGTTCGTCTGCCCCGAGCGGAATTCGTGGTAGAACGTGCTCAGGGGCACGATGATGGCCTCGTTCTTGAAGCGGAAGGGGTTCCAGCGTCCCGTTCCCCGTCCCGCCACGGGCAGCCTTCCCGTGCGCCGCCCGGCCGCCATGGCCTCGGCCCGGCGCTTGTCTTCCTCGCGCTGGTAGCGCTCGAACACGCCGGCCACGGTGAACGGGCGGCCGTTGATCGTGATGACGCGGCCGGTGTAGTCGGTGCCGGTGTCCTTCTCGTCCGGCCACAACTGCGCGACGATGTCCTGCCCGAGCACCGTGACGCGCGTGCCGCGGTCCACGTCGAGATCGGTGATGAAGCGGCCTTGCTCCATCACGTGCTGCAGCACGACGAGGTTGTCCGGCCAAGCTCCGGTCACGCGGGCGTTGATCGTCTCGCCATCCGCGGCCTCGATCGTGGCGCCCGTCTGCATCTCGGGCGAAACGTGCGAGATGAGCTCCGGCAGTTTCCGCAAAGCCTCGGCGTCGGCCAAAGTCCGTCCGGGCGAAAGTGTCGCCATGTTGGCCAGCTCGATGGACACCTCCTTGTCCGTCACGCCCACGCGTTCGAGGCCGCCCATCTGCTGCATGGTGCCGCGCCAGCCGACCGCGATCCCCGCCGTGAGGGAGAACATGGCAAGGAGGCTGGCCACGCCGAGGATGACGCCGAGCATGGTCAGGAAACTGCGGAACTTGTGCTCGCGGATTTCCTGCAAGCCGATGAGGAGGCCGGCCAGCCAGTTCATGGTGCGCCGTCCCCCACGATGCGTCCGTCCCGCAACTCGATGCGCCGCGCGGCCCGCGCCGCCACGGCCGGGTCGTGCGTGACCAGCACGACGGTGCGCCCGAGCTCGTGCAGCCCGCAGAGCAGCCGCAGCACATCGGCGCCGTTGGCCGTGTCGAGATTCCCGGTCGGCTCGTCGGCGAGGATGAGGGCCGGATCGTTGACGAGGGCCCGAGCCACGGCCACGCGTTGGCATTGGCCGCCGCTGAGTTGCATGGGCCGGTGGGTGAGTCGGTCGGTCAGGTTCACCTTCTCCGCCGCCTCCCGCGCGCGCCGTCGCCGCTCGGCCGCCGGGACGCCGGCATAGACGAGAGGTAGCTCGATGTTGCGCTGCACGTCGAGGCGCGGGAGGAGGTTGAAGGCCTGGAAGACGAACCCGATGCTGCGGTTGCGCAGCCGCGCGAGGCGGTCGGGGCCGGCCCGGCTCACATCCTCGCCGGCCACCGCGACGTATCCGGAGGTGGCTGCGTCGAGACAGCCCACGAGGTGCATGAGGGTGGACTTGCCGCTGCCGCTCGTGCCGGTGATGGCCACGAACTCGCCGCTACCGATGAGCAAGCTCACGCCGTCGAGGGCGGCCACCGGGTCGGGGCCGGTGCCGTAGATCTTGCGCACGTCGCGCATCTCGACCACCGCGGCCATCCGCGCGTCAGGACTTGCCCGCCTCCGGCTCGGTCAGCAGGACGCGTTCGCCCTCCTTCACGCCCTGGCGGATCTCCGCGTAGAAAAGGTCGGCCGCGCCGACCTCGACCGTGCGCTGCTCGGCGTCCTCGCCCTCGCCCTTGACGTAGACAACCTTGCCCTGCGGCGTGTCGAAGACCGCGCTGACCGGCACGGCCACGGCGTTGGTGGCTTTGGTCAGCGGCAGGCGGATGCCGACGGTCATGCCGGGACGGAACGAGCTGGTGTCGCCTTCGAGCACGGCCTGAATGGAGAAGCCCTTGACGTTGTTCTTCGTCGTGGCCAGCGGCGCGATGAAGCTGATCGTCGCCTTGGCGCGCGGGCCGTCCTCCGCCCCGCTCAGCACCTCGAGCGTGCTGCCGTCGGCGATCTTGCCGATGTCGAGCTGGTTGAGGTGGGCGTCGATGAGCAGTTTCGAGAGATCGGCCAGCGTGGCCAGCGTCGTCCCGGCGTTCACGCTCATGGCCGCGACCACGACCTGGCCGGTGATGACCGGCACGGAAAGGATGGTGCCGTCGTCCGGCGCGATCACGCGGGTGCGGGCGATGCGGTC
>CAZSUJ010000093.1:3582-8846 GCA_964609925.1 uncultured Chthoniobacter sp. | reverse complement strand
CCGGCGAAGATCTGCTCGATGATCATCTCGCTCGTCATCTCCTCGGCCTCGGCCTCGTAGCTGACAGCGATGCGGTGACGCAGGACGTCGGGGCCGATGGACTTGACGTCCTGCGGGGTCACGTAGCCGCGCCCGTTGAGGAAAGCATGGGCCTTGGCCGCGAGCGTGAGGTTGATGGTCGCGCGAGGCGATGCGCCGTAGCGGATCATGCCGTCGAGCTTGAGCCCGTGCGAGGCCGGCTGGCGGCTGGCCCACACGATGTCCACGATGTAATCCTTCACGCGGTCGTCCACGTAGATGCGGTTGACCAGCGCGCGCGAGGCGATGATGTCCTCCGGCCGCACGAGGGCGTTGACCTCGAGCTTGGGGGCTGAGGTGGACATGGCGTCCAGGATGGCGCGCTCCTCGGTGCGCGTGGGGTAGCCCACGTGGACCTTGAACATGAAGCGGTCGAGCTGGGCCTCGGGGAGCTGGTAGGTGCCCTCCTGCTCGAGCGGGTTCTGCGTGGCGAGGACGAGGAACGGGTCGGGCAGCTTGTAGGTCTGGTCGCTGATCGTGACCTGCCGTTCCTGCATGGCCTCGAGCAGCGCGCTCTGCACCTTGGCCGGGGCGCGGTTGATCTCGTCGGCCAAGATGAGGTTCGAAAAGATCGGCCCCAGCTTGGTCGTGAACTGCCCGTCGCGCGGATTGTAGATCAGCGTGCCGATCAAGTCGGCCGGCAGCAGGTCGGGCGTGAATTGCAACCGCTGGAAGCCGGTGTGCAGACACGCGGCGAGCGTGCGGACGGTGAGGGTCTTGGCCAGGCCGGGGACGCCCTCGAGGAGGACGTGGCCGTTGGTCAGCAGGCCCATGACGAGGCGCTCGACCAGCGACTTCTGCCCCACGACCACCTTGCCCACCTCGGAGAACAGCGGCTGCACCCACTGGCTGCTGCGCTGCACCTGTTCGTTCAGTTCATGCGTTGTTTGACTCATAAAAAATTCCGCCGCGACCCACCGCGCGCCATGCAAGAGAGACAATCCGGCCCGCCGGACGTTCGATTTCCGCGGCGCTCAGGGCGTCGGGATGACGTAATAATCGTCGCCGATCTTGGCCTCGTCGTAGACGGTCTTGTCCACCCAGACGTTGAAAACGCGGGAGCCGTCGGGCGTCTCGACTTTGAGGAGATGCTCGCCCTCGATGTCTGCGGCATGCAGGCCGCCCGAGCCGACTGTGATCTCGCGCGACGGCGCGGGGGTGAATTCCTTGGCGATGATCTTTCCGGTGAAGGCGCCGGTGCTCTTCATCGTGTGGTTGAGCGAAACGGTCGCCGCGACGATCGCGCCGAGCACCGCCACGGCAACGAGGATGCCGAACCACAGGATGCGGCGGCGCTGCGGGTCGTGGAAAACTTTCGGCTCCATGGCGTCGAATCTAGGCTGGGCGCCGCCCGCCGGCACGCCCAAAGAGTCGCTCCCATCCGTCATCCGCCGCCCGCAGGGCCTCCTCGACAGACGGCTTGAGCACGCAGAAGTGACCCATCTTCCGTCCAGGACGCACCTCGCGCTTGCCGTAGAGGTGCAGGCGCACATCCGGGTCGGTGAGCAGCAGACTCCAATCCGGTGTTCCCGTGTCCCAGGCGTCGCCGAGGATGTTGACCATGACGACCGGCGAGAGGAGCCGCGTGGAGCCGAGGGGCAGGCCGCAGACGGCGCGCAATTGCTGCTCGAACTGGCTGGTCACGCAGGCATCGAGGGAGAAGTGGCCGGAGTTGTGCGGGCGCGGGGCGAGTTCGTTGACCACGAGTGAACCGTCGCGGCGGACGAAGAACTCCACGGCGAGCACGCCGACCACGTCGAGCGCCCGGGCCAGCGACGTGGCGAGGCGCTGGGCCTCGCGGGCGGTGCCGGGATCGATGCGCGCAGGGATGATCGAGCGGTGGAGGATGTGGTTGCGGTGCTCGTTCTCGGCGACGGGGAAGCACTCCACGCGACCGCTGCCGTCGCGCGCGCAGACGACGGAGATCTCGCAGCGGAAATCCACCCACTCCTCGATCACGGCCCGCGCCGCGCCGAGCCGCGCCCAAGCCTCGGCCGCATCCGCCGCGCTCTGCAACTTCGCCTGACCCTTGCCGTCGTAGCCGAAGTCCGCGGTCTTGAGCACGCAGGGGAAACCGTTGGCCGCGGCCTCGGCCACCGCCTCGGCGGCCGAGTGGACGATCTTGAAGGCGGCGCAGGGGAAGCCGTTGCGGGTGAGGAATTCCTTCTCGCGGGCGCGGTTCTGGCAAACGTGGAGGACCATCGGGCGCGGACGCACCGGGCAGATTTCCGCGGCATGCTCGAGCGGGGCCGCGGCGACGTTCTCGAACTCGAACGTCAGCACGTCGGACGAACGCGCCAACCGCTCGAGCGCGGCGGGGTCATCGTAGGCCGCTTCGATCTGAGCGTCGCCGACCTGCCCGGCCGGGCTGTCGGGCGAGAGTTCGAGCACGCGGACGCGGTAGCCCATGTGCCGCGCGGCCAAGGCGAACATGCGGCCGAGTTGTCCGCCGCCGACGAGGCCGATCGTTCCGCCGGGCGGGACGGGATGAAAGCCTTCCGCCGCCGTGCGGGGCGGGTTAGGTTGCCGTTCCTCGTTCATGGATTACGTGGTCTATCTGCTGGCCCTCGGGCTTATCGGCTTGTTCGGGCGGCTGCCGCTGCGCCTGGTATTCAGCCTCGGCTGGGTGCTCGGGCTGGCCGCGTGGACCATATTGCCCAAATACCGCCGCTTGGCACGCCGCAACATCACCATCGCCTTCGGCCGCACCATGACGCCCCGCGAGGTCAACCGCACGGCGCGCCGCCACTTCGCCACCCTCGGCGCCAACATCCTCAGCGTCCCCCGCCTCGCCCGCCTGCCCGCCGCGAAGGTGGACGAGCACGTCGAGTTGCTCGGCCTGCCCGGCCTGCACGCCGCGCTCGAGCAGGGCAAGGGGGTCGTGATGGCCATCAACCACATCGGCAACTGGGAACTCTACGCCCAGTTGATCAGCCATGTGAGCCACGTGCCGGTCGGCACAATCTTCCAGTCGCAGCGCAACAAATACGTGAACCGCCTGATCGACCGCGACCGCCGGCGCCTCGGTCTCGAGACGTTCGACCGCCGGCGCGGCTACCTCGGCGCCGTGGACCTCGTGCAGCGGGGCGGCATCCTCGCCGTCCTCGTGGACCAGCACGCCGGCGAAGGCGGGATCTGGATGCCGCTCTTCGGACGGCTCGCCTCGACCTCGCCCCTCGCCGGCATCATCGCCGAGCGCACCGGGGCGCCCCTCGTATCCGTCGCCATCCACACGACCGGCATCGCGCGCTGGCGGTGCGTCATCGAACCGCCGGAGTCCTCGGCCGGACGCAGCGTGGAAGACATCACGCTCGGCCTGAACCGCGTGCTGGAGAAACAGATCGCCGGTTCGCCGCCCGACTGGTTCTGGGTCCACAACCGCTGGAAGACGCCGCACGGGTTCCTGCTCGGCAGCACGCGCCGCGGGCTCCACCTGCCCGCCGACCAGCCCGCCTCGACGCTGCAGCGTTTCAACGTCCTCATCCGCTCAAGCAACTGGCTGGGCGACGCCGTGATGAGCATTCCCGCGGTCGAAGCCTGCAAGGAAGGTCGTCCGGACCTCCGCCTGACCGTCCTCTGCCCGGCCAAGCTCGCCCCGCTCTGGCGGCGTGTCTCCGCGGTGGACGAGGTGATCGAGATTGCACCGGGCGAGTCGCCGTGGAGCCTCGGGCGGCGGGTCCCGCACATCTACGAGGCGGCGATCCTTTTCCCCAACTCCCTTCGCTCCGCCCTCGAGGCCAAGGCGCTCGGCATCCCGCGCATCACTGGCTTCCCCGGCCACCACCGCCGCTGGCTTCTCGACTCGACGCCCACGTTCGCGATGGATTCCTGCGGACACCACGCGCGGCGCTACCTGCGGTTGGTCGCGTTCTACGGGGCGCCGGAGCGCGAGGCCTCGTTCGCCCGCCGGCCGCGACGCGAGGGCGCGCCACTCCGCATCGGCGTCTGCCCGGGAGCGGAATACGGTCCGGCCAAACGCTGGCCCGCGGAACGCTTCGCCGCGACCATGCGCGAGTTCCAGGAATCCTCGCCGGCCGAGTGGCTCATTTTCGGCGTGGCCGGAGACGCCCCGGCCGCGGAGGAGATCGAAAGGGCGTGCCCGTTCCCCGTCCGCAACCTCGCCGGACGCACCACGCTCGACGGGCTCATGGACGAACTCGCGGGCTGCGACGCGCTGTTGACGAACGACACCGGGACGATGCACCTCGCCGCCTTCCTCGGAGTGCCGACCGTGGCCGTGTTCGGCTCGACCGAACCGGACCTCACCTCGCCGATCGGCGACTTCCACCGCATCCTCCGCGAGAAGGTGGAATGCAGCCCGTGCTTCCTGCGCGAGTGCCCGATCGACTTCCGCTGCATGACCCGCGTCGAGCCGTCCGCCGCCGCCGCCGCGCTGCGCGACGTGTGTCTCAGCGCTGGATGATCGCGTAGGTCTTCTTCCCCTCGCGCTCGATCAGCAACATGGCCTCCCCGCCCTCGGGCAACGCGGCCAGCGCTGCGTCAAAGGCTGCCTTGTCGCGCACCGCCTCGGATCCCACGGCCGTGATGACATCCCCCCGCTCGACGCCGCCCGCGTCGGCCGTGCTCCCGCGGTCCACTTGCGTGACGATCACGCCGCCACCGGTGATGCCCCTCTCGCGCGCCATCGCCTCGCTCAAGTCCTGCACGGCGAGGCCCAGCGGGTTGTCCGAAGCGGCACCGGGCTCGTCCGGCTCCGGCGGGTCGTCGTCCCGGCCGCGGCCGCCCGTCATCGCCATGCGGTCCGTGGGCGGCAACTCCGCCGTCGTCACCGCGACCGTGCGGAAATCCCCCGATCGCAATCCCCGCCGCCAAACCTTGAGCCCGACCTCCTGGCCGACCTTCTTGCGCAGCACCTCCTGCTGCAGGTCGCGCGCAGTGGCCACGGCCCGCCCGTCAACCTCCACGATCACGTCGGCCGGGCGCAGGCCGCTGCGGGCCGCGGGCGCGTCGGGCTCGATCATGCGCACGACCACGCCGCGCTCGATGCCCATCATCTTCTGCAACTCGGGCTTCTCGGCCAGCGTCTCGATGCGGATGCCCAGCCACGGCCGGACCACGCGGCCGTTGGCGATGAGTTCGTCGCTCACGGACCTAGCCAGCTTGGCCGGGATGGCGAAGCCGAGGCCGCGGCTGATGCCGTTGATCAGCGTGTTCACGCCGACGAC
>CAZSUJ010000093.1:0-3482 GCA_964609925.1 uncultured Chthoniobacter sp. | reverse complement strand
TTGTCGCGCTTGACCTCGAGCACGACCACGCTCGGCGCGACCTTCTCGTAAACGCCGGCGAAGCCTTCGCCGAGGAGGCGGAGCGCGCCGCCCGCGGGGAGCCCGGGCTGGACGGGTTGGGCGACCGCGGTGGCGCCGAGCAACAAAACCGACACAAGGACGCGTTTCACGGCGGCCAACCTAGCACAAGCCCCCACCGCGGCAACGAGCCGCGTCGCGTTTCACTTGAACTCGGGGGCATGCGGGCGGATTGTGACCGTTTCCGCCATGGATCTCACTGATCCCAAATTCTTCATCAACCGCGAGCTGAGCTGGCTCGAATTCAACCAACGCGTGCTCGACCAGGCGCGCGACGCCTCCGTTCCGCTCCTCGAACGGCTCAAATTCCTCTGCATCGTCTCGTCGAACCTCGACGAGTTCTTCGAGGTCCGCGTGGCCGGCCTCAAGCAGGTCGTGCAGGCCGGCTCGCAGGACAGCGGGCCGGACGGCCTCACCGCCGCGCAGCAGCTCGCGGCCGTCGCAACCCGCGTCCGCCGCCTCGTGGCCGACCAATACGCGTGCTGGTCCGGCGAGATCCAGCCGCAGCTGGCGGCCAACGGCGTGCGCTTCCACCGCTACCCCGACGTGGGTGAGGCCGAGCGGAAGCATTTCGAGGATTTCTTCGAGCGCGAGATCTTCCCCGTCCTCACCCCGCTGGCCATCGACCCCGCGCACCCGTTCCCGCAGCTCCTGAACAAGAGCCTCAACCTCCTCGTCGAACTCGAGGGCAGCGACCTCGGCACCGACCTCGCCGTCGTGCAGGTCCCGCGCGTGCTGCCCCGCGTCCTCCCCTTCCCCAGCCGCGACGGCACCGGCAGCGATTTCATCTTCCTCAGCAACCTCATCCAGGCCCACGTCGGCCGACTTTTCCACGGCGTGAAGGTGCGCGGCGCCCACGCCTTCCGCGTCACCCGCAACAGCAACCTCTACGTGGACGAGGAAGAGGCCCGCAACCTCCTCCGCGCCATCGAGGACGAGCTCCGCAAGCTCAACCGCGGCAATGCCGTCCGCCTCGAGGTGCAGGGCTGCCCCGAACCGCTCACCGCGCGGCTGTGCGACATCTTCAATCTCGACAAGGAGGACGTCTACCGCGCCGAGTGGCCGCTGAACCTCGTGCGGCTCATGCCGATCGCCACCGAGCTCGACCGGCCCGACCTCAAATACAAGCGCTTCACCCCGGTCACGGTCGTCGGCCTCGGCGAGGAGCACGACATCTTCTTCCACATCCGCAAGGGCGACATCCTCCTCCACCACCCCTACGACAGCTTCCAGACCGTGCTCGACTTCATCGGGCAGGCGGCCGAGGACGCGCAGGTCCTCGCGATCAAGCAGACGCTCTACCGCACCAGCTCGGATTCCCCGATCATCCCGCTCCTCGTCCAGGCCTCGCGCCAGGGCAAGCAGGTCGTGGTGGTCATCGAACTCAAGGCCCGCTTCGACGAGGCGGCCAACATCAAGTGGGCGCGCCAGCTCCGCGAGGCCGGCGTGGACGTCGTCTACGGCGTGGCCGGGCTCAAGACCCACGCCAAGATGGCCATGGTCGTGCGCCGCGAATACGACGGCATCCGCCGCTATGTCCACCTCGGCACCGGCAACTACCACCCGTCCACCGCGCGTCTCTACACGGACATGAGCTACTTCACGGCCCGACCCGAGATCACCGAGGACGTGGCCAATCTCTTCAACACGGTGACCGGCGTCTCGCAGCTCCCGACGCCGCACAAACTGCTCATCGCCCCTTGGCACCTGCACAAGCGCATCCTCGGGCTCATCGACGCCGAGATCGACAATGCCCGCGCCGGGCGACCGGCCGGCATCTTCGCCAAGCTCAACTCGCTCGTGCAGGAGGAGGTCATCGAGGCCCTCTACCGCGCCTCCCGCGCCGGCGTCCGGGTGCGCCTCCTCGTCCGCGGCATCTGCGCCCTCCGCCCCGGACTCCCCGGCATCAGCGAGAACATCGAGGTCCGCAGCATCGTGGGACGCTTCCTCGAGCACAGCCGCATCTACCGCTTCGAAAACGCGGGCGATCCGCTCTACTACGTCGGCAGTGCGGACTGGATGGAGCGCAACTTCTTCCACCGCGTCGAGGCCGTCTTCCCCATCGAAAGCCCCGGCATGCGCGAACACGTGCAGGAGATCATCGATTGTTTCTGGACCGACAACGTCAAGGCCCGCGTGCTGCAGGCCGACGGCACCTACCTGCCCCGCGTCGACTCCGCGCCGCCCTGCGACGCGCAGGAGGAATTCCTCGCCGAGGCCGCCCGCCGTCGCAAGCGTCGCGCCGCCGCGGCGGACCAGTGACTTTGACAAACCCGCCGTCCCGCGCATGGTTCGCCTTGCATGCACAAGCTCCTCCTCGCGGCCGCGCTCCTCGCCGCCGCCCCGTGGCCTCTCCCGGCCGCGGAATCTGAACGCCCCATGGTGAACGTTTGTCTGGTGGACAAGGACGGCAACGCCCTCCCCGCCCAACCGATGGAAAAAGTGATCAAGACCGATGCCGAATGGCGCGCCCAGCTCGGCGACGAAGCCTACCGCGTGGCCCGCGGCAAGGGCACCGAGCGCCCGTTCTGCGGCGCGTTCCACGACCACAAGAAGCCCGGCATTTACGAATGCGTCTGCTGCGGGCTGCCCCTCTTCCGCTCCGACGCCAAGTTCGACTCCGGCACCGGCTGGCCCAGCTTCTTCCAGCCCTTCGCGCCCGAGAACGTCGTCACCGAGAAGGACTTCAGCCACGGCATGATCCGCGAGGAAATCCTCTGCGCCCGCTGCGACGCCCACCTCGGCCACGTCTTCCCCGACGGACCCGCCCCCACCGGCCTTCGCTACTGCCTCAACTCGGTCGCCCTCAAGTTCGTCCCGAAGGAACTGGCCGAGTGAAGACGCTCCTGCTCCTCGCCCTCACCCTCGCCGCCGCGCTGCCCGCGCGCGCGGCCGACCCTTCCATGAAAACCCAAACAGCCACCCTCGGCGGCGGATGCTTCTGGTGCGTCGAAGCCGTTTACGAACGCCTGCCCGGCATCCTCTCCGTCACCTCCGGCTACGCCGGCGGCAAGACCGACAACCCCACCTACGACGAAGTCTGCTCCGGCCGCACCGGCCACGCCGAGGTCGTGCAGATCGAGTTCGACCCGGAGAAAATCTCCTACGACAAGATCGTGGACTTGTTCTGGGACGCCCACGACCCCACGACGCTCAACCGCCAGGGCGCCGATGTGGGCACGCAATACCGTTCGATCATCCTCACCGCCGACGACGCCCAAGCCACCGCCGCCCGCGCCTCGCTCGAACGCGCGCAGGCGAAATTCAAATCCCCCATCGTCACCGAGATCGTCCCGCTCACGAAATTCTACGCCGCCGAAGACCACCACCAGGACTTCTACCGCGAGAACCCCATGCACCCCTACAACCTCGCCGTCATCCGCCCGAAGCTGCAGAAGCTCGAC
>CAZSUJ010000092.1:0-9013 GCA_964609925.1 uncultured Chthoniobacter sp. | reverse complement strand
CCTTATTCCCTCGTCACGCAGCAACCGCTGGGCGGCAAGGCGCAATACGGCGGCCAGCGTTTCGGCGAGATGGAGGTCTGGGCGCTCGAGGCTTACGGCGCCGCCTACACGCTCCAAGAACTTCTAACCGTCAAGTCCGACGACGTCCAGGGGCGCACCCGCATTTACGAATCCATCGTGAAGGGTGACAACTCGCTCGAGGCGGGGACGCCCGAGTCGTTCAACGTTCTCATCAAGGAAATGAAGAGCCTCGGGCTCAATGTGCAGGCCGGTTCGCCCGGTCGCGCCGCCGCCAGTCTCGCGGTCTGAACTCAACCGGGAATAACTACAAAATCATGAGCGACCAAATCATACGCGACCTTTCCGGCGAAACAGCGCCGGCCTTCGACCAGGTGTCGGTCACCGTGGCCAGCCCGGAGTCCATCCGCGAGTGGAGCCACGGCGAGGTGAAGAACCCGGAGACGATCAACTACCGCACGTTCAAGCCCGAGAAGGGCGGCCTCTTCTGCGAGCGCATCTTCGGTCCCACCCGGGACTGGGAGTGCACCTGCGGAAAATACAAGCGCATCAAGCACAAGGGCGTCACCTGCGACCGCTGCGGCGTCGAGGTCACGCTCGCCCGCGTGCGCCGCGAGCGCATGGGACACATCGATCTCGCCGTGCCCGTCTCGCACATCTGGTTCTACAAGTGCACCCCGTCGCGCCTCGGCCTCATGCTCGACCTCACGGCCAAGCAGCTTGAGCGCATCATCTACTACGAGGATTACGTCGTCATTGATCCCGGCAGCACCAGCCTTGAGAAGGGCCAACTCCTCAACGAGCAGGAATATCGCGAGGCCGAGGAGCAATACGGCGAGGATTTCACCGCCGGCATGGGCGCCGAGGCGCTGCAAAAGCTCCTTGAGCGCATCGACCTCGCCGAACTCGTCGCCGAGTTGCAGGAGGCGATGGAGAAGACCAAGAGCAAGACGACCAAGACGAAGCTGGCCAAGCGCCTCAAGCTCGCCCAGGGCTTCCTCCACTCACGGACCCGCCCCGAGTGGATGATCCTCAACGTTCTGCCGGTCATCCCGCCCGACCTGCGCCCGCTCGTCCCGCTCGAAGGCGGACGATTCGCCACGTCGGACCTAAACGACCTTTATCGCCGCGTGATCAACCGCAACAACCGGTTGAAGAACCTTCTCCAGTTGAAGACCCCCGAGGTCATCATCCGCAACGAGAAGCGCATGCTGCAGGAAGCCGTTGACGCACTCTTCGACAACGGCCGCCACGGCCGCGCCGTCACCGGTGCGAGCAACCGCCCGCTCAAATCCCTCAGCGACATGCTCAAGGGCAAGCAGGGCCGCTTCCGCCAGAACCTCCTGGGCAAGCGCGTGGATTACTCCGGCCGCTCGGTCATCGTCATCGGACCCGAGTTGAAGCTCAACCAGTGCGGTCTGCCCAAGAAGATGGCGCTCGTCCTTTTCGAGCCGTTCATCATCCGCCGCCTCAAGGAACTCGGCTACGTGCACACCGTGCGCAGCGCCAAGAAGATCATCGAGCGGCAGGAGCCGATCGTGTGGGACATCCTCGAGGAGGTGACCAAGGGCCACCCCGTGCTGCTCAACCGCGCACCGACCCTGCACCGCCTCTCCATCCAGGCGTTCGAGCCACAGCTCATCGAGGGCGAGGCCATCCGCATCCACCCGCTCGTCTGCACCGCCTACAACGCGGACTTCGACGGCGACCAGATGGCTGTCCACGTGCCGCTCTCGGCCGAGGCGCAGCTCGAGGCCCGCATGATGATGCTGGCCACGAACAACATCTTCTCGCCCTCCAGCGGCAAGCCGATCACCACGCCTTCTCAGGACATCACCCTCGGGTGCTACTACCTCACGCAGAATCCGCGCATCATGGCGGACAAGAAGGACATCCGCCTTCCGCTCTTCGCCGATGCCGCCGAGGTCGAACTCGCCATCGCCGAGGGTGCGATCAAGACGCACACCCGCATCCTCTACAAGAACCCCGACCTCGGGAAGCAGACCGTCTATGGTGACTCCACCAAGAAGGTGATCGAGACCACCGCCGGCCGCGTCCGCTTCAACGAGATCTGGCCCGAGGGCATGGGCTTCGTCAACAAGCCCACCGGCAAGAAGCAGCTCAGCGAAATCATCTGGAACACCTACCAGATCGGCGGACAGAAAGTCGCCGTCGAGACCCTCGACAAGCTCAAGGACCTCGGCTTCCGCGAGGCCACCCGCGCCGGCATCTCCATCGGCATCGTGGACATGATCATCCCGAAGGAGAAGCAGCTCGAGATCGACCGCGCCCACAAGCAGATCGAGGAAGTCGAGAAGCAATACCGCAAGGGAATCATCACGGACGGCGAACGTTACAACAAGATCATCGACATCTGGACGCACGCCGGTGAGGAGATCTCGAACGTCATGTTCCGCACCCTCGACCACAACGAGGGACGGCGCGAGATGAACCCGGTCTTCCTCATGGTGGACTCCGGCGCCCGCGGCAACCGCCAGCAGGTCAAGCAGCTCGCCGGCATGCGCGGCCTCATGGCCAAGCCTTCCGGCGAGATCATCGAGCGTCCGATCACCTCGAACTTCCGCGAGGGTCTCACCGTTCTCGAATACTTCATCTCGACGCACGGCGCCCGCAAGGGTCTGGCCGACACCGCGCTCAAGACCGCCGACTCCGGCTACCTCACCCGCAAGCTGGTGGACGCCGCTCAGGACGTCATCATCACTGAGCAGGACTGCGGCACGGTCAAGGGCATCGTTGTCCAGCCCATCTACGAGGGCGACGAGGAGGTTGTGGACCTCAAGACCCGCATCATCGGTCGCACCAGCTGCGAGACGATCAAGGATCCCGTCAGCGGCAGCATCCTCGTGAAGTCCGGCCAGTTGGTGGACGAGGAGACGGCCAAGGCCCTCGAACACATGGGCGTCGAGCAGCTTCGCATCCGCTCGGTCCTCACCTGCGAGTCGAAGCGCGGCGTTTGCTCGAAGTGCTACGGACGCAACCTTGCCAACGGCAAGCCGGTGCAGATCGGTGAGGCCGTCGGCATCATCGCCGCCCAATCGATCGGCGAGCCGGGCACGCAGCTCACCATGCGCACGTTCCACATCGGTGGAACCGCCAGCCAGACGTTCAAACAGCCGATCATCAAGGCCAAGAACGACGGCGTTGTGCGCTACGTCGACCTCAAGACGGTCAAGTCAACCGACGGCAACGACATCGTCCTGAGCAAGAACGGATTCATCGGCATCCACAACGAGAAGGACGGCCGTGAGCTCGAGCGTCACAGCATCGTCATCGGTTCGGTCATCTCGGTTCCGGACGAGGGCAAGGTCAAGAAGGGCGAGACGTTCGTCCAGTGGGACCCCTACAACCTCCCCATCCTGACCGAGAAGCCCGGCACGGTGGAGTTCCGCGACATGATCCCCGGCCTCAGCGTGAAGCGTGAGGTGGACGAGGCCACCGGCATCGCCGGCCTCGTGGTCATCGAGCACAAGGAAGATCTGCACCCGCAGATTGTCGTGGTGGATTCGGACAAGCGCGTCATTGCCAGCTATTCGATCCCGGCCGGCGCGCACATCGTGGTCGCCGACAATCGCAAGGTTGAGGCGGGCCAGCTCCTGGCCAAGACGCCGCGCAAGGTCGCCAAGACCAAGGACATCACCGGCGGTCTGCCCCGCGTGGCCGAACTGTTCGAGGCGCGCAAGCCGAAAGACTCGGCCGAGATCGCCAAGATCGACGGTATCGTCAAGATCGAGGGCACGGCCCGCGGCAAGCGCCGCCTGTTGGTCCTCGATCCCGAGACCAAGACGGAAGAGGAGCACCTCATCCCGATGAACAAGCACATCATCGTGGCCGACGGAGACCGCGTGAAGAAGGGCAGCCAGCTCACCGAGGGCCCCGTCCTCCCGCACGAAATCCTTCAGGTCTGCGGCCCGGCCGCGCTGCAGGAGCACCTGCTCAACGAGGTGCAGGAGGTCTACCGTCTGCAGGGCGTCGAGATCAACGACAAGCACATCGAGATCATCATCCGCCAGATGCTGCGCAAGGTTAAGATCACCGACCCCGGCGACACCACGCTCCTCTGGGACGACAAGGTGGACCGCTCCGAGTTCGATGCGGAGAACGACCGTATCACCCAGCTCGGCGGCAAGCCGGCGGAGGGCGAGCCCGTCCTCCTCGGCATCACCCGCGCCTCGCTCAGCACCGAGAGCTTCATCTCCGCCGCGTCCTTCCAGGACACGACGCGCGTCCTGACCGACGCGGCCACGCTGGGCAAGGTGGACAGCCTCCGCGGCTTCAAGGAGAACGTGATCATGGGTCACCTCATCCCCGCCGGCACCGGATTCCAATCCTGCCGCGACGTGGAGCTGGCCCAGGCCGATCTCGGCGAGGAGCTCGCGACCGTGGCCGAAACCGAAAAGGAAGCCGGTTGATCCGCAATCCCAAAAGAAAACAAGACCATGCCATCCATTGAATTGATCAACGAACTCCTTGAGTCCGGCGTCCACTACGGCCACCAGACCAAGCGCTGGAACCCGAAGATGCGCGAATTCATCCTCGAGGAGAAAAACGACATCTACATCATCGACATCAGCCGCACCGTCGAGCAACTCGACAAGGCGACCGCGTTCCTCGCGAACCTGGTCTCCGGCGGCGGCAAGGTGCTGTTCGTCGGCTGCAAGAAGCAGGCCCAGGAAGCCATCAAGGAAGCGGCCGAATCCTGCGGCCAGTTCTACGTCCACAACCGCTGGCTCGGCGGCACGCTGACCAACCTGACCACCATCCGCAAGAGCGTCGCGCGCCTCAACGAGATCGAGAAGAAGCTCAAGGGCCCCGGCTTGTCGAAGATCGGCAAGAAGGAGCAGGCCTCGCTCCGCCGTGAGCAGGCCCGCCTGGCCAAGAACCTCGACGGCCTGCGCGAGATGGAAAAGCTTCCCGGCGCCGTCGTCGTGATCGACACGACCCGCGAGGACATCGCTGTCCGCGAGGCGAACCGCCTCGGGATCCCCGTGGTGGCCATCGTGGACACGAACTGCGACCCGGACCTCGTGAATTACCCCATCGCGGGCAATGACGATGCCATTCGCTCGATCCGCGTGATCCTGCAGAAACTCGTCGATGCCATCAAGGGTGCCGCCGGGGTTCGTCAGAAGAAGGTCGAGCCTGAACTCGCCGGCGTGGGCGAGTGAACCGCGGTGCCCTTGCACCGGCTGACCTCCTCAACACCGAAAACTGAACACTGAAGACTGATAACTTTCGTATGTCCGATATTTCCCCGTCCCTCGTCCGTGAACTCCGCGAAAAAACCAACGCGGGCATGATGGATTGCAAACGTGCGCTGACCGAGGCTGGTGGCGACATGGCCAAAGCCGAGGACATCCTCCGCGCCAAGGGCATCGCTTCCGCCGGCAAGAAGGCCTCCCGCTCGGCCAAGGAGGGCACCATCGCCTCCTACATCCACCTCGCCGGCAAGGTCGGTGTTCTCGTGGAGGTCAACTGCGAGACCGACTTCGTGGCCAAGAACGAGAACTTCCGCGACTTCGTCAAGGACATCACCCTTCACATCGCGGCGACCAACCCCGTGTGCGTGAGCCGCGATCAGGTCGATGCGGCCCAGATCGAACGCGAGAAGGCGATTTACCGTCAGCAGGTCGAAGGCAAGCCGGCGAACATCGTGGACAAGATTGTCGAAGGCAAGGTCGAGAAGTTTTACGGCACCGTGTGCCTGATGGAGCAACCCTTCATCAAGAACCCTGACCTGACGATCAGCGACCTCGTGAAGGCGAAGATCACCGAGCTTGGTGAGAATATCGTCATCCGCCGCTTCACCCGCTACATGGTGGGCGAGGGCGTGGCCGACGAACCCGCCGCAGAGTAAGGGGTTCTTGCCTGTAGCGACTGGTCCCGCGGCTGCGGGACCGCCGGCCTGCATTTCAATCGTCGGTGGGGACACCGGCGCTGCAGCAGGCGTGGCGGTGGCTACACCTGCAGGAAATTCCGCAGGAGGTTCTTGCCCTCGCCGGTGAGGATGCTTTCCGGGTGGAACTGCACGCCGTGCACCGGGAGCTCGCGGTGCTGGAGGCCCATGATCTCTCCTTCGGCGGTCTCAGCCGTGATCTTGAGAACGTCGGGGAACGTCTCGCGCTTCACGATGAGCGAGTGGTAGCGCGTGGCCTCGAAGGGTGAAGGGAGGCCGCGGAAGACGCCCGAGCCCTCGTGCAGGATGGGCGAGGTCTTGCCGTGCATGAGGCGTCCGGCTCGCACAACATCGCCGCCGTAAACCTCGCCGATGCATTGGTGGCCGAGGCAGACACCCAGCACGGGGATGCGCGGCCCGAAGGTCCGGATGACCTCGCAACTGACGCCGGCTTCATGCGGCGTGCACGGTCCGGGCGAGACGACGATGCGCTCGGGTGCGAGTTTCTCGATCTCGTCGAGCGTGATCTGGTCGTTGCGGACCACGCGAATGGCGGCCCCCAACTCGCCGAAATACTGGACGAGGTTGTAGGTGAAGCTGTCGTAGTTATCGATGACGAGGATCATGGGTTCTCCAGTGCGCGGGCGCGCTCGATGGCCCGGATCACGCCCTTGGCCTTGTTGATGGTCTCCTGATATTCGCCCTCGGCTGTGCTGTCCGCCACGATGCCGGCGCCCGCTTGGACGTAGGCCATCCCATCCTTCAACAGCACTGTGCGCAGCGCGATGCACGAGTTGAGGTTGCCGTCGTAGCCGAAATAGCCCACGGCGCCGGAGTAGCTGCAGCGCTTGCTTTTCTCCATCTCGTTGATGATCTGCATGGCGCGGACCTTGGGGGCGCCGGAGACCGTGCCCGCCGGGAAAGTGGCACGCATCACGTCGCCCGGCGTGTGGCCGGAGGACAGCCGCCCCACGACGTTCGAGACGATGTGCATGACGTGGCTGTAGCGTTCGATGGTCATGAAGTCGGTGACGCGCACGCTGCCGAAGTCGGCGATGCGGCCCACGTCGTTGCGCGCGAGGTCCACCAGCATGAGGTGCTCGGCGCGCTCTTTCGGGTTGGCCAGCAACTCGGCCGCGTTGTGGCGGTCCTCCTCCGGCGTGCCGCCGCGGCGGATCGTCCCCGCGATGGGGCGGATCTGGATCTGGCCCTGGTCCACGCGCACGTGGACCTCCGGGGAGCTGCCCACGAGATGGTAGCCGGGGCAGCGGACGAGGAACATGTAGGGCGAGGGGTTCACGAACCGCAGGGCGCGGTAAAGGCTGAGCGGTGAACCGGTGAAAGGCGTGGCGAAGCGCTGCGAGGCCACCAGCTGGAAAATGTCACCCGCACGGATGTATTCCTTGGCGCGGTCCACCATGGCGTGGAACTCCTCGCGCGTTGTGTTGGATGATACCTCCGCGGTCTGTGCAGCGGCCTCGGGGAAGAGCGGGGGGAGGGGCGCGGGGCGGGCGAGGCTGCTGACAAGGTCGGCAACCTTGGCCACGGCCTCGGCGTGGGCCGCCGCAGGGTCTTCGCCCGTGTAGGCGTTGACGATGATCTTGAGCCGGCGCGTGCGGTGGTCGAAGACGAGCACGCGGTCGGTGGTGAAGAAATACATGTCCGGCACGCCGAGCTGGTCCGGCGGCGGCGTGCCGATGGTCGGCTCGAAGTAGCGGATCGTGTCGTAGGACAGGTAGCCGACGCAGCCGCCGGGGAAGTGGGGGAACTCGGCCGGCATGCGCAGGCCGGACATCTCGCGCTCGAGTTCCGTCAGCGGGTCGGCCGCATCGCCCGAGCGGATGACTTTGCCGCCGCGGCGAATTTCAAACTTCGACCCGCGCGCGAAGAATTCCCGCTCAGCCCCGGTGCCGAGGATTGAGTAACGGCCGCCCTCCTCGTCCTGCTCGGCTGACTCGAAGAGGAACGCCGGCTCGTCGCCCGCAATCTTGGCGAAAGCCGTCACCGGCGTCTCCGCATCGGCCACGATCTCTGTCCATACCGGGACGACGCGGTGCGTTTTCGCAAGACGGCTGAACTCTGCCGCGGTCGGGTGGACTTGGGACGGGGTCATGGGAGGCGTGATACTACGGAATTCTGGCCGCGGCGTAAGGCTGAAACTCAACCGCGGCGGTTGAAGGCGGCGGCCGTGCGCGCCGCCTCGCGTTCGGCCTCGCGCTGCTTGAGGTCGTGACGCTTGTCCGGCGTCTTCTTGCCCTTGGCCACGCCGATCTCGACCTTCACATTGCGATTCTTCCAATAGAGCCGCAGTGCGGGGAGTGCGCATCCCTGCTGCTCGACCTGCTCGCGCAACCGGTGCAGTTCCACGCGATGGACGAGGAGGCGCCGCGGCCGTTTGGCCTCATGCTGCTCGTGGCTCGCGCGCTCGTAGGGCTGGATGTCGAGGCCGTGGAGGAAGAGCTCTCCCTTCTCGAGACGGGCGAACGCGCTCGTCATGTTCGCGAGGCCTCCGCGGATCGACTTTACCTCGGTGCCGCGGAGGGCGATGCCCGCCTCGAAGCTCTCGATGATGTGGTAGGCGTGCCGTGCCTTGCGGTTCGTGACGATGTCCGTCCCCATGACGACCCTCCCGGCGCGGGGCAGGGCGCCGTCAGGCCGCGTCCGGCTGACGCGCGAAAATCTTGCCTTCGCCGAGTTCCTTCAGGGCGATGTCGATGAAGCCCATCCCGGGTTCGACTTCTACGAGCGGGCGGCTCGTCGCGTTGAGTTGGCGCACGCGGCGCGAGACGAGGTTGACGAGGATTTTGTCGTTGCCGACGACTTCGCGGGCTTTTTCGAGGAGCATGGGATTCATGAAGAAATGGTTTCGTGGACTGCCCGGGCCGGCATCGGCTCCAAGGACCCTGAAAAATACGGCAACGGACGACACTTCGTCAACCCGGGAATGAGGTCGGGTTTGACATCAAAGCCGTGCGCTGGCACGAATAGTCGTCGGGAGAAACAACGGCGGGGTAGCCAAGTGGTAAGGCCGGGCTCTGCAAAAGCCCTATGCGTCGGTTCGATTCCGACCCTCGCCTCCCT
>CAZSUJ010000091.1:0-9563 GCA_964609925.1 uncultured Chthoniobacter sp. | reverse complement strand
CTCGCCCTCTACCGCGACATCGTCGAGGAGGCCAACCTCGTCCGCGATGGCAAATGGAAGCGCCTGACCGGTCACGAACTCATGGGCAAGACGATCGGCATCGCCGGCCTCGGACGCATCGGAAAGGAAGTCGCCATTCGCGCCCGCGCCTTCGGCATGAACGTGCTGGGATACGATGTCTACTGGGACGAGGGTTTCGCGGCTGCGCACCAGATCGAGCGCGTGGCTGAAGCCGAGGACCTGTTGCGCCGCAGCGACATCATCTCGCTGCACATGAACCTCTCGCCCGAGACCCGGGGATTCATCAACGCCGCCCGACTGAAGCTCTGCAAACCGGGCGCCGTCATCCTGAATTGCGCCCGCGGCGAACTCGTGGACAGCGACGCTCTGGCGGCGGCCCTCAATGCGGGCGAGATCGCCGGCTACGGTGCCGACGTCCTCGACGAGGAACCGCCCAAGCCCGACCACCCGCTGCTCAAGAGCAAGCGCACCGTCATCACCCCGCACATCGGCTCCCGCACGCACGAAAGCGTGATTCGTCAGGCCACCATGGCCGCCCAGAACATGATCAGTGTCCTCGAGGGCCGTCCCGCCCTCGCCCAAGCCAACAAACTCTAACCTCATGACCAACCAACTCTCCGACATCGGGCTCATCGGCCTCGCCGTGATGGGCCAGAACCTCGCTCTCAACATCGCCGACCACGGCTTCAAGATTTCCGTCTTCAACCGCACGACGGCCAAGACCGAGGAGTTCGTGAAAGACCACCCCGGCACCCCCGGCGGGCTGCACGCCGCGCTCACGCTCGAGGATTTCGTCGCCTCGATCAAACGCCCCCGCAAGATCATCATCCTCGTCCAAGCCGGCAAGGCCACCGACGCCGTCATCGACAGCCTCGTGCCGCTGCTGGAGAAGGACGACATCATCATCGACGGAGGCAACGCCCTCTGGACCGACACCGTCCGCCGCGAGAAGGACCTCACAGCCAAGGGCCTGCGCTTCATCGGTTCCGGTGTCTCCGGCGGCGAAGAAGGCGCGCGTTTCGGTCCATCCCTCATGCCCGGTGGTGCCGAGTCTTCGTGGAACGAACTCGCCCCGATCTGGAACGCTATCGCAGCCAAAGTCGATGCCGCCACCGGCAAGCCGCTTGAAGGCGCCAAGCCCGGCCATCCCATTGAGGGCGGCGTCCCCTGCACGGCCTACATCGGGCCCAACGGTGCCGGCCACTTCGTCAAGATGGTTCACAACGGCATCGAATACGGTGACATGCAACTCATCTGCGAGGCCTACAACATCCTGCGCCACGGCCTCGGACTCTCGGTGGACGAGGTGCAGAAAGCCTTCGCCGATTGGAACGCGGGCGACCTCGACAGCTTCCTCATCGAGATCACGGCCAACATTCTCGCGGTCAAAGACCCCGTCACGGGCGCGCCCATCGTGGACGTGATCGTGGACCGGGCCGGACAGAAGGGCACGGGCAAGTGGACCGTGGCCGACGGACTCAACGCCGGCATCCCCATATCCACGATCTCGGAAGCCGTGTTCGCCCGGTGTGTCTCTGCAATCAAGGAGGAACGCGTGGAAGCCTCGAAGCTGCTCAAGGGCCCTGCGCCGCAGTTCTCCGGGGAGAAGCAGGCCATGATCGACGCCGTGCGCGACTCGCTCTACGCCTCGAAAATCTGCTCCTACGCCCAGGGCTTCGCGCTCATGCGCGCCGTGGCGGCCGAGCAAAACTGGCCGCTGCACTTCGGCGAGATCGCCATGATCTGGCGCGGCGGTTGCATCATCCGCGCCCGCTTCCTGCAGCGCATCAAGGAGGCTTTCGACCGCGATCCGGCGCTGCCCAACCTGCTGCTCGATCCCTATTTCAAGGACGTTATCGAGCGCACGCAGTCGAACTGGCGAAAAGTCGTGTCCGGCGCGGTGCTCTCGGGCATCCCCACACCGGCCTTCAGCGCGTCGCTCGCCTACTTCGACAGCTACCGCGCCGCGCGCCTGCCGGCCAACCTGCTCCAGGCCCAGCGCGACTACTTCGGCGCCCACACCTACGAGCGCCTCGACCAGCCGAAGGGCAAGTTCTTCCACTACGACTGGGTCGGCGACCGGCAGCAGCACGAGGCCTGAGCCATGGCCGAGACCTGGTTCATCGTCCCTGCCGAGAAGCACGACAGCCTTGTGGCGCGGGCTTACAAGGCACGCGGTTACTCCGACGACGAGGCAGCCGATGCGGCCCGCTTCTGCCACAGCGCCTCGCGCCACGGCATCCGCACGCACAACGCCCTCAAGGCCCTGCACCTCGACGACCTGTTCGGCAGCAAAGTCAGCCGCTGGGCGCCCGGCGCGGAGATCGAGAAACTCCCGTCGCGCTTCGCCGCGGCCGAGGCGTGGGACGGACACAACAAACTCGGCCAGGCGGTGGCTTATCGAGCGATGGATCGTTGCATGGAACTCGCCGACCAATACGGCATCGGCATGGTCAGCGTGGACAACGCGACGCACTACCTCTGGGGCGGCGGCTACGTGATCGACGCCGCGCTCAAGGGCTACATTGCCTACACCAATTGCACCTCGGCCACCTCGGAAGTCGTCCCATTCGGCGGCAAGACGCCGACCATGGGCACGAACCCGCACTCATGGGGCTTCCCCACGCAGGATGCTGTCGGTTTCCCCATCGTCATCGACTGGGCCACCTCGACCGTGGCCATGGGCCGCGTGCAGCAGTTCGCCCGCGAGGGCAAGGAACTCGGACCCGGCTGGGCGGTGGACGCCGAAGGCAAACCGACGGCCGACCCGAACAAGGCCGTTGCGCTCCTGCCTTTCGGCGCGCACAAGGGCTACGGGCTCGGCTTGATCGACGAACTCTACGCCGCCTTCATCGGCGGATCGCTGCCCTCGATCCGCGGCACCGCGAAAGGTGCCAACGGCGAGAAGCGTGGCTCCACGTTCTTCTTTCAGTGCATCCATCCGGACGCCCTGCGCGGACACGACTACGCGCTCGGACGCACGCAGTCGGAGAACCTCAAAGCCTGCCTCGCCGACATCCTCGGACCGGGCAACGAGAATTGCCTGCTCCCCGGTCAGCTCGAGGCGCAGGCCGCGCGCCTGACCGACGAGCACGGCGGATTGCTTTTCACCAAAGCCGAGATCGAGGGCTTCGCGCACCTCACCGACGAACTCGGCGAACCGGCTTGGAAGCCGGACGACTTCAAATCCGTCACCATCTAAGCACCCACGACCATGGCCCTGAAAATCCGCGACAAATCCACCTGCCATTTCGACCAGATCTCGCTCGGCGAGGTCATGCTTCGCCTCGACCCGGGCGAGGGCCGCGTCCGCACCGCGCGCCAATTCGCCGCGTGGGAGGGCGGCGGCGAATACAACACGTCGCGCGGACTGCGCAAATGCTTCGGCTACAAGACGGCCGTCTGCACCGCCTTCGTGGACAACGAGGTCGGCCACCTCATCGAGGACTTCATTATGCAGGGCGGCGTGGCCACGGATTTCCTCAAGTGGCGCGAGGACGACGGCATCGGTCGCACCGTCCGCAACGGCCTGAACTTCACCGAGCGCGGCTTCGGTATCCGCGGTGCCGTCGGCACGCCCGACCGCGGCAACACCGCCGCCTCGCAGCTCAAGCCCGGCGACTTCGATTGGGACCACATCTTCGGCAAGCTCGGCGCCCGCTGGTTCCACACCGGCGGCATCTTCGCCGCGCTCTCGGAAACCACCGCCGCCCTCACCATCGAGGCGGTCAAGGCCGCCAACAAACACGGCGTCATCGTTTCCTACGACCTCAACTACCGTCCTTCGCTCTGGAAAACCATCGGCGGACTCAAGAAGGCCCAGGAGGTCAACCGCGAGATCGCCAAATACGTGGACGTGATGATCGGCAACGAGGAAGACTTCACCGCCTCGCTCGGCTTCGAGGTCAAGGGCGCCGACCACAACATCTCGAAGATCGAGATCGATGCCTTCAAGGACATGATCGGCACCGCGGTGAAGGAATTCCCCAACTTCAAGGTCGCCGCCACCACGCTGCGCCGCGTCATCACCGCGACGAAGAACGACTGGAGCGCGATCCTCTGGCACGACGGACAGTTCCACGAGTCGCGCAAATATCCCGAACTCGAGATCCTCGACCGCGTGGGCGGCGGCGACTCGTTCGCCTCGGGTCTCCAGTTCGGCTTCCTCGAGTTCAACGACGCGCAGAAGGCCGTCGAATACGGCGCTGCCCACGGCGCCCTCGCATCGACCACGCCCGGCGACACCTCCATGGCCACGCGCAAGGAAGTCGAGAAGCAGATCAAAGGCGGCGGCGCCCGCGTCGTGCGATGAGCCTGAAACCCGCCGATCTCTTCAACCTCGCCGGGAAGACGGCCGTCGTCATCGGCGGCACCGGCGAACTCTGCGGCGCCATGGCCGAGGGACTCGCGGGAGCCGGCGCGCAGGTCGTGCTGGTCGGACGTGATCCCGCGAAAGCCGAGAAGCGCCTCGGCACCATCACCGGGGCGGGCGGTGCAGCTTGGTTTGAAGCCTGCGAGGTCACCTCGCGCGCCGAACTTGAAGCCCTCGCGGACCGCGTGATCGCTCGCGCCGGCAAGGTAGACATCCTTGTCAATGGCGCCGGCGTCAACAGCCCCACGCCCTTCCTTGAAATCACCGACGAGGAACTCGAGCGCATCCTCAACGTCAACTTCAAGGCCGTGGTTTCCGCGTGCCAGGTCTTCGCCGCCCGCATGCTCGAATCCGGCGGCGGCAGTATCATCAACCTCGGGTCGATGTCGGGGATCATCCCACTCTCCCGCGTCTTCACCTACTCGGCGACCAAGGCCGCAGTGCACAACCTCTCCAAGAACCTCGCCCGCGAATGGGCGCCGCGCGGCCTGCGCGTCAACACGCTCGTCCCCGGCTTCTTCCCCGCCGAGCAGAACCGCAAGGTCCTCACCCCCGAGCGCGTCGCCTCGATCATGGGACACACCCCGATGAAGCGCTTCGGCGAAGCCCGCGAACTCGTCGGCGCGACCCTGCTCCTCGCGTCCGACGCCGGCAGTTTCATCACCGGCACCGAGATCATCGTGGATGGCGGGTTTGCCGCCATGTCCATCTGACGTTGCGGGGTGGCAGCGCCATTCCCTTGACGGAGCGGCGACTTCAGTCGCCGCCGATGCCCAAACGGCGCAGCCGCCCGCGCTCTTGGCAGACGGACGGGATGGCACGCGGTCGGCGGCCGCCCTCATTCCGGCGGCAGCTGAAGCAGCCGCTCCGTCAGGGGAGAGGGCCTCGCTGCGAGTTTTTTGTTGGCGGCGCAACTAGGGTGTGATTAGGAGTTATTAAGCGGCTTCTGCCGCTTTTCCCATCTCCACCCCAACCTCAAGCCACCATGAAAAACATCCTCGCCACGGCGACCGTCGCGGCCGCGCTCACTTCCGGCGCCTTCGCGCTGACCGCCAGCGACAACTCGACCAACTACAGCGGAGTCTGGACCAACGGTTCCGACCTCGGCACGGGGTTCGGCGCTTGGAACCTCTCGGCCACGGGATCCGGCGGACGCTACATCGGCGGCACGGGGCTCGGCGCGAGTTCCTTCGGCATCTTCGCCGGCGGCGGGGCGGGCAATTCGTCCACCGCCAACCGGCCGTTCGACACCGCCATGGCCATCGGAGACATCTTCACCGTGCGGATCGGCTACACCAGCGTGACGAACGCCGGCGAGATCGGCATGAATCTTTTCGCCACCAACAGCTTCCGGTTCGGGCTCAAGTTCACCGGTGGCGGCACGAACTGGCAGCTCAATGACGGCGGAAGCTGGTTCAACACCGGCATCCCGTGGGCGGGTGGATCGCCCGGCACCACGCTCAACGTTTCGTTTACGCGCCGGGCCGGCAACAGCTACGACATCGTCCTCGGCCAGGGCGCGAACAACTACACCGGCACGAACTTCACCGCGACCAGCGGATTCATGGACGTCGACCGCGTGCAGTTCTACAGCTCGGCACAGGGCTCGGGCCAGAACGTGGGGTTCGACAACCTCAGCGTCGTCCCCGAGCCGTCAACCTACGCGCTCCTCGGCCTCGGCGCCCTTGCGCTCGGCGGTTATGCGGCGAGGCGCCGTCGCCGCTGAGTCCGCTCCCGCAGAGGGCACGGCGGATTATTCCCCGCTGCGGAGGTGCAGGCGGTGCAGCGCCCGGTGGATGACCGGCGCAGCCAGCAAGCCGACCGTCGTCACCACCACCAGCGTGCAGTAGAGCGCGTAGAACGAGGAGAAGAGCTTGAGCTCGTTGGGCGAGCTGCGTTCCGTGTAGAGCGGTCCTGCCCCGCTCATGAGCATGCTGGCCTCGAGGAACGAATCGACCACATCGAGGTCCGAGATGACCACGTAGCCGGCGGTCCCGATCGCCAGCGAGACCGCGACAATGGCAATCACGAGAAGGAATTGCCGCGCCATCCGGCCGGCGAAAACCCGCGTGGAGGCGAGGGGTTGGCTGTGGTGTTCCCAGTTGATCACGGGTGCAGCTTAGCCGGAGGACGGGTCGCCTGACCATTCCCGCGCACGGGGGAGGTGAGGGGCTGTCTGCAATTTCTGTTGTCTGATTGAACGGACAGTTCAAACGAGCGTCTAAACCATCAGAGTAAACTGGGCGCTCGGTGTGCCTTCTCCCTGCTCTACCAAAAATGGCGCGCACACTTGACAACAGAGGGACCTGTGGGAAGGTTGTTTCTCCCCAGATGATGCTCGCTCCCCCAGCGTGGCGGCGCCTTGGTGCTGCCGTGATTTTGTTCCTGCTGCTCAGCGGCTGGGGGGCTGCGTCAGCCCGGGCGGAGGCCATGCTCCAGCTCTTCAACGTCTCGTGGTCCGAGGTGGCGCAGAAGATGCCCGAGCTGGCCGAGGCTGGCTACAACTCCCTCTGGCTGCCGCCGCCGACCAAGGGCTCGGGTGGCCTGTCTGTCGGATACGACCTTTGGGATCCTTTCGATCTCGGCTCGAAGAACCAGCGCAACACGGTGCGCACCCGCTACGGCACCGAGGCCGACCTCCTCCACATGATGGAAGTCGCGCATCGCTTCGGCATCCGCGTCTATTTTGACAACATCATGAACCACCGGGCCTTCGATGTCCCGGGTTTCAACGAGAGCACGCCGATCGACGTCTACCCCGGCATGGTGCCCGAGGATTTCCACCTGCGGGTCACGGAGGACGGCTTCTACCGCAAATGGGACAACACGCGGGACTGGCAGAGCGCGTGGCAGGTGCAGAACCTCGGCCTGGCCGACCTGATCGACATCGCCCACGAGACCCCGAACGCGAACTTCGGCCGCACGGAAGGCTCCACGCATCCGAAGTATTCCTTCGTCCGCGACCTCGAGCGTCCCTTCCAATACGACCGCGACGCGAGCGGCAATGTCGTCTATTTCGGCTGGCTCCGCGACCGTGCCGTGGCGGCGCTCGGCCCGAATGCCACCGAGGAGCAACTCCGCCTCCACGCCCGCCAATACGTGGCCGACAATGCCGGGGCCTACACGGAGGACGTCGGCGGCTATCTCATCCGCGCCGCCCGCTGGCTCATGGACCGCACCCGTGCCGACGGCCTCCGCCTTGATGCCGTCAAGCACGTGCCGGACTACTTCTTCGGACAGCAGTCCGGGGCCAACAAGGACACATCCGACGCCGGTTACCTCGGCGGCGTGCAGCGCCAGTTCAACCTGACCCGCGGGTTTTCCGACGCCAACCACCGCAATTCCGTCTTCGAGGACAAGGTGCCGCGCGACGACGCCATGGTCTTCGGCGAGCACCTCGGCCAACCCCCCGGCTACGGCGGCTATTGGGACGCCGGGATGCGTTTGGTGGACAATGACCTGCGCTCCACCCTGAACGGCCGCCTCGGCAATCCCTCGGCCAACCTCAACGGACTCGACCAGCCCGGTGCGGGCGGCTTCGCCCCCGGTCTCGGCGTGACCCATGCGAACAGCCACGACAGCGACTTCGCCGCGCAGAAGGAATGGCAGCACGCCTACTACATGATGCGCGAGGGGATGGGGCTCATCTATTCCGACGGCTTCAACAAAGCCGAGACCCTCGGCGAATCCGGCGGCGCCTTCCCGCGCCACGCCAACACGCAATACCTCGGACAGTTCGGCGATCCCCGCATCCCGAACATCCTCAAAATCCACAACGACTTCGCCCGTGGTATCCAGCAAGGGCGTTGGTCGGACGGCGATTACGTCGCCTTCGAGCGCCGCGACAATCGCAACCCCGACGGCTCGACCCGCTCCGGCAATGCGTCCGACGAGATCACCATGGTGGTCATGATGAATGACAACACCGCTAGCGGCCAATCGCGGCCGATTTCGACCAGCTTCCCCCCGGGCGCCTTCCTCTACCAATATGCCGAAGGTCCGAATGGCTCGAGCATGGCGGGATTCTTCACGAACGCCAGCGCCCTCGGCGGCCGCACAGTGCCACCCGGCGGCTACTTCGTCTTCAGTTACCGCACGCCGGAGGTTTCCGCCATGTGGAACAGCCCCATCACGCTTTATCAGACCAATACAACCACCGGGAATCTTGAAGAGGCGCGGCGCATCACGGTGACGCGCCGGGACGGTCGGGACGGTCACAAAGAGTTCAACCCCTACAACCTGCCCAACCGCGGATACCCAACCAACGCCACGCCCGTCGAATACACTTACCAGACGACCGTCCCAGTCGTTAAAGGCGGCCAACCTCTGACGATCGTGGCCCGTGCCGACGGCTCTGCCGAGAACATCCTCCTCAAACTCGACAACGGCGTGAACCTCAACGGCACCAACCGCCTCGGGCTCGACCCTGCTTTCCGCGACAACCCGCCGGGCCTGCGGACGGATGTTTTTCTCGGCTACGAGCAACCGCTCTTTGCCGACCGCCAGCATCCGGAGAAATTCGCGGCCAAGGACACTACTCGATGCAAGTTCGGCTCCGGCGGCGCCGAAACCTATATCCGCACCATCGGGGCCGGTGGTTCGATCAACAATGGGCCGACCAACGCCAACAATTATTCGCCCCACCTCATGAACGGAACAAACATCGTTGTTCCGAACATTTTCCCGTCCTGGGTCTACCATGACCCGCAGGCCACCGTGGGCGGTCCTGTCGGCACGAATGGGGTTGGGGATCCTCAATTCAACGAGACGGGCACCGACATCATCATCTGGGTCAAGAGCAACGGGGTGGGCGCGGGATACCAGATGCGGGTTTACTATACCACCGACGGCTCGTTCCCTGAGGGAGCGGGTGGCATCGGCCGCGGCACGACCAAAGTGGCCGCTTTGAACTTCCGCCACAATCAGGGCACCGACGACTGGTGGGGCTCGGCTGCGATTCCCAAACCTGCCGCCGGCTCGACTCTCATCTACAAGATTGGTGCCTACAAGAACGACGTCAATGGCACCTCGTCATGGTGGCCCGCAGACCAACTCTCGGTGGACCACAAGAGGAACATGCTCACCACCTTCCGCGTGGACAACTTCAACCCTGCGACCGTCCAGCACTTCCCGCACGGCGACTACGCCCGCACGCCGGACCACACCCAGC
>CAZSUJ010000090.1:6695-9766 GCA_964609925.1 uncultured Chthoniobacter sp. | reverse complement strand
GCGAAGACCATCCGGTATTACATGAGCAACACCGGGATTCCCGTGAACTTCGGGATCACCGTCCTGGTGGCGATCGTGGTCGGAACCGTTGTGGCCGGCCAGACGTTCTACATCTTCGCCATCGAGAACCTGAAGCACTTCGGGGCGCTGAAGGCGATCGGGGTCACGGACGCCCGCCTCACCGGCATGATTCTCCTGCAGGCGGGTCTGGTCGGCCTGATCGGGTATTCGCTGGGAATCTGCATGACGGCCGGGTTCTTCCTCGCGACCAGGGATGTGATGGCCCTGCGCGGCTTCATTCTCTACGGCGAGATCGCCTTGGGGACGCTTGTCATCATCGCAATGATCATCACCGCCGCCAGCCTCCTCAGCATCCGGAGGGTGAGAAATCTGGAGCCGGCTTCGGTTTTCCGGGGGGCATGATGAACTCGGCCATCTCTTGTCGCGGACTCATCAAGGATTTCGGCGAGGGCGAAACCCGGGTGCGCGTGCTGCACGGCCTCGATCTCGACGTGCCGCTCGGGGGTATCACCATGCTGGCCGGGGAGAGCGGGTGTGGAAAAACCACCCTGCTTTCCGTCGTGGCCGGACTGCTGAACCCGACCGACGGGGAAATCACCGTGCTTGGCGAGAACTTCAGGACGCTGACACGCGACGCGGCGGTGATCTTTCGCAGAAAAAACCTCGGCTTCATCTTCCAGCAATACAACCTCCTCCCCACGCTGTCTGCGGCGGAGAACGCAGCGGTGCCGCTGTTGGCTGACGGCGTGGAGTGGGAGGAGGCGATCGAGCGAGCCCGGGCAACACTCCGCAGCCTCGACCTCGGACACCGGGCGGATTCCCGGCCGGCGCATCTCTCCGGGGGACAGCAACAGCGCGTGGCCATCGCCCGGGCGCTCATCCACGACCCGCGGCTGATCCTGTGCGACGAGCCGACCGCCGCCCTCGATGGCAAGACCGGCCATTCCGTCATGGAGATGCTCTCCGCCGTCGCCGTGCAGAGCGACCGCGCCGTCGTCGTCGTCACGCACGATCACCGCATATTCGATTTCGCGCGCCGCATCGCCCACATGGAGGACGGCCGCATCCGATCCATCGAAGAACGCACCCAACCACGATCATGAAACACCTACTCCGTCAGAAACTGTTCATCGCCTCACTTGCCGGACTCGTCCTTGCGGCGGCCGGGATCTTCGCCATGAAACCCGTGGAGGAGCATGATCCCCCGCCCTCGCAGCCGCCCCTGCGGAGCTTTGAACGCATGGTGGCCGGGAGCGGGCTCGTCGAGTCCTCCACGGAAAACGTATCCATCGGCACCCCGCTGGGCGGGATCGTGGACGAAGTGATGGTGCAGGTCGGCCAGCGGGTCGTGAAGGGCGAGCCCCTGTTCCGGCTCGACACCCGCCATCTGCAGGCGGAGGTCGGCGTGCGAAACGCCACGATCGCCGCCGCGGAGTCCCGGGTGACGGTGAGCAAGCAACTGCTGGCCGATCTCCAAGACCAGCTCGAGCGGATCAAGAAGCTGGATGCCGGCCGGGTGGTCAGCACGGACGAGAAAAACCGCGCCACGTTCGCGCACGGCGTGGCTGCTGCCCGCCTCCGCGAGGCCGAGGCCGACCTCCTTGCCGCGCGCGCGCAACTCGAAGTCACCCTCACGGAGATCGAACGCAGCGTGGTCCGGGCGCCCATGGACGCGACGGTGCTGCAGGTGAAAGTGCGGAAAGGGGAATATGCGCAGGTCGGCGCTTCCATTAATCCGCTTTTGCTGCTCGGCGGCACCGGGCCGCTCCGCGTCAGGGTGGACATCGACGAGACCGATGCACCGCGGATCTCGGAATCGGCCGCCGCCACAGGGCAACTCCGGGGCGGAGACGCGAAGACCATTCCCCTGCGCTTCGTCAGGTTCGAGCCGTTCGTTGTTCCGAAAAAATCCCTCACCGGTGATGCCACGGAGCGCGTCGACACCCGGGTGTTGCAGTGCATCTACGAAATCGGGGCTTCAAGTGCGCCTATCTTCATCGGCCAGCAGATGGATGTATTCATCGAGGAGCCCCGCATGGTCGGCGATGCTCGCTGAGGACCCCGCAGCGAGGGGTAAGGTTGGCGGGTGGCCGTAAGCCGGATTTTGTCGTTCGCCGAGGCGACCGGGCGGCCATTTCTCTCATCCCGCCTCGCGGCGGGACGCCCCGCTTGCGCGGGGTGCGACTAATACCCGGAATGTGTCCCGCTCGCGCGGGACGGCCGGGGCGGGCCGTCATTCCTGTTCTGTCTTGCACCGCACGGGGTTTGTCCTGCCGCGGCGATCACTCGCCGCGCGGTGGGCTCTTACCCCGCCTTTTCAACCTTATCCCGCTTGCGCGGGACGGTATATTTTCTGCGACACTTTCCGTGGCGGCGGACTTGCGTCCGCCGGCCCCGCGCTTGCGCGCGGCGTGCTGCCCCGAGGTGTCCGGACTTTCCTCTGCGCGGGCAAGCCGCGCAGCGGCCGCCGGCCACCCGCCATCGGCAGACTACGCCGCCCCGGCCGGTTCCGCAACCGCCGCGGGCGGCTCGACCCAGCGGCCGTGCTCCTTGATCAGATCGACGAGACGATCCACTGCCTCGGCCTCGGGAATGTTGAACTTCACCGCCTTCTTGCCGACGTAGAGGTTGACCTTGCCCGGCGCACCGCCGACGTAGCCGAAGTCGGCATCCGCCATCTCACCGGGGCCATTCACGATGCAGCCCATGATGGCGATCTTCACGCCCTTGAGGTGCGAGGTGGAGGCCTTGATGCGGGCGGTCGTCTCCTGGAGGTTGAACAACGTGCGGCCGCAACTCGGGCAGGCCACGTAGTCGGTCTTGAAGATGCGGGCACCGACGGCCTGCAGGATGTTGTAAGCCAGCCGCAGGGTCTGGCCGGGCGCGTCCTCGGTGCGGAGCAACACGGCGTCGCCGATGCCGTCGCAGAGCAGCGAGCCGAGGCGGGTGCTGGCCGCGAGGAGGGTGCGCGTGAACGGCGTGGACGGATCCGGACGGGGGTCGAGCGAGTCCTTGAGAAGGATCGGGTGGCGGGGATCGATGCGCGCCGC
>CAZSUJ010000090.1:0-6595 GCA_964609925.1 uncultured Chthoniobacter sp. | reverse complement strand
CGACCATGCGCGTGCTGGCCCGGCGCGTGTAGGAGAACGGATCAAATGACGGCTCGACGCCGTCCATCCATCCCTCGCAATTCCCGGCGAAAAGATCCACCAACTCCCGCGCCACGGGGATCTCGTGCACGCTGTCCTCGGTGAGGCTCACGCGAACGGTGTCACCGATGCCGTCGGCGAGGAGCGAACCGATGCCGACCGCACTCTTGATGCGTCCGTCCTCCCCGTCGCCCGCCTCGGTCACCCCGAGGTGGATGGGGTAATTCCAGTCGGGTCCTTCGGCGTCGAGTCGCGCCACGAGGAGGCGGTAGGCGGCGATCATGACCTTCGGGTTCGAGGCCTTCATCGAGAAGACGAAGTCGTGGTAGCCGAGTTCGCGGGCGATGCGGGCGAACTCGAGCGCGCTCTCCACCATGCCGAGCGGCGTGTCGCCGAAGCGGTTCATGATGCGGTCGCTCAACGACCCGTGGTTCGTGCCGATGCGCATGGCGACGCCGCGGGCGCGGCAAAACTCGACAAGGGGCGCGAATTTGTCCCGGATACGTCCGATCTCCGCCGCGTATTGCTCGTCCGTGTATTCGCGGACGGCGAACTTCTTCGAGTCCGCGTAGTTCCCGGGGTTAACCCGGACTTTCTCGACCCATTTCGCCGATTCCAAGGCGGCCTCGGGCTTGAAGTGGATGTCGGCGACAAGCGGAACCTCGCAACCGAGGGCCCGCAACTCGTCACGGATGGCCTGCAGGTTGCGGGCGTCCTTCACCGTCGGCGCCGTGATGCGCACGATTTCGCACCCGGCCTCGACCAGCGCGAGGGTGTCCCGGACGCAGGCGGCGGTGTCCATGGTGTCGCACGTGAGCATGGACTGCACGCAGACCCGGTTCGGGCCGCCGAGGCCGACCGGGCCGACCTTGACCTTGCGGGTGACGCGACGGTGCGGAAAAAACGGCGCGGGGGGCGTGCCGGTCATGGCTGCGCGGCCGGGGCGGCTGGCGCGGGCGAGAACTTGAGTTCGGTCGGCGGCGGTTGGGCCACCTGTCGCCACGGCAGATCCAGCACGTCGTAGAACGTGATGTAGAGCATGTAGCCGATGAGCAGCATGGCGAACGCGCCCTGGACCTTCTCGAGGATGCGCACGTTGATCGGCTTCCGCCGGATGGCCTCGATGATGGCGAGTGTGATGTGTCCGCCGTCGAGGACCGGGATGGGCAGGAGGTTGAGCAGCGCGAGGTTGACGTTGAGCACCACGCTGAACCAGATGGCCAGACGCCAGCCGTCGGGCGACTCGAACAGCAGGTAGTAGATCCTCATGATCCCGACCGGACCGCTCAGGTGCTCGGCCTTGATGTCGCTGCGGGGCGAGAAGACGGCCGAGAGCGTGTCGATCATGGTGTTCACGCTGCCAACGACGAGCTGGAACGGGTTCGGATGCTCGAGGGTTGTGACTCCGCGGTCGTCCCACATGATGCCGATGCGCGGCTTGGTCTCGCCCTCGGGTGCTCGTGGGGTCACGGTGACGTGCAGGGTCTCCGCGCCGCGACGCACGGTGAGGTCCACCGGCCCGCCTTGGTGCGTGTTCAGGTAATCCGAAAGCGAGGCGAGACTGAGCAGGGGCTGCCCATCCGCCGCCACGATCAGGTCGCGCGGAAGAATCCCTGCCGCTGCGGCAGGGCTGTCCGGGAACACGCGGGCGACCATCGGGGTCTGGGCAGGCATGATGCCGATCTGGCGCAGTTTGCGGCGTCCCCAACCTTCCCGGACGGAGGCGCTCGGCTCGACTTCAACGATCCGGGTCTCGCCGCCACGCTCGAACTTGATCGGAATGAGCGGCTCCTCGCTGCGAACGATGTTCCAGGTGACGCTCTGGCGGATGTTGCCCATGCCGCCGAACTTGGTCACGGGGTGGTTGTTGACCTCGAGGATGCGGTCGCCGGGCTGCAGGCCGGCCTTGGCCGCTGGGCCGTCGGGCAGGACGTAGCCGATGACGGTGGTTGTCTCGGCCTCGCTCACCGGACGTCCGATGCCCCAGACGATGACGGCGCACAGCAATGCAAGCAGCATGCTCGCGGCGGGTCCGGCGAGGGCGACGATGATCTTGTCGAGCGCCGAGACGGGCGGCAGGGCAGCGCGGTCGTGCCGGCTTCCGCCCTCGACAGCCTCCATGGGCGCGAGCTGCGGGAGGGCCACGAAACCGCCGGCCGGAATGGAACCGAGGCTGTATTCGACGCCGCCGATGGTCTTCTTCCAGATCGGTTTTCCGAACCAGACGCCGAACTTCTCGACCACAAGGCCGCGCCAGCGTGCGGCCAGAAAGTGCCCGAGTTCGTGGGCGATGATGATCAAATTGAACAGGAGAAGGACCTCGAGAAGGATCCCCGCCATCCGCAAATAGTCAGCCATAAGAATCCGTAAATTAGCACAACGAGCGACGGCCGCACCCGAGAAAACTCATATCTCAGGCCGCCGATCGGGCGCGGGCCTCGTCCCGGGCCGCCGCGTCGGCCTCCAGCAACTCCGCCAGAGTCGCCCCCGAGGCACCCCCGCAGCGCTCGAGCACCGCGGCGACAACCTCCCAGATTTCCGGGAAGGCGATCCGCCCCGCGAGGAACTCGCCGACGGCGACCTCGTTGGCTGCGTTGAGCACCGCGGGGGCCGCGCCGCCCGCAACCGCCGCGCGGCGGGCGAGATCCAGGGCGGGAAAGACATCGCACCGCGGCTCCTCGAAATCCAAGCGTCCGAGCGCGGAGAAATCGAGCGGTGGCAACGGCCCCGCAATGCGGTCCGGCCAAGTGAGCGCGTATTGGATCGGGAAGCGCATGTCCGAGTGGCTCAACTGCGCGAGCACCGACCCGTCTGCGAACTCGACCATCGAATGGACGATGCTCTGCGGGTGGATGACGACCGCCACACGACTGATGTCCATCCCGAAGAGCCAGTGCGCCTCGATCATCTCCAGCCCCTTGTTGAAAAGGGTCGCCGAATCGATCGTGATCTTCTCGCCCATGTTCCACGTCGGATGACGCAGCGCCTCCTCGCGCGTCACGCCCCGCAGCTTTTCCGCGGGCCACGTGCGGAAAGGGCCGCCCGAGGCGGTCAGGATAAGGCGTTTGACATGCCCCGCGTCCTGCCCCTGCAAGCACTGGAAGATGGCGTTGTGCTCGCTGTCCACCGGCAGGATGCGGCAGCCGTGACGACGAGCCGCCTCCATGACGATGCCGCCCGCCACAACCAGCACCTCCTTGCTGGCCAAGGCGACGTCCTTGCCCGCCACGATCGCGGCAAGGGTCGGACGCAGGCCGCCTGTGCCGACGATTGCCGTCAGCACCATCTCGGCGCCTTCCCAACCGGCCAACGCGCACAGACCGTCATCACCCGTGAGAATCTCACGCGGAGCGTAATCCAACCGATCCCGAAGGACGTCCGCCGCACGCCCGTCCGGGACAGCAAGGGCATCCGGCCGGAACTCATTGGCCGATGCAGCCAGCGCCTCGATGTTGCGGAAGCCGGACATGCCCGCGATGCGCACGCGGTCGGGCAGATCGCGCGCCACCCGGCAGGCGCTGCGTCCGATCGAACCGGTGGCGCCGAGCAGGACGACTTGGCGCGCGCTCATGGTCAATGCGGCAGCCCCAGAACGAGGCGCATGTAGAAGAACAGCAGGGGCGCGGTGAAGAGCAGACTGTCGATGAGGTCGAGCACCCCGCCGATACCGGGCAGCAGCCCGCCCGAATCCTTGGCTTCGGCACTGCGCTTGACGATGGACTCCGCGAGGTCCCCGATGACTGCGGCCACCCCCAGGAGCACGCCGAGCACGGCCAGGTCGGTGGGCGTGAAGACGGCGAGCCGGTCCGGTATGAGCGCCGCCAGACCAAAGCTTCCGGCCACGGAGAACACCACGGCCCCAGCCAGCCCCTCCCACGACTTGTGCGGGCTGATGTGCGGCACGAGCTTGTGCCGACCGAAGAGCGAACCCGTGATGTAGGCGCCCATGTCGCTGAACTTCGTGACCAGCAGGAGGTAGAGCACGAAGAACTGCCCCGTCGTCTCGCCCGACGGCCCCCGGGGCGCGAGATACACGATCTTGGTGAGGAAGCTGAAGAGCCAGACGATGTAGAGGAGGCCGAAGAGCGTGTAGGCCATGGTCTCCAACGGGTTCTTGTCCCGCGTGACGCGGAACATCTGCCGTCCGAAGACGACCATGAGGAAGACCACCAGCACGGCGATCTCGAAATCGTAGGCCTTCTCGGGGGCGTGGGCGCGGAAGGTGAAGAAGCATCCCAGCAGGAAAACGACGGCGCAGATGATGCCGGTGAGCTTGAAGTTCGGCACGCCGCGCCGGTCGAGCATCTCGTAGTATTCCCAAAGCCCGAGCAGCCCGATCCCGGCGATCACGATGAAGAAAAGCTCCTCGTAGCCCGAGAGGATCGTGCCCAGCACCAGGACCCAGAGGACGAGGGTGCTGGCAAGACGCCGGCGGAAAGTGATCTGGGCGGACTCCATTACAGGCAGCGGCGCATGGTCAAAAGCCCGCAGCGCAAAGGCAAGCGCTCATTGGCCGCGAACGCGCAATGAGGTATCGTCGCCGCCGTGAAAACGTTCCAAAGCCACCGCCCGGACGACACGCTCGCCGCGGGCCGCGAGCTCGGCGCGCGCCTCGCGCCGGGCGACTGCGTGGCGTTGCAAGGCGAACTCGGCGCCGGCAAGACCCACTTCGTGCAGGGCCTCGTGGCGGGATGGGGAGGCAACGGAGCCACGAGCCCGACTTTCACCCTCGTGCACGAATACGACACGCCACGCGGCCCGGTGTTCCACCTCGACCTCTACCGCGCGGGTTCGGCCGCGGAGGTCTGGTCGGCCGCGCAGGATGAACTGGGCGCGGGCGACGGACTTGTCGTCATCGAGTGGGCCGACCGTTTTCCCGAACTCGTCCCCGCGGGCGCCTGGCGCGTCGCGCTGATTCATGCCGGCGAAGGACGTCGCGAAATCCGCGTGGAGGAGCCGGCTTGAAAATCCTGGCCCTAGAAACATCCGGCGCCGCCGCCAGCATCGCCGTGGCCGACGATGGCATCATAACGGCGGAGCGCCGCTTTGATGCTCCGCGTGGCCGTGGCGCCGGGATTTTCACAATGCTGGAGGAACTCCGGCCGTTTTGGTCCGGACTCGACCGGATCGCCCTCGGGCTCGGCCCCGGATCCTACAACGGGCTGCGTGTCGCCTGCGCGCTCGCCGGGTCGTTCCGCCTCGCGCTCGACATTTCGGTCGTCGGCGTTCCCTCACCCTGCCTGCTCAATGTCGAAGATGCCGACTACCTAGCGGTGGGCGACGCGCGCGGCGGACAGATCCACGTGGCCCGCGTGTCCGGCCGCGCCCTGCGGGGGGAGATCCGTTTGCTGCCGCAGGCCGAACTTGCCCACGAGGTGGCGGAAGCTGGCATCGCCGTTTACCGCACGGGACCGCTCGACAACGCGGGCGAAGTCACGGAAGCCACCCCGTCAGCCGCCGTGCTCGCGCGCCTTGCACCCTCGCTCGAACCGCTCGGACCGGGTCCGGTTCTGCCGATCTACCTCAAACCGCCGCACATCACGCAACCCCGCGATCCGGCCCCGCGACTTGCCAGCCAGACCTGAGGAGTGTTCATTCACGCACCGGCCCCGCCCATGAAGTTCCCCACCGTCCTGCTCGCCACCTTCGCGCTCGCCGCGGGTGCTTCGGCCCAGCCGCGGATGACCGACCTCGTCGAGGTGCCTCGCCCCACGTGGGAGACCCAGAAGCAGGCTCGCACCTATCTTCTGCACATCCCGGCGCCGCGCGGCCAGATCACCGACCGCAACGGGGCGCCCTTCTCCCAGACCCGCGTGGCCTACAACCTCGGCCTCAGCTTCCCCACCCCGCTCGAATTCAGCGACAGCGAGGCGGTGAATTTCGCCCGCCGCCAGATCCTCACCGCCGAGGGACTGCTCAAGCGCAAGTTCAACGTCACCGACGAGGCGATCATCCAGCATTACCAGAACCGGGGCATCCTCCCTCTGATCCTCGCGGAGGATCTCTCCGGTGAGGAGATCGGGGCGGTCAGCCGCGGCCTTGGCACCGGGCTGGTCCTGCAGCCCGCTTACGTCCGCCACTATCCGCTGGGGCCCGCCGCGGCCCACATCATCGGCTATGTCGGAAGGCTGGCGCCGCTCTCGGTCAAGCCGATCGAGAACAACGACCTCATCTTTCCCGACTCCGAGGGACGCGAAGGGCTTGAACAAGTCTTCGACGACCAGTTGCGCGGCACTCCCGGCGTCCTCAACCTCACCCTTAACGCAGAAGGAAAACGCACCACCGAGCGCAACGTGCGCCAGCCCGTCCCCGGCTACAACGTCATCACGACTCTCGATCTCAAGGTCCAGCAGGCCTGCGAGGAGGCGCTGGCGCAATCGGGACGCCGGGGCGCTGTCGTCGTCATCGACCCGAACAACGGCGAAATCCTCGGCATGGCGTCCCGCCCTTCCTTCGACCCGAACGCCTTCATCCCCATCATCAAGCCCGATGTCTTCGCGAAGCTCAACGCCGACCCGTCCGACCCGCTCTACCCGCGCGCCTTCCGCTCGGCCTA
>CAZSUJ010000089.1:0-10195 GCA_964609925.1 uncultured Chthoniobacter sp. | reverse complement strand
GCGGCCTCGCCTATTACACCGGGCTCGTCTTCGAGGTCTTCGACCGGCGCTCGACACGGCGTGCTTTGGCGGGCGGCGGGCGTTTCGACCGGCTTCTTTCCGACCTCAGCGGTGGCAAGGTGGACCTGCCGGCCATCGGGTTCGGCATGGGAGACGTGGTGCTCTGCGATTTGCTCGACGATCTGCCGGTGACGAAGAAGAAACTCGCGGATGCCGTCGTCGGGGCGCAGGCGTGCGAGATTTTCGTGGTGGTGGCTGACGAGTCGCGTCGCCACGAGGCGCTCGGGCTCGTGCAGTTGCTGCGGGCCTTGGGGCGGCGCGTGGACTACCCGCTGCAGGCGGACAAGGTCGGACGGCAGTTTAAGGACGCGGACGCCGCCGGCGCGGCTGTCGCGGTGGTGGTTGGGACAGAGTGGCCGAGGCTGAAAATCAAGAACCTGCGCGACCGGACGGAGGTCGAGATCAGCCAAGAGGCGCTTGCGGACTGGGCGTCGAATCTCCAGACTCGCGCGCCATGATTTTTCGCAGCCACACCTGCGCGGCCCTTCGCGCAGACCACATTGGAGAGAGCGTGACCCTGTCTGGATGGGTCGGGTCCCGGCGGGACCACGGGGGGGTCATTTTCGTCGATCTGCGCGACCGCGAGGGGATGACGCAGGTTGTCTTCCGTCCTGAAGAAAACGCCGCGGTCGCGGCGGCCGCGCACGGGTTGCGCGATGAGGATGTGATTCGCGTCACCGGCAAGGTGGTGCGACGTTTGGAGGGCACGGAGAATCCGAAGCTCGCGACCGGCGCTATCGAGGTGGTCGCGGCGGAGCTCGAGGTGCTGAACAAGGCCGACGTCCTGCCATTCCCGCTCGACGAGCAGGTGGCCAACGAGGATCTGCGCCTCACGCACCGCTATCTTGATCTCCGCCGACCGGGCATGGCGGGGAACCTGCGGCTGCGCCACCGGGTTATCAAGACCGTGCGTGACGTGCTCGATGCGGCGGGGTTCTGGGAGATCGAGACGCCGATCCTGAGCAAGAGCACTCCGGAGGGCGCGCGGGACTTCCTCGTGCCGAGCCGGCTCAATCCCGGGACCTTTTACGCCCTGCCGCAGGCGCCGCAGCAATACAAGCAGCTGCTCATGGCCGCGGGGGTCGAGAAGTATTTCCAGATCGCGCGCTGCTTCCGCGACGAGGACCTGCGCGCCGACCGCCAGCCCGAGTTCACGCAGGCGGATATCGAGATGAGCTTCATCGGAGCTGAGGATATCTTCGCGCTGATCGAGCGCATTTTCGTGGAGGTTTTCCGCGAAGCGTTGGGCGTCGAGATCTCCACGCCCTTCCCGAGGCTGACCCATCGCGAGGCGATGGACCGTTTCGGCAGCGACAAACCAGACCGGCGCTGGGCGCAGGAGATCGTGGATGTCGGGGACATTTTCGCGGGCACCGAGTTCAAGGTTTTCCGCGGCGCTCTCGATGCGGGCGGTGTCGTCCGCGCGCTCAACGCCAAGGGCCTGGCCAAGATCACCACCGGCCAGATCGAAGAGCTCACCGAGATGGCGAAGCAGTTCGGCGCCAAGGGGCTCGCCTTCATCAAGTGCGAGAACGGCGAATGGAAGTCGCCCATCGTGAAGTTCTTCACCGAGGGCGAGAAATCCGCCCTGCGCGAGCGACTCAACATCGAGGAGGGTGACCTCGTGCTCTTCGGAGCGGACCAGTGGGAGACGGTCTGCGAGGTGCTGGGCCGCGTGCGGTTGCGCGCGGTCGAGATGCTCGGGTTGGTGCACGATCCCCGACGGCTGGATTTCCTCTGGGTTGTCGATTTCCCCCTGCTCGCCTGGAGCGAGGAGGAGCGGAAATGGAATGCGGTGCACCACCCGTTCACGCGGCCCAAGACCGAGGACATCCCCAAGCTCGAGGCGGGCGAGCACGCTTCCGTGCGGGCCGAGGCCTACGACATCGTCCTCAATGGCGTGGAGATCGGTGGCGGCAGCATCCGGATCCACGAGGCGGATTTGCAGTCGCGGATGTTCGGAGTGCTCGGGGTGGATGAGGGTCAGCAGGCTTCGATGTTCGGTCACCTGCTCAAGGCCTTCCGTTTCGGCACGCCTCCGCACGGCGGTATCGCCCTCGGCCTCGACCGTCTGGTCATGCTCCTCGCGGGGGCAGAGTCGATCCGTGATGTCATCGCTTTCCCGAAGAACAACCGCGGTGTGGAGTTGATGACGGGCTCGCCCTCGGTGGTGGACTTCAAGCAATTGCGCGAGCTTTACATCGCCTCCACGAAGAAAGCGTGAGCTCCGTGGACACGGCGCCTCTGGTCAAGGCTCTGGAGAAAATGCGCGCAGCCGGGCTTTCCAGCGCGGCCTGCGCCTCGTTCGAGCGGGCTTGGCGTCAGGCGGCCGGCGGCGGGGCCGGGATGCTGCCCGAGGCCGAGATCGAACCGGTCGATGACCCGCCGGAGTGGAAGGGCGGGGACTGTCCCGCGGGTGACGCGCCCCTCCTCGACCGGTTGTGCGTGATCAAGCTCAATGGCGGGCTCGGAACCAGCATGGGGCTGGAGCGGGCGAAATCCCTCATTCCGGTGAAGGACGGCCGAAACTTCCTCGATTTCATCGCGCGCCAGATCCTGTGGCTGCGGGCGGAGCACGGCACGCGCGGGCCCCGTTTCTTCCTCATGGACAGCTTTGCCACTTCGGCGGACACGCTGTCGCACCTCGCTGCCTACCCGGATCTGGCGTCCGGCGCCCCACTTGACTTCGTGCAGAACAAGGTGCCCAAGCTGCGGGCCGACACGCTTGAACCGGTGGATTGGCCTGCCGATCCCGCTCTCGAGTGGTGTCCGCCCGGCCACGGAGACCTCTATCCGTCACTGCTCGGATCGGGGCTGCTCGACGAGTTCGCCGAGGCGGGGGTGGAATACCTGTTCGTCTCCAACAGCGACAACCTCGGTGCCACGGTGGACACCGGTCTTCTCACGCACTTCGCGGAGAGCGGACTTTCGTTCATGATGGAGGTCGCCGCCCGCACCCCTTCTGATCGCAAAGGCGGACACCTCGCGCGCAGGAAGAGCGATGGCCGGTTGGTGCTGCGTGAGATCGCGCAGTGCCCCGCGCAGGACGCGGAGGCGTTCCAGAACATCTCGCGGCACAGGTATTTCAACACGAACACGCTCTGGTTGCGCGTGTCGGATTTACGGGCGGCGTTGCAGGAGAACGGCGGCGCGCTGCCGCTCCCCTTGATCAAGAATACCAAGACGGTTGATCCCCGCGACGCGTCGAGCCCCAAGGTCCTCCAGCTCGAAAGCGCGATGGGTGCAGCCATCGAGTGCTTCCCGCGATCGGGTGCGGTGCTTGTCCCTCGGAGCCGGTTTGCTCCGGTCAAAACCACGGGCGACCTCCTTGCGCTGCGGTCGGATGCATTCCGGGTCACCGCGGACGAGCGGTTGGAACTCGCTCCGGAGCGCGAAGGGGTTCCGCCCGAAGTTCTGCTCGATGAACGGCACCAGAAAGTCTTGTCCGGCTTGGAAGCGGCTTTCGGTGAAGGCGCGCCCTCGCTGATCGGCTGCCGTCGCTTCGAGGTGCGCGGACCGTGGAGGTTCCGGGATGGAGTGATTTGCCGGGGCGACGTGCGCTTCGTCAACGAAGGTTCCGACTTGGCCGAGGCGCGCCCCGGAGTTTGCGAGGGCGAGATCCTCGCCGATTGACGCCGGTTCAGACCGCGACCGTCGTGATGGCGCCCGTGGCCGGGTCGCGCTGGAGGTGCCGCAGACCGTCCGCGCCCGCGATGATCAGGTCGTTCGTCATCCCGAGGAAAAGCCCGTGTTCCGCGATACCGGCCCGGGAGGCCAGCAGGGCGGCCAGCGCCGCGGCGTCCGCGATGGGGCCGCAGTGGCAGTCGTGGATGACATTGCCCTCGTCGGTCACGAACGGTTGGCCTTCGGCGGTGATGCGAAGGACGGGCTTCAGGCCATAGCCTTCGAGGAAGCGCCGCTGGCTGTCCTCACCGAAGCAGAGGACCTCGACGGGCAGGGGGTGCAGCGTGCCGAGGCGGGGCGAGAGCTTGGCCTCGTCCACCACGATGATTTCGCGACGGGAAGCTTGAGCCACGATCTTCTCGTGAAGCAGGGCGCCGCCGCCGCCCTTGATCAAGTTCAGTTCCGGGTCCACCTCGTCGGCTCCGTCAATCGTCACATCAATCTCCGGCGGACTCTTCTCGTCGAGCATCGGCAACCCGCGTTCGGCGGCCTCGCGTCCGACCGCAGACGACGTGGCGAACGTGCGGATGCCGGGCAGCTCTCCGGCGGCATGGCGCCGGGCGATCTCGCGCACGGCGTGGATCGCGGTGGACCCCGTGCCGAGGCCGACGGTCATGCCGGGTTCCACGAAGCGGACGGCGTGGATGGCGGCGAGTTTCTTGAGGGCTTCGCGGTCGGGGGTCGGCATGGCGCGCATTCTGTCAGGGCCGCGGCCGGACGGGAGAAATTTCCGCAGGTGCCCGGCCCGGCCTTGACCTGATTCCGGGCGGGGCGGAGTATGCGCGGCGATGCGGCCAGCGCCGCACCCGCCATGGAAGAGGTCGTGCGCCACCAGATCCGCGAGTTCCTTGCGAGCAAGGGGCTCCGCAAGACGAGCCAGCGCGATGCGATCATCGAAGCGGCCTTCAGCACGGACAAGCACTACACGGCCGACGAGTTGCTGGATTTTTCGCGGCGGATCGAGCCGACAGTGAGCCGCGCGACGGTTTACCGGACGCTGCCCATTCTCGTGGAAAGCGGGTTGCTGCGGGAACTCGACCTCGGCCAGGGGCGCAAGGTTTACGACCCGAATTTCGTCGATCATCCGCACCACAACCACCTCATCTGCCTCGATTGCCAGACGATCCTGGAATTCGAGGACCTCAACATGGAACTTCTGGAGAACTGCATGGCCAAACGCATGGGCTTCACCCCGGCCAACAAACAGGTGCGCATCGAGGCGCGGTGCGACGAGTTGAAACTCACCGGTTCGTGCCGCCGTAGCGGACGCGCTGTCACGGCCGCCGTCTGACCATGTGGCACGGCCGTTTTTCCCAGTCTCCGTCGGAGCGCCTCCGCGCCTACAGCGAGTCGGTGTCGTTCGACAAGCGCCTCGCCGCGCATGACATCGCAGGCTCGAAAGCCCATGCGTCCGGGCTTCATCGCGCGGGATTGTTGACTGGGGACGAACTAGCAGCCATCCACGCGGGGCTCGACGAGATCGCCGTCGAGGTTGCAGCCGGGACGTTCATCTGGCGCGAGGACCTCGAGGATGTCCACATGAACATCGAGTCGGCTTTGACCGCCCGCATCGGTGCTGCTGGCGGCAAGCTCCACACGGCGCGGTCGCGCAACGACCAGGTCGCGCTCGATCTCCGCCTTTGGCTGCGGGACGAGACAGCCGCTCTGGTGGGGGCCGTGCGCGGATTGCAGTCCGCCCTGCTCGGCCTCGCCGAGCGTGGAGGTGACGCCATCATGCCGGGCTACACCCACCTGCAGCGGGCGCAACCCGTCCCCGCGGCGCACCACGTGCTGGCCTACATCGAGATGCTCGAACGTGACGCGGGCCGTCTGGCCGACGCGGCTCGGCGCGCCGAGGTGATGCCGCTGGGCTCCGGGGCCATCGCGGGCTCCACCATCCCGCTCGATCGCGCGGCGATCGCGGCCGATCTCGGTTTTTCCGCCCTCTCGCAGAACAGCATGGATGCGGTTTCCGACCGCGATTTCGCGTGCGAATTCCTCTCGGCCTGCGCGATCTGCGGCATGCATCTTTCGCGCCTTTGCGAGGACACGGTCCTTTGGGCCTCGGCCGAGTTCGGCTTCCTCCGTCTCAGCGATGCGCACACGACCGGTTCGAGCCTGATGCCGCAGAAGAAGAACCCGGACATCGCCGAGTTGGCGCGGGGCCGCACGGGGCGCCTCTATGGGAACCTCATCAGTCTTCTCACCACGCTGAAGGGCCTTCCGCTCGCCTACAATCGCGACATGCAGGAGGACAAGGAGCCGGTCTTTGATTCGGCCGACACGCTCGGCGCCTCGCTCGACATCCTCGCCGAGATGTTCGCTGCGGCTGATTGGGACAAGGACCGCATGGCGACTGCTGCGGGCGATGTCTTGCTCGTGGCCACCGACTGGGCCGATTACCTCGTTCGCAAGGGCCTGCCCTTTCGCGAGGCACACGAGGTGGTGGGGCGCCTGGTGCGGTTGGCGGCGGAGCGTGGAGTGACGCTGAAAGACCTTTCGTCCGCCGACCTCAAAGCGGCCAGCGCGCTCTTCGGAGCCGACGCGCACGGAGTGCTCGACGCACGCTCGTCGCTCGCGGCGAGGACGGCCGAGGGAGCGCCCTCGCCGGACCGCGTGGCCGCCCGCCTCGAATGGTGGCGTGCGCACCTCGCCGCCGGTCGGTCATGAACGACGGTTGGGAGGTTCTGCGCGAGGACGTGCTGCTCGAGTCCCCGCATGTGCGCGTGGTGCGCGAGTTGGTGCGCACGCCTTCGAAGCCCTCCGGGCGCGAGTGGACACGCATCTCGCGCAAGGTCGGGGTGAGTGTTGCCCCGCGGTTGCCTGACGGCAGGTATGTCCTCATCCGCGAGGAACGGGTGCCAGCCCGCCGCGATTTCTGGCAGTTCCCGGCCGGACAAGTCGAGGATGAGGGGGACTTCCAAGTGATCGAGGAAGCAGCCCGCCGCGAATTGCGCGAGGAAGCCGGGTGCGAGGTCACTGGTGAGGTTGCCTATCTCGGCAAGTTTTTCACGTCGCCCGGATTCACCGACGAACACACGCACCAGTTCCTCGCGACAACGGTCGAGTGGGATCCTGCCCTCAGCTCGCACGATGCCGAGGAGCAGATCCTGGAGGTCCGAGCCTTTTCCGTCGGGGAGCTAGAGGCCATGGTGCGCGGTGGAGTGATTGAGGACGCAAACACGCTCTCCCTCTACGCGAGGCTCGCGGCCGGGGGCTTGCTGGAATGAGCCTGCAGAAGTTCCTCAAGTTCCGCGACGAGCGGGACGCGCCCAAGCCGTTCCTCGAGCATGTCGAGGATCTGCGCCGGATGGTCGTGCGGATGGCCGTGGCGCTCGGTGCAGCCATGCTGGTGGCATTCGTTTTCCGCACCGAGATTGCCGCCTTCGTGCAGGCCCCGTTGCTGTCGGTCGATCCCTCCCGGGCGGACAACCTGCAGTCGCTCGGCGTGGCCGACTCGATGACGATTTCGCTCAAGCTCGCGTTCTACGCCGGTCTCATCATCTCGTTCCCCGCGCTCCTCTACTTTCTCGCCGAGTTCGTGCTGCCGGCCCTGACGAGGCAGGAGCAAAAGGTTGTGCTGCTCGCCTCGCTCGTCGGATTCGGCCTTTTCCTCGCCGGCGCCGGCTTTGCTTTCTACGGCGTGCTCCCGCAGACGCTGCAGTTTTTCTTCCAGGATGCGCAGGCCATGAGTTGGCGGCCGACTTGGACGGTTGGCGAATACTACAGCTTCACCACCCAGTTCGTGCTGGCCTTCGGCCTAGCGTTCGAGCTGCCGGTCGTCGTGCTCGCACTGGTCAAGGTCGGCATCCTCGAGCACAGCCAGATGCGCGCCACGCGGCCCTACGCCATCGTTGTCATCTTCCTCCTCGCCGCGGTGATCACGCCGACTTCCGATGTCTTCACCCTGCTCCTGATGGGCGCGCCCATGGTGTTGCTCTACGAGGCGTGCATTTGGATCGCCTGGTGGATGGAACGCCGCGAGCGCCTCACCACACCCGGCGCAGACCGTAGCGATCGAAGACCGGATCCCGACTGATGATGTCGAGTCGGTGCCGGCGGGCCTGCACGACTTGGATGCGGTCGAACGGGTCGCCGTGGACCGGCTCGAGATCCTGCACCGCGGTGACCGCCTGCCAGTCCGGTTCAAGGATGGAGAAGCTGTTGTCTTCGAAGATCCGCGGCAGATCGCGGTCGAGTGAATAGGGGAGCTTTAACTTGCCGAGCCCGACCTTGATGGCCGCCTCCCACACGCTGGCGAGGCTGACGTAGCATTCCGACGCGCCGGCTTCCATCAACCCAGCGGCGCGCTCCGTTAGGACCGGGGAGTCCTCGAAGAGGGCGATCCAAGCATTGGTATCAACAAGATACCTCACATGTAGTCCTTGAACTCTTCGAGCGGGGCATCGAAGTCGGGGGCCATGTAGAAACCCGCACCCTTCGCGCAGCCGCGCTTCGCATGGTTCCGCTTCGGCGGTTCGGTCGGACGCAGTTCCGCCACCCGCTTGCCGTGCTTGGTGATGTAGATCGTCTCTCCCGCCGCCACCTCGTCGAGCAGTCGCGAAAGATGCGTCTTGGCCTCGAAGGCTCCCACTTCCTTGATCATGTAAACAAACTAGTCGAACTAGTTGGAAATCGCAATCTCCTAGGCCCTTCAGCGCTCCCCGGGCATGCCGGACGTGGCCTTGCTCCCTTGTCGTTTCCGGTAAGCGATGAAGTGCGCGAGCAGAGAGGCGACGCAGGCAGCCTTGAGCGCCAGGAGGGACCACGGGGAATACCAAGCTCCGGTCCGCATCTCGATGAAATCGCTGACGCCGAAAAGCGCAAACGAAACCGCCGCGCCGTAGCCGATCCGTTTCCCGTCCTTGGACCGAAGTGTGCGGGTGGCAATCACCAGCCCGATGCCCAGCCAGAGCAGGCCTTCACCGAGATTGAAGAGCTGATCGAAGGTCAAGGCGGCGAGAAAGCCGATCATGGGCGACGAGATGACGGCCACTAGGACAACAATTGCCAGTATACCCAGCTCGACAACGCCGACCGGAACCGGATAGGAGGGCCTCATGGGAGAAGGCAGTAACTCGCGACGGGTGAGCGGTCAACCTTGTGCCTCTGGTGAATTCCGATCCGCAACAGTGCGGTCGGGATCGGCCGTTTCCGGGTCTGCATTGAGACTTTCGTCGAGGGGGCCGCGCGCCCTCCACCAGCACGATTCCTGAAGGGTGGCCGGCCCCGGCCTGCCGTGCATGAATTCGATGGCTACGGCTGAGTAATGCGCACCGCGAGGTAGTTTTGACCTCGCGTGTCAGCAAGTTAGGCATCATCGTGGAACTCCTATGAAGCCAGCTTTACTGCTGATTTTCTTGGCGTCGTCGCTGCTCGCCGCGGCTGATCAGCCGGACTACCAAGCTTGGCAAAAGGTGCGCGAGGGCATGACCGTTTCCGAGGTTACGGCGCTTCTCGGACCTCCAAGTCTGTCTTCGGATGGCTCCGTCCAGTCCGACGTTCTCTATTACGGCGTCGTTGTGCCGCGGTCCGAGGTTTTCCCGCAGGCGCTCACGTTCTCTCTTTGGATTGCAGATGGGCGAGTTCTGGCAAAGCAGGATCCATTCAACGGGGTCTTCTCCAACGATGGCACCCCGACCACACCCATTCTTATCACACCCACGCAGGGTCAGGTGTTCAATCACCACCCGCGGTTGGTGGACTTTCGTTGGTATCCATCGTCCGGACTTTATCCAATGCGCTACGAATTGCAGACCGAGCTAATGGCGCAGGGGCGTTGGGTTCCCTTTCTGACCAGGGAGGCTGAAGTGCCTTATCTTGCAGGCACAGGCGGGGGAAAGCAGAAGCTACGGTGGCGCGTCCAAGCCAAGAATGAACTCGGCAAGAGCGAGTGGTCCGAGTGGAGGGAACTGGAGTTCAGCCGATGACGATTCGCGCGATGGGAACGAGATGACGGGCGCTACGGTGGGATTCATTCTTCCTCGGATGTTTTGGGCTCTCGGCGTCTAGTGCTTTCGATCGACCGCTCCTACCACCATCCCAGCAGGCCCAACGGAGCTGTGGCGGCCGAGGCGGACACCAACCAGTCAGGTCGGTATTCGCCTCGGGGCCGCTCGGGCAGTGGGGCTCCAGCTGCGCATTCACCCGTTCTTCAGACTTTGCCAAGACGTGGCGCTCGGGGATTGGTGATAAGTGACATGAGCGACACCACGATGCCTGCAACAATGCTGCAGAATTGGGCGCGCTTCGGGCCACTGGACCCCAGACTATTGAGACGGTTCGACTAGGCGCACGCTCCGTAGCTGGATACAGACGGCTCGCTGGCCTCTGGAGCCGAGAAGTGTTCTTATTGCATTCATGAAACTCCACCGCACCATCTCGCTCGACCGGCCCTTGCTCGTGGTGGCTTTGGAGGAGGAGGCTGTGCATTTGCATGTGTCGGAGTTGC
>CAZSUJ010000088.1:0-10208 GCA_964609925.1 uncultured Chthoniobacter sp. | reverse complement strand
GTTATAACGAATGTTATTCCATGCCTATTGAAACCAAAGTCCGCAAGATCGGGAACTCCCTCGGCATCGTGCTGCCCAAAGAGGCCCTCAAGGAGCTGCGCGTGGCGGAGGGGGACACGATTTACCTCACGGAGGCGCCGCAGGATTCTTTGCTGATGACGCCGGAGCGGCCGCGTTTTGCGGAGATCATGCGCCTCGCGGAGGAGGGCATGAACCGCTACCGGAACGCCCTGCGCGAGCTGGCAAAATGAGCGAACCGGTCTGGATCACGCGCGACATCGTCGTCGCGGTGCATGCGGAGTTGGTGGCCCGGTTCGGCGGGTTGCACGGCATCCGCGACGAGGGGTTGCTGGATTCGGCGCTGAACCGTCCGCCGCAGGCCTTCCATTACGGGAGCCCGGACCTTTTCTCGCTGGCGGCGCTCTACGCCGAGGGCATTGTGAAGAACCACCCATTCCTCGATGGGAAGAAGCGCACCGGCTTCATGGCCGCCTATACTTTCCTCGCTGCGAACGGGCCGCGGTTGCAAGCCCCGGAGGAGGAAGCGGTCCTGCAGACCCTCGCGCTCGCGGCGGGGGAGAGCACGGCGGCGGACTACGCCGCTTGGTTGGGGCGGTCCTGCGGGTAGGCGGTTGTCCGCATTGCCGGCTCGCCGGGAAGGACGGACTGTGCTATCTAGTCCGGCATGATGATCATTTCCGCCAAGATGCAGGACGCGCTCAATGCGCAGATCGGGATGGAGTTCTCCGCTTCGATCAAATACGACGCGATGGCCGCCTACTTCGAGTTCGAGGCGTTGCCGCTGCTGGCCAAGCATTTCTTCAAGCAGGCGACGGAGGAGCGCGAGCATGCGCACAAGTTCCTGCGCTACGTGCTGGATGCGGGCGGACGGGTCGAAATCCCGGCCATTCCCGCGCCGCCGCACACCTACAAATCCGCGGCCGAGGCGGCGCAGGCCGCGCTCGACAGCGAAGTGACTGTGACGAAGTCCATCAACGCGATCATGGACCTCGCTATCGCCGAGAAAGACCACGCCACGGCGGCCATGCTGCAGTGGTTCGTGACCGAGCAGGTCGAGGAGATTTCGTCAGCCGACCAGCTCCTGCGTATCATCGAGCGCGCGGGTGCCAAGAACATGCTGCTGGTCGAGGATTACCTCGCCGACACCGACGGCCACGAGGGCTAAGCGGGTCTCCGCATCCCGGCTGAAACTGTAGCGGCGGTCTCCGACCGCCGGGATCGAAGGACTAGGGCGATGGGGATATCGCCGCTACAGTTTTCGGACGCCAGGGACGGCGGCGCGGATCAGGACTTGGGCGCGGCGCCGGCGATGCTCAGCGAGAGCTCGATCTCCTCGGCCACTTTGTCGGCGGCCTGGCCGGCCATGATGCCGAAGTCGCTGCGGTTGATCTTGAACTGCGAGCGGATGACGAGCAGGTCGCCGGGGGTTTTCTCCGAGGTGCGCTCGGCGAGGCGGCCGGGCAGGTAGGTGACCTTGGCGTCAACGGTGATGTCCTTGGTCACGCCCTTGAGGGTGAAGGTGCCGGACACCTTGGCCGTGCCGGTGTCGCCCTGGCGCTGGACGTCCGAGATGCCTTTCACTTCGAAGGTGATCTCGGGGTGGGCTTCGGCGTTGAGCCATTTCTCGCCGAGCATGTGGTCCTGCATGACCGAGTTCGGCACGGTGAGCGACTTTGTCTCCACGACGATCTTGCCGGTGGCTTTCGAGGGGTCGGCGGGATCAATGGTGACGGTGCCCGACACGCCGTTGGCCGTGCCGTTGATCGACTCGAGGGGAGCGTCGAGTTTGAAGACGACGTTGTTGACGCCCTTCGGGTCCTTGAAGTCGAAGGTGAGCGGCGCGGCCTGGGCGGCAGCGGTTAGGGCGACGGTGAGGGCGAGGATGTGCGATGTTTTCATGATGTTTTGGTTTTGGATTGTTGCCGGGACAGGAACCATCCCAACCCGAGCAGGAAAGTGCAGCCGCCGAGCCCGACGGCGAGGGCGTCGATCCCCGGGATGAAGCCGGGGGCGTATTCGGTGAATTCGATCTCGGTGACGGGATCGATTTTCTTCGTCTCGATCTTCATGCGCGTCCAACCCGTGTTCGCCCCGAGGGCGAGCCATGCCGCGGTGACCGCGAGGGCTCCGGCGACCGCGAGGATGACGAGGATGCGTCCCATGGGTGCGAGGAAAGTAGCGGCTTTTGACGGTCGTGCAACCCGGGGTTGCGAGGCGCCAAGGCTCGGGACGCTCACCCGAGCTTCGCGACCTGCGCCTGCAGGGAATCGTGATCGAGCTTCACCCCGATGAGGATGATCGCGGGATCGAGTCCGGATGGCTGGGCGAGGGGCAGGGGGGTGGCGCCCCACCGGTGGTCATCGGTCTTCTCGACGAGGAATTCCGCGCCGGGTTCGTCATGGAAGCGGGCGATGGCCTTCGTGCGGAGAACTTCGGGCGGGAGGCCGTCGATCCAGCGCAGCAACGCGTCGCGATGGACGGCGGGTGGAAGGGCGAGCGTGGTGGCGACGAAGTCGTGGGCCAGCTCGTGGACCGGGCTCATGGCGAAATAGCCGGATCCGCTCCGCGCAGGCTCGGGCGGCAGCGCAGGCTCGTCGGCGTAGCGGCGGAGAAGTCCGAGCAGCGTGGCGGCATCGCAAAGCGTGGCTCGGGGATTGAGCTTTTCCAGCGCGGCCAGAACCTCGCGTCGGCGCGTCTCGTCCACTTGGTCGGTCCACGTGACCATGAGGTGGCTGGCCGTGCGGACTTGGAGGCGCTCGAGTTCATTGTGCCAGAAACGCTTCTGCCAGCGGCGGGCGTTGACGAGCGTGACCTGGATGATCGGGGCGAAGCGGGCGCGGACCTCGGGGGCGGCGGAGAGTTGGACCAGGAGCGTGCCGGGGTCAGCCGACCCGCTGGCCTCGAGCAGGACGGCCTGACGCGGGGCGTCCGCAATCGAGGCGAGGGCCTCGCGGAGGCTGTCGAGGGAATCGCAGCACACGCAATGTCCGGTCAGCGGCTTGACGGCGCGTCCGGGCGCTTGGAGCGAGGACGCATCGACGCGGGCATTCTGGTGGTCGTTGAGGATGACGTGCGGCGTGATGCCGCTTTCCTCGAGCGGCGGCAGCAAATCGCGGAGCAGGCTGGTTTTGCCTGCGCCGAGGAAGCCGGAGAGGAGGAGGATAGGAGTCACGGTGGCTGTCCTTGGGGATTCAAGCTTGCGACGGAAACGCCCTGGCCGGGCTGAGGAAAACTTTGCCAGCGTAGCACAGGATGAGGATGGCGACATTGGCGAGCACGATCGTGGGGCCGGTGGGCAGGTCGAGCTGGCAGGAGACCAGCACGCCGCCGAACGGAATCACGAGGCCGATGGCGGCGGAGACGAGGAGCATGGCGGCGAAGCTGTTGCTCACGAGCTTGGCCGCGGCGGCGGGAATGACGATGAGGGCGCTGAGCAAAAGAGCGCCCAGCATGCGCAGGGAGACCACGACTGTCGCGGCGATGAGGATGGCGAAGACGTAGTTGAGCAGCCCGGTGCGGATGCCGCGCGTCCCGGCCAACTCGGGGTGCAGGGTGGAAAGGGTCAGCGGACGCATTTGCAGGAGAAGGAAGCCGAGGACGAGCACGGCGAGGACGGCTTGACGCAGGATGTCGGCGGGGCCGTTGGCATAGATGCTCCCGAAAAGGATCCCGTCGAGCAGCCGGTATTGCTGGAGCCACGCGATGATGACGACGCCGAGGGCCACGCTGCCGGTGAAGGAAAAGGCGATCACGGTATCCGGCCGCAGGGTCGTGCGATGAAAGAGCCAGGCCATGAGCGAGGCGAGGGCGACACTGAAGACGAGCACCACCAGCATGGGGTCGATTCCGAGGCCCGTCTTTTCCTGCAGCAGGAACCCGAGGGCCACGCCGGTCACGGCCGAGTGGGCGAGGGAATCGCTGAAAAAGGCCATGCCGCGCAGGGTGACGAACACTCCCAGCAGCGCGCACGTGGGACCGAGGATGACGGCGGAAATCAGCGCGTAGCGCATGAATTCGTAGGACCAGATTTCGGCGAACGTCATGAAAGGACGGGCTCGAGCGCCCGCCAACGGTAGGGGACGGCGCCGTAGGTGCGCTCGAGGAGATGCTCGTTGAGCACGGAGGCCGGATCGCCGACCGCGCAGCAAGTCTGGTTGAGGCAGCAGACTTTGGCGGCCAGGTGGCTGACGAAATGGAGATCGTGGGAGACGAAGAGAACCGCGAGCGAGGTGGTGCGGTGGATTTCACCGAGGAGCGCGCACAAATCGTCGCTGCCGCGGCGGTCGACGTTGGACGAGGGTTCGTCGAGCAGGAGAAGGTCGGGCTTCTGCAGCAGCGCGGCCGCGATGAGGACGCGCTGGAACTGTCCGCCGGAGAGCGTTCCGAGCCTCTGCCGGAGCAGGTCGGCGACCTGCAGACGCTCCAGGGTTCGTGTGATCTCGTCGCGTTGCCTCCGTCCGGTGCCGCCGAACCAAAGGAACCGCCCGGGGTGGTTCACGGTGAGGAACTCGCCCACCGTGATCGGAAAGGTGGCGTCATAAGCGAGGTGCTGCGGCACGTAGCCGATACGGAGTGGGGCGCCGGCATTTTCAACCGCGCCCGCGGCCACGGGGACGAGTCCGAGAATCGCCTTGAGCAGGGTGGACTTGCCGCCGCCGTTGGGACCGATGATGGCGATGATGTCGCCGCGCTCGATCTCGAGGCTGAAGTCCCGCAGCGCCCAGTGCGCACCGTAGCGAACGCCGAGGTTGCGCAGGCGGATGAGCGTGCGGTCGCGGGCCGTCATTGGCTGGTCCGAAAAGCCTGCTGCAGCGAGGACAGGTTCTTCTGCATGCGATCGAGATACGCGGTGGCATGCCCTTGCCCGACCTCGAGCGTGTCGAGTTGGGAAACCTTGGCGCCTGTCTGTTCGGCGATCCGCTCGAGCAATCCGGGCGCGTAGCCCGTCTCGGCGAAGAGCACGCCGACTTTCAGCGCGCGGATCTTGTCCACCAGCGAGGCGAGTTGCCTCGGCGTCGGGTCTTTCTCCGGGAACTCGGAAATGGCGCCCACGTAGTTCAGCCCGTAGCGGGCCGCGAGGTAGGGAAAGGCATCGTGGAAGGTGACGAGGTTCTTGTTGGGCAACGGCGCGAGCGTCGTGCGAAACTTGGCGTCGAGCGCCTCCAGCTTGGCCGCGTAGGCGGCGCCGTTCTCGGCGTAGGTCGCGGCATTGGCCGGGTCCGCCTTCTGCAGGGCGGCGACGATGTTGGCCGCCTGCTTGCGGGCGATCACCGGATCGAGCCAGATGTGGGGATTGCCATCGCCGTGGTGATGATGGTGGTGGTGGCCGCTTCCCCCGCCGCCGACGGCGATCTCCTCCGGGCTCTCGACAAGATCGATGCCGCGCGAGGAGTCAACGACGACGAGATCGGGGTTGCCGGACCTTGCGATCAAGTCCCCCAGCCACTCCTCAATCCCTGCACCATTGATGATGAGCAGGTCCGCGTCGGCGAGTTTCTTGACCACGCCGGGAGAGAGTTGGAAGTCGTGGGGACCGACATCCTTGCCGAGCAGTTGCACAACCTTCGCGCGATCCTTTGCGATGGCGGCGGTGTGGGATTGGACGGGAAGGAAGCTGGTGACGATGCGGAGCTTCCGGTCGGCGTCGGGCGGCGCTTGTCCGTGGGCAGGGGGCACGACGGCCACGGCGAGCCACAGGGCGGCGAGGAGTCTGATCATGGCGTGCAAGGTCGGGGCGGCGTGAACGAAGGCGTTTCCGCGTCGGTTCTCAATGCGCGTGGGCGTGCTCGGTCTGTGCCTCGGTCAGCCATTCCGGGAACGGGTCGGGCAGGAGGCGCCATGCCTCGGGTCCGCGGACCATTTCCTCATCGGTGAGCAGGCAGGCGTTGAGTTCCGACAGCATGGCCTCCTTCGGCAGGTCCTGGCCGATGTAAACGATCTGCTGGCGACGGTCGCCGAAGGGCTCCTGCCAATCCTTCATGATCGCACGCCAGGTGTCGTCGTCATCGGGCCAGCGCGACTTGGGGGCGGCGGCCCACCAGTAGCCGACGGGCTTGTATTCCGCGCTGCCGCCGGCCTGGCTCCACAGGCCGATCATGTCGTGGCGGGTGGCCAGCCAGAAATGCCCCTTCGAGCGGAGGAGTCCGGGCCATTCGGTGTGCAGGAAATCCCAGAACCGCTGCGGGTGGAACGGGCGGCGGGCGCGGAAGACGAAGCTGCCGATGCCGTATTCCTCCGTCTCGGGCGTGTGCTCGTTCTGCAACTCCTTGATCCAGCCCGCGGAGGCCTGCGCCTTCTCCATGTCGAACCGTTTCGTGTCGAGCACGCGGCCAAGCGGAACGGTGCCGCGCTCGGCGTCGAGGATGTCAGCCGTGCGGTTGAACTGGCGGAGGATCGCGTGCAGTCGGGCCAGTTCGTCCGCCGTGACGAGGTCGGTCTTGTTGATGATGAGGACATCGGCGAACTCGACCTGGTCGATGAAGAGGTCGGCGATGGTGCGCTCGTCGCCCTCGCCGGCCGCCATGCCGCGCTCGGAGAGGTATTCGGCGGCGTCGAACTGCTGGAGGAAGTTGGCGGCGTCGATCACCGTGACCATGGTATCGAGGCGGGTGAGTTCCTGCAGGCCGTGGCCTTCCTCGTCGGCGAAGGTGAAGGTCTGTGCGACAGGCAGCGGCTCCGAGATGCCTGTGGACTCGATCAGCAAGTAGTCGAAACGTCCGTCGCGGGCCAGGCGCGAGACCTCCTTGAGCAGGTCGTCGCGCAGGGTGCAGCAGATACAGCCGTTGGACATCTCGACGAGTTTCTCCTCGGTGCGGCTCAGCTCCGCCCCGCCGTCGCGCACGAGTTCCGCGTCGATGTTCACCTCGCTCATGTCATTGACGATGACCGCGACGCGTCGGCCTTCGCGGTTGTGGAGGATGTGGTTGAGGAGCGTGGTTTTGCCGGCGCCGAGGAAGCCGGAGAGGACGGTGACGGGGAGTTTCATGGGTAAGTATTCAGTCTTCAGTTGTTAGTGTGCGGTCAGCCGCCGGCAGACACCTTGGTGCGGAGGGTTCCGACGGCGACCTCGCCGGCGGAGGTGGTATAGGCGAGGAGGAATGCGCCGGGGTTCCAGCGGACGGCCGTGATCTCGGCTTCGCTCTTGGCCAGGAGGGCCGGACCGCTGTGCTGCAGCGGGAGCCAGACGAGGACGAGCCCGTCCGCCCCGCCCGAGGCAAGAACGGGGCGGCCGGGGAAGAAATCCATGCTCAGCACCTCGCCGAGGTGCCCGGCGAGTTGGATGGGAGTCGCGCCGTCGGGGCCTTTGCGCCCGGTGCACGGCCACAGGGTGATGACCGATCCGCCGCCGGTGGCGAGGTGCTCACCGCGGTCGGCCCAGGCGAAGCACTTCACCTTGGACTCGAATCCCTGGATGTGCAGCGGCGTTTTGCGGGTGGTGTCGTAGAGGTGAACGCTCGGGGTCTGGTCGCCGGTGACGACCCAGCGCCCGTCGGGGCTCCACGTGACAAGCAGGCTGGCGCCGCCCCAGTCAAAGTGGCCACTGGGGGACTTCTTCCCGAGCCGCCAGATCTTCGCCCCGCCATCGCAGACCGCGGCGAATTGGTCGTCGCGCGTCGGGTTCCAAGCAACGTCCGTGACGGTGCTGCGGTGGTCGTCGAAGGTTGCGGCTACCTCACCGCTGCCCGCATCGAGGACAAGCACGCGGCGTCCGCAGGTGACGGCAAGACGGTTGCCATCCGGGCTCCACGCCACGCGCTCGCACCAGCCGCGAGGCAGGGCGATCTCGCGCGTGCTGCGGCCGAAGGGCGCGGAGTGCAGGCGAAGGACGGAGTCTTGTCCCACCGTGGCGAGAACGGGCTCGGCGGGGTGCCAGGCGAGGGAGGCGTTGCCGCCGCGGTGGGTCGGCAACTCGGCGACCGGTGTGCCGGTGGCGTCGAACACGACGGGGCGCCCGGCGCTCGGCAGCGCAGCAAGGTAGGCACCGCCGTGGGACCACCGCACATCGAGTGCATAGTCGTCGAGGACGTGATGCTTCGTCGTGCCGAGGTAGGATTCGGCGGCGGGCTTTTCGGTCAGGCTAGGCATGCGTGGAATTCGCGGGTCAGTTCCTCGCGGTCGAGGTTGCGTCCGATGAAGACCAGCGCGCTGCGGCGCGGACGGTCGCCCCAAGGCTCGCCGGGTTTCGAGTCGAGCAGCATGTGGACGCCCTGGAAGACGATGCGCTTGTCCTGCCCGCGCACGGAGAACACGCCCTTCATGCGGAAGATGTCGGTGCCCTTCTCGCGCAGGAGGCGTCCGAGCCAGCGGCTGAGCCTCTCGCCGTCGCAGTCCCCGTCCGCCTCGATCCCCACGCTGCTCACGGTCTCATCGTGCTCGTGGTCGGGCTTGTAGGCGCCGGCCGGCGAGGCGGCGACGGGTCCGCCTGCCGCCATGACCTGCATTTCCAGCTCCTCGGGATAGTGCTCGGTGAAGAGGGCGTAGTGGCCCTCGCGCGGGACGTCGAGTGTCCAGCGCATGGGGCCATCCTGCAGGACGAGTTCGCGCAGGTTGCCATCGCCCGCCAAGGCCGACCCGTTCGGGGCGGAGGGGACATCCTCGCGCTCGGAGAAGGCGCGCACGGCGGCCTCACGCGCGGCGGCCAGCTCCTCCTCGCCGTCGCCGGCGACCGGGATGATGACGAGGCGCATGGTCGGGTCCGGATTGGCGTTGGCGGTGATTTCCGCGGTTCCGGCGGGCAAGTGGAAGATGCCGCCCCACTCGAAGGGATACTCCGGCTCGAGGAACTGCGGGTCCTGGGCGATGGCGTGGTCGAGGTTGAAGCCGCCGACGTCGAGGACCTTGGCGATCTCGATGTCCGCATTTGTCGTGCGGTGGACGCGGGCGACGCGGTTCATCGCCTTGATACGGGCCTCGAGCCGGTCGAGGTCGGCGGGTGCGACGAGGTCGCATTTGTTCAGGAGGACCAGATCGGCGAATGCGATCTGCTCCTTGGCTTCGTCGCTGTCGTCTAGGTGTTCGAGGATGTGCCTGGCATCGACGAGGGTGACGACGGCGTTGACCGAAAGCTTCTGCTTCATGTCGTCGTCGACGAAGAACGTCTGGACGACGGGGCCCGGGTCGGCCAGGCCGGTGGTTTCGATGAGGATGTGGTCGAAGCGGTCGCGGCGCTTCATGAGGTTGCCGAGGATGCGGATGAGGTCGCCGCGCACGGTGCAGCAGATGCAGCCGTTGTTCATCTCGAAGATCTCCTCCTCCGCATTGATGACCAACTCGTGGTCGATGCCGACCTCGCCGAATTCGTTCTCGATCACGGCGATGCGCTGGCCGTGCTGTCCGGTGAGGACGCGGTTCATCAAGGTGGTTTTGCCGGCGCCGAGGAAGCCGGTGAGGATGGTGACGGGGGTCTTCATGGTCAGTTGAGGGCTGAGAGTTGAGGGCGGGGGGACTTTGCGGCGCGGAGGATTTCGCGTGGGCGTTTGGTGGTGCGGGGATCGGCGGTGAATTCCTGCAGCCACACGAGTGCATCGTCCGGGGCGAGCCAGGCGCGCGTGCCCCGCAGCTTGCGGTAGTCGCGCCAGGCGGCGTCGCGCCAAGCGGGGCCGAATTCGTCCGCGGCCCACGCCTCGTAGTCCATCCACCAGCGCAGGAAGGGACCGCAGGCGGCGAGCATCTCGTCCACCGTGCCGCCGCGCAGGCGTTGCATGTCGTAACGGCCGGGGGTCATTTCGCCGCGGGCGAGGAAGATGCGATGGCATCGCCGCACGAAAAGCATGCCGGTGGCAGTCGGGTCGTGCGGACGCCATCCGGCGCAGAAGCCGTGCAACTCGATCCAGCCTTGCTCGCGCTCGATCCGGTAACGGCTGGTGCCCTCGCCCCCGGTTTCCACGCGGGCGATGCGCTGGAGGCCGGCCCGGATGAGGCCGTTGCCTTCCGGGTGCGCGACGTCGCGGCCCCAGAAGAACATCTGCTGGGCGAGGCCGTCGGTCAGATCGCGCAGCAACCCGCGCAGTCGGGAGGGAGAGGAAGTCATGCCGGGGAAGGGGCGGGAGGCCCGGGGACCTCCCGCCCGACAACCAATGCGGTGACGGTCAGCTCTCGCGGCGGCGTTGACGCCAGCGCATGAGCGCCAGGGCGCCGGCACCGAGTCCGAGCAGCGCGTAGGTCGAGGGCTCGGGGACCACGTTGAA